>CAYFSO010000115.1:0-9610 GCA_964345775.1 uncultured Leptospiraceae bacterium | reverse complement strand
CCTCCCGAAAACCCGGAAACCCTTACCGATGACGAAGTTCTTAATATGCGGGCACTGATGAACTCCATTCATTACGATGAAGTGCTGCTTATCACCGATAAGATCAACTTCAGCGTTGGAAGCGCAGAGATACTGTCTTCCTCGTATACTGAACTTGACAAGATCGTCGAGATACTTAAAAAGAAAAACGTGGATGTCATGATTGAAGGTCACACCGACAGCCAGGGTGATGCCGCTTTCAACCAGGCACTGTCAGAGAAACGGGCAAAGTCCATAAAGCAGTACTTTGTTGACAAGGGACTGGAACCCGAACGGTTTGAAACAACAGGTTTTGGCGAAACCAAGCCTATTGCAAGCAACAAGACGAAAAAGGGTATGGCAGAGAACAGGCGTGTTGAGTTCCTTATTATAGAATAATGTTCAACAGGCTCAGTGAGTTACCGTACCTGAGAAAATATTGATGACCACTATTCCCGCAAGGATCAGCCCAATGCCGATAATTGCGGGAATATCCAGCATCTCCCGGTAAATGATATAGCCAAAAATGGCTATAAGAACAATACCCAGCCCGGACCAGATGGCATATGCCACCCCGATGGAGAGTGTCCTCAATGAAAGGGTAAGAAAATAGAACGCTGCCAGGTACCCGGTGATCACCACAAGCGTAGGTACCAGCCTGGTAAACTCATGTGATGCCTTCAACGAAGAAGTTGCCACCACTTCGCAGATAACCGCTATTGTAAGATACAGGTAAGCCATAATCAAAATACTCCAGTATTACTACAGGTCATATTACTCGATGGAAGCTGCCATCTCCTTAAGAACATCGGCTGATCTTTTCAAGTCCTCAATCTCTTTGTCTGACATCCGCAGGGGCAATACCTGCCTGATGCTCCATGACTAACAGTTGATATACTAATCATATAATATGCAGCCGGACAATGCAAATGTTACGGAAATAAAAATATCAGTACCGTACCTGCAATTATGGTTGATTACAGACAACTACCCTTCATGGATGGATGAGAATGATGACTGGGCAAGGCGCATGGATGAATTATCGGCTGAGATAGTTCCCCAGCACATGGCATCAATGAACATGACGGGCAACAGCTGCGAGAATATCAACATCACCAGGTCAGACGTGGCCGGGTTTGCAACTGGCAATACGTATTCACTGGTAACCGCCAACCTGATTACCGACGTGATACTTTCAAATATATCATACTTTTCGGAAATGATGGCAGAGAATGGCAGGCTTATAATGAGCGGTACAGGAAATAGAAAACGCTCCCCTGGGGGAGCGTAGCGTGACTGTCATGTTGCGAAAAAGAGGGTTACATGTTATAGCGTAGGCACGTTCTGCACGCCCCGTCGCTTCTTCTCTTCCAGTTTCATTTTCTCTTCTTCAGCACGGGCCTTTTCCTCGGCTTCTTTTCGGGCCTTCAGCCTTGCGGCTTCCTGCCGGGCCATTCGCTTCCTTTCCAGCTCAGCCTGTTTCTTCGCGGCTTTATCTATTTCCTTTTTCTTCTCATCTGATAATTCTTCTTTCTTCTTTTCTATGTTCTTCGTAATTTTTTCAAGCTCTTTTGTAATATCTTCAGCTTCTTCAACCTTCCCGGCTTTTTCTGAGTCTTTTTTCTCTTCAACGGTTTCTTCGGCAGCAACAGGCTTTTCAGGTGCTTTCAATGTTTCAATGTCTTTGGCAATGGTTTCAAGATGTTCAGGTTCAATATCCTTAACCTTTATTTTCTCTTTCTTTTCAACGATCACTTCAACATCTTTTTCTTCCAGCTCTACGGCTGTACCTTCATTCACCTGTTCTTCAACATCTTCCACAACCTTGCCCTGCTTAACAGGTTTTACTGAAACGGTTCCAGAAAGAACGTCAATTCTACCTTTTTTCGCTTCGCTGGAAACCTTGAAGGCAGTTCCGCGGACAGAAGCAACACAGGTATCTGATTTGACCTCGTATTTTGATCCCTTTGAAAGCTTTGGTACGATGGAATACAGGCTGCCCTTTTCAACGGTAAGGCTCACATTTTCAGCATCAGCAATTTGTTGCAATACATTGATGGCGAACCGGGAGTTATCTTTAACACGGACGATCCCTGATGATCCGTAACTAATATCGGCAAGTGACATTTCCCCGGTCTCAACCACGTCACCCTGGGCAAGTGTGTCACCAATGCTGGCTTTTGTCTGGCCTTCATCGTTGGTGATAGTGACATTACCAAGCATGGAGTAAATGGTAAAAAGTGATTCAGGCTTCTTTTCTTCCTGTTTTTTACAGGATACTGAAAGCGTGGCAATAGTTAATGAAATGAAAATAGCCATACAACGTTTCATAGCGCTACCCCTCTTGAATTTATGCGAATACAGTAACTACTGTACAACACGTTATTAGCATATCGTCGCTATGGGAATAATTTAAGTGTTTGCAGAGCAAACTGCAATCACTTATTATACCTGGAAAGCTTTAAAAGGTGTAAATTTATTTGTGAATAACTATCTAATGCTGCGAATTTTACTTATGATGAACAGCAATATTAGGGCACCGATCAATGCAGCTATAATTGATCCAATGATATTATACCCGTGAATACCCAGCAGCTGAAAAATGAACCCGCCAATAAACGATCCTATAACACCAATTACCAGGTTCCAGAGAAGACCAAATCCTACTCCCTTCCATATAACACCAGCAAGCCATCCGGCCAGTAAACCAACAAGCAGAAAAATTATAATTCCTGTAGCAGACATGATATTCTCCTTTTATTTTTAAAGTTATTATAGATATACTATATGATCCTGCTTACTATTGCAACGTATTTTTAGAGAATGCTGTTTTATAACGGATCGTTCACGCGACGGCGCAAAGTACGCGACGAGTGTTTCAATACAGGGTAGTTTCGTTTTTTATCCAGGTTCCCGATAGCTGTTGAGTTATATTCATGTTATAGTTTTAAAGGCTAAGAAATATATAAACTTCGAACCAAAAGCCAAATATATCCATTATTCGTAAAAAACTGAATAGATTGAACTTTTATATTTCCTGACAAAACGGGAATAAAGAAATCAACTCGTCGCGTTCTTTGCGCCGTTGCGTGCAACCCCGTTCAGTTGTGATTCTTAGAGTTAGACGCCAGGAAATACACAAGGAACACCACCACGGGGATCGTTATACCAGCAAGAAGCACTGTCTGCTGTTGAATAATGGCAGGCTGAAAGAGCACCGCCATGGCAATGCCGGCCAGGGCACCACCAAGATGTGCCTCGTGCCCGATGTTCCCCGTTGAACGGCCTATACCGTAAATAGAGATGAGAATAAACAGTATGGCAAAAAGCCACGAAGGTATGGGTATGGGGACGGGGAAGATGATAACGCTCCCCCCGGGAAGCAAAAATATGGACGCGAAAATAACGCCGCTCACTGCACCCGAGGCACCTACGGCCCTGTACCCGGGGTTGTTATGGTGTATAAGGAGAGCAAGCAGGTTTCCAATAATGCCACTGATGAATGTGATAAGAAGAACGAGGGTAAAACCAAAATTCATTTCCATGTAGAGGGCAAACGAAAAAAAGCTGAACATGTTGAAGATCAGGTGAGCGCCGTTTACATGCAGAAACATGGAACTGATGATGCGGTACACCTGCCCATCGGAAAGTATGGGATGCACGTGAAATGACATCGAATTGAACAGGCGACGGTTACGGAAGGTAATGATGGTTACAATGACCGTACAAATAATGAAAATGTATGTAAAGACGTTAAAATTACCCGAAGCATCCATTATCTGTTCCTCAGCTCAACGGCACGTTTCCCGACAGCCCTGATGATACCAGGAACGCTTTTCTCCTGCAGGTGTGTCTTCAGCCATTCCGGCATGTAGAAATCAGGTTCAACCATGGCCGAGTAGGTTATACGGGTCATGTTATTACCGTTGTCTTTTAAAACCCATTTTCCCTGGTTTTTCCTGAAATTGCCACTGTGCTGTGCCCAGGTGCAAATCCTTGTGCCTTTATTGACGGTCACCTTAAGTACCATATCAGTCTTTTTGAAGGATACCTTGATCTGCTTGAATACCATCATGCTGGTACCGTTGCGTGATATTATTTTGCTTTCAACGACGTTAGGCATATAATCTTCGTGATTATCATAATCGATGAGGGCGAGCCATACCGAATCAATATCCGCGTTGATGGTACCGGAGGCGGTTACCATGTGATCGTTTCCCGTCCTGCTGACATTAATTGTTACTTTATCGGGGACCAGTATCCCTGAACCAGCCTGTATCGCCGCATGTGTAACTGCCATACTCATGATTAATATAATAAAAATTATCACACTTTTATTCTTCATTGAAGACCTCTTGTAGACTGTATATAAGAGCGGAAAATTGTAAAGAAGTAATTCAATAATGGATTTAGCCTGGCTTCAAAATCAGCGGGCTGCACGTTTCCGTTCGGTACGGTCAAGTATCTTCTTTCTCATCCGCATGCTTTTTGGCGTAACTTCAAGCAGCTCGTCCTGCCCGATAAATTCAAGTGCCTGTTCCAGGCTGAAATCCTTCGGCGGGGTAAGCCGTACCGCGTCATCTGAACCGGCTGCCCTGATGTTTGTCAGCTTCTTGGTGCGGCACACGTTCACCAGCAGGTCTCCCTCGCGGTTGTGCTCGCCAACCACCATACCTTCGTACACCGCAACACCGGGCCCGATGAAGAGTTCACCCCTGTCCTGCAGGGTGTTCAGCGCGTAGGCAACCGAGGTTCCCGCTTCCATCTGTACCAGTACGCCCCGGTTGCGTGAGGGGATCTCACCCTTGTAATACTCGTATTCGTAAAAGCTGTGGTTCAGTATTCCCGTCCCCCTGGTTTCTGTGAGAAATTCGTTCCTGAAACCGATAAGGCCGCGGGCGGGTACCTTGAACTCAAGCCTGGTAAATCCGTCGTTGCCGGGGATCATGTTGATCATCTCGCCCTTGCGAATGCCCAGTTTCTCGATGACAACACCAACGAATTCGTCGGCAACATCGATGATGGCAAGCTCAACCGGTTCGGTCTTTTTGCCGTTCAGTTCTCGAAATATTACTTCAGGACGTGAAACCTGGAACTCGAACCCCTCCCGTCTCATGTTCTCAATGAGAATGGCAAGCTGCAGCTCTCCGCGTCCTTTCACCGTGAAGGCCTCTGCCATGTCAGTTTTTTCGATGACAAGGCTGATGTTGGTCTGCGTTTCACGCTGCAGGCGTTCCCACAGCTTGGTTGAGGTGACGTGGGCTCCCTCCTTACCAAGGAAGGGGGAGTTGTTGGACATGAAGGTCATTGACAGGGTAGGTTCGTCGATGGCGATAAGCGGCAGCGGTTCCGGATGCTCCCGGTCGGCCACTGTCTCCCCAACATCAATGTTTTCCACGCCAGCAATAGATACGATATCACCGGCAAATGCACGCGACGTCTCTACTTTTTTCAGTCCCTGGTAGGTAAACACCTTTGATATACGGTACGGCGCCTGGCTGCCGTCCCGTTTCAGCAGCATAATATCGTCTCCGGCTGCTACTGAACCATTGTGTATCTTTCCTGTCCCCATCTTGCCCAGGTAATTATCGTACTCTATGGCTGATGCCAGGAACTGGAATGGTTTCTCTGAATCACCCGAGGAGTCATCCACGTGGGCTACGATGGTATCCATCAGGGGGATAATATCATTGTTCTCGTCTTCAACGTTGTACCGGGCAAAACCGTCTTTCGCGGACGCGTACACCACCGGAAAATCAAGCTGATGGTCAGCGGCGTTCAGCTGTATGAACAGGTCGAAGATCATGTCAAGCACCTGGTGGGGCCTGCTGTTGGGCCGGTCTACCTTGTTGATCACCACGATGGGCATGTGTCCAAGTTCAAGGGATTTCTTCAGCACGTACTTTGTCTGCGGCATGGGGCCTTCAAATGCGTCAACCAGCAGCAGCACCGAGTCCACCATTTTCATGATACGCTGCACCTCTCCGCCAAAATCCGCATGACCCGGCGTATCAATGATATTGATCTTGCAGTCATCGTATGCCAGCGAGGCGTTCTTTGAGAATATTGTGATCCCTTTTTCACGCTCAAGATCATTGGAATCCATGATGCGTTCGTCAACCTTCTGGTTCTCCCTGAACACACCTGTCTGTCGCAGCATCTGGTCAACCAGGGTGGTCTTGCCGTGGTCTACGTGGGCAATAATTGCTATGTTCTTAATTCGTTTCATGTAATATTTACGTCCTCAAGTATTAGTTTAGCTGTCCCTGCCTGTGATCCTTTCCAGGGAGGTGCAGTATTTTCATATAGTTTTTGGTTTATATTAAAACGGTGTTAATTATGCATAAACTTCTGTATCTTTGCGCAATAATACTATATCTCCAAACAAGATTAATTTCTATAAAATAAACTCTTCACTCCTCATCTCACTCTCTCAATCCTAAATCTCAAACCCATACAGTGCAGAGAAGGTAACACCATAGAAATTATCGGTATTTCCGTCAAGGTCTCTTTCATCTTTCTGGTTCAGCTGTTTATAACGGAGATGCTGGTACCGTCCGCCGATTGCCAGCGTCACGGACGCGGGGGCTATGTAATATGCGATTGATGCGGTAGTGTTTGCACCCCAGGTGAGGAAATCGATGTTATAATCGATATTTGGTGAAAATAAAGTATCTTGATTTTCGCGTGTTGTTCGATCAAGATTATTCCACATGAAAATCGCAGAAACATTGGTTAGTAGATAGATGTTGTTTATTAAATGCTGTGTGTAACCAATTCCAAGACCAGCACCAATACCATTTCCAAATTCCCTGTACTTTACAGTATTAACTTTCGTATTTCCCAGGGCTTCATATACATTTCTTTCTTCATCGTAGTCATACCGTTGTATTTTAAGCCCTGAATATACTTTAAAAAAATTGCTGATTTTTCTGGATAACATCAAATCAGCTTCATATTTTTTTGATTTAATTTTTGAATATTCTTCAAATTCAGTTCCTGATTCTTCAACGTAATGTGAAAATGATTCGGCATTGTATTCTCCATACATGAAAGAAAATGATAATGTATATAATTCTGAAAAGCTTAATGAAATCATTGGCCCAAACAATGGCTCAGCGTCCATATCAAAATCAGCTTTCTCAAGATCGTAGTTTTTTGTGATGTCAAGTGAATCCCCAGTAAAAGAGTTCTCCCACATGGGATCCCACCAGGCGTACCATACCGAGGCACCGGCGTTCATGTGCATGGCCATTGAAGAAGATACAGAAACAAACAGGAAAATAAGAATTACCGGGATAAGGATCATTACTTTTTTCATTACCGCCTCCAAAGCGTAACATGGGATAAAATAAAAAAAACGGATGAATTCTATTTCATCACCCGAATGTTGTCAATTAGGAAAATCTGTTATGTAACTTTTACATACGCCATGAATCAACCTTATCCAGTGGATATATTGGTCTTGGAATGGAATCAAGTTTCAGTTTGAATACGTCTATGTTGGATGTTCCCGGTGTGATCACGTTTACCGTTTTCCTGTTATATAACAGGTAGTTGTACCTGAAGGGGAACAGGTTCTTCACCACGGTCACATCAGCCTTCCACAGGCTCAATCCAAGCTCCGTAAAATCAGAAGGTTTCGGATACGAATCCGCAAGCTCCGTCAATATCAGGTGAATACCTTTATGTTTCACGATGGCAACCTTTCCCAGGC
Organism: uncultured Leptospiraceae bacterium; assembly: GCA_964345775.1. Lineage (GTDB taxonomy): Bacteria > Spirochaetota > UBA4802 > UBA4802 > UB4802 > M55B154. Next base: position 1,875 of record CAYFSO010000115.1, on the reverse strand, counting down.
GCTTGATGTCCAGCTTCTTAACCACGGTTCCGCTGTATTCAAGGGGCCGGTTATAGACCGGGTCAAGCCTGCCGCCAACCGTCAACGTTATGTCTTCGCCGATGTCTTTCTTATACGCGTTGCGTGCAGCAACGCCGTCACGCAGCGGCACGTAGGACACCAGTTCAGGGCCTTTCTCAAGCAGTGCTTTCAGTATCCAGGTATTCCCGCCGGGAGAGCCGGCACCAACCGCGTCCGACGCATCGCAGAATACAACCGTACCGAGATTTCTCAGAAAACTCTTGTCTTTCGCGATGGCAACAGCTTCTTCTGCAGATGTGCCTTCAGGGTGCTTCACGTCACGCACCGCCCAGTTCTTATCAGCCAGTTCATCGGCAAGCTTTTTTGCTTTTTCACGGTTCCCGTCGGTAACTGCCACGGTACTCCAGCCCAGTTCACGGTCATCTATGAATATGTGCACCATGAAGTTGGACAGGCACAGCACTTCCTCGTCGTCATCTTCCATGTCTTCCATCCAGCCGAATATCTGCCGCATGGGTGAGAGGAAGTCCACGTTCATGCCGCCCCCTTTTAGAAGCCGCATCTTGTTCCATTCCATAACCGGATTTACTTTTCCAAGCACGGTGTTCACCAGTATCTTACCCGAATGGTACCCGGTCTCGAAATGATCGCGATGTGGATTGGTCTTGAATCCTACCAGGAATGTGGCATGCCGCATCCGTTTTTTCGTGAGGTTCGCGTGCAGGTCATGGCTGATACCTATGGGGATATCGTTGCCGATGCGGCTGCGAATGGCATCAAGCAGGTCACCTTCGGGGTCGCGCATCCCTTCAACACCCATTGTACCATGCATGGATATGTATATACCGTCAATCTTGCCGGCCTTCACTATTCCGTCAACTATGGTCTTTTTCATGTGCCTGTAAAAGCCTGCGTCAACCGGACCGCCCGACATGGACGTGGCTTTCAGCACGGGGATGACCTTTATCTTCTCTTCACCAAAGTCTTTCACCGCCTGTAGAAATCCGCCAAGCTGCTTGTCTTCTTCTACAACATAGGGGATGATGTCGTCACCGTATACAAGGCTGTCCGCCTCGAAACTGCGTCTTTTGGTTATCACTTGTGAAAATGAATTTGTTTCGTGCTTCATCTCGGCAATGACGATGGTTTTTTCGGCTTTCGGCGGGTTTTCAAAACTGGTGATGTCATTCCCGCAGGCTGTTAAGAATACCGATAAAAAGGCTGCAATGAAAACATGGATAACTACTACCGGCATGCGTTTTGTCTGTATCATGACCATACCTCCATGAATAATGCTTCAGCATACATTATGACAGATTATAAGTCAAAGTAAAAACTATTATATATTGTTTCACGCGGAGGCGCGGGGAACGCGGAGAGATGAGTAATATATTATCATTCCGTCAGGTAATATATCGATTCAATATATTATAGTTTGTTCAGAAATATGATGTAATTTTTTGTCTTTATAATGGTTTTATGCATATCATAACCTGTAAATCTGTATACATATCAAAAAACCAGCAACTATTGATTGAAATACTGAAAGAAGAAATGTTCCTTCATTGAACATCTCTCCGCGTTCCCCGCGCCTCCGCGTGACACCTTACTGTGTATTATCACGTTCACGTATTTCACGTACCATCTTAAGATGCATAGCCTCGTCGACAGGATAGAAATACAGGAGCACGGAACCGATGAGTACGCTGATGGCAGGGACTATGGTCATCAGCAAAAAGATGCCATGACGTGCGGTCACGTCCTGCGCCACGTTGGGGACGTAGCCGGATATATCAAGGCCCATGCCCGTAACCAGCCCGGCCAGTGCCGCGGAGGAATTGAAGAAGAGTATGA
>CAYFSO010000114.1:0-9693 GCA_964345775.1 uncultured Leptospiraceae bacterium | reverse complement strand
ACTTACTAAGAAGATCAGTGAATTACGGGAGAAAATGAAAAGGAACGAGATAAATCTCAGGGAAGAATCCTTCATAGAGAAAGAAAAAGAAGATTACGAGAAGGATCTGCGAACCGAACAAACCGAAAAATTGATAGACCTTGAGAATGACCTGTTCCTGAAAGAATCTTTTTCAATTACCAGCGATTACCTGGAGCTGTTGCAGTAATAACAGCCTGCATATTTAATCATCAAGGGGGATGTCGATAGAGAATCGCATCCCCGAATTATATCTATCCTGGTAATCTTTTACTGTACTCACCGCGTTTTCCGGCGTTGCCCTTACAGCGTCAATACCATCCTGTCTCACCTTCCTGTAAAGGTATTTCGAATGTTCATTCCTGGGCTGGCAAATCCTGTCTTCAATGAACAGCACCAGGTTAATATCATGGTTCTTCAATAATGTATAGAGCAACTGGTACCGTTCTTCAACCCGTCGCAGCATGGGGCAGTATGGCTTGTATGAATACATGTCCAGCAACTCGTAATACAGGTTGGGAGACTGGCAGTCCAGGGATATATCAAATCTTCTTCTGCCAATGCAGCTGTCATCTTCAACTATCATCACAGAACCGCTTGATTCAATTTCATCCAGGATACAACTGTCCAGCGTCATCCCGCCAAACACCATACACTTAAAAATGACATCCCTGGCATCCTGGTGTTGCTGCAGAAGGCTGAACACACTTGATAACTCTTCCAGGAGGTAACCGGGGGGAAGACATGCAGCTGCTTCAAAAATGACCTGCAAGTCCCGGTGAGAAAGCAACCCGGGATTCTCAGCCCTTATGGCAGCTATACCGCGAACCAGTTTTCGGATGGCGTCATGCATTTTGCAAAAATCCTGCAACTCTTCATTAGCATGTAACGGGTCAAATGGATTTCCCGTTTTCGCAAAAAAGCCGGTCATCTCGTTATGAAGTGCCACGGATGATTCTTCTCCCCATCCGGCGGGAACTGTAAAGCCGTACACCCTGAGTCCATGTTTTTCCAGTTTTTCACGTACATCATCCAGGCCATTGGGCAATATCACCAGGTGGTATGTGTCATGTATCCACTGTATTGTGGCATCCATGTTCCCGTCATCACTCATAACCGATACCTGGTATTTCACAGGAATGAGGAATATTGAAATACCTGCGGCCATTGCAACCTCCGGGGGTATACTCTCGCAAAACGCCCCGGCCACCAGGTTACCCGTTTCCTCACTGTGAACGGAGATAACGTCTTCAACGGTATTCAGCCGTTCCCGTAATATTTCCATGATCCCTTTTATCGTATCCATTCTGACTTGTATCCCCTGTACATTTTATTAAGATACAATCGAAACGGGTGTCAATACTTAAATGATAAGTGAGAAGTAATGAGCCGGGTATAAAATAAAAAATCCGTTGATTTTCAGCAACCCCATCTCCATAATGATCACTCTATCATGTGAAATGCCGTTGTAAACAGGAGAACATTAATGCCACAGAAAAAAAGAACCACTTCAAAGACTGTCAAATCACAAAAACCATACGTATCCGTAATTCTACCCGTCTACAATGAAGAGGAAAATATACGTGCACAATATGAACAAATAATTAACGCGTTGAAACAATGGAAACATCCATTCGAGATAGTATTCGTTGATGACGGCAGCATGGATTCATCTCCTGCAATACTTGAAGATATCGCGTCCGCTGACAAAAAAGTCAAGGTTGTACTCTTCCGTAGAAATTTTGGCCAGACACCAGCCATGGCCGCGGGTATTGATCATTCACGTGGTGAGATACTTGTTTTTATGGACTCAGATCTTCAGAACGATGCCAGGGACATTCCCCTGCTTGTAGAAAAGATCGAAGAAGGGTATGACGTGGTAAGCGGCTGGCGTAAAGAACGTAAAGACAGGTTCTTTTCACGAAAACTCCCATCAAGGATAGCCAACCGGTTAATTTCCAGGGTAAGCGGGGTCCCCCTTCATGACCTGGGATGTTCCCTCAAGGCGTATAACGGCGAAGTGCTCAGGCAGGTAAACCTGTACGGTGAAATGCACCGCTTCATACCAATTCACGCCTCATGGGTGGGTGCCAGCATCATAGAAATACCTGTAAGACATCATCCAAGAAAATTCGGCCAGTCAAAGTATGGCATAAAGCGCACATTCAAGGTACTACTCGATCTTATCACCGTAAAATTCATGGGATCCTATTCAACCAAGCCAATTTACATGTTTGGAGGTATGGGAGCATTTTTACTTTTGGGCAGTTTCGTATCAGGCACTGCGGTAATTTTCATGAAAATACTGTTGAACCATTCCATGATACGCAATCCCCTGCTGCTGCTTACCGTCATGCTGATCATATTGAGCGTAATGTTCATCCTCCTTGGCGTACTGGCAGAGATACTTATACGGATATATCATGAATCTCAGAACCTTTCCCCCTACCGGGTAAAGAAGATCATCAACTGAATGCTTTAATACAAGAGCACAAAAAAAAGAGGGTCGCTGATAACGACCCTCTTTTTTTTGAAATATATATCCAACCTGAAAGAGCATTGCGGCTTAGTACATACCGGGCATTCCACCTGGCATTCCGCCGCCGCCCATTGGCATACCGCCGCCGCCTGTGTCCTCTTCAGGCTTGTCGGTAATGAGAACCTCGGTAGTGGACAGCATTCCTGCAACCGATGCAGCGTTTTGCAGGGCTGAACGAACAACCTTCGCAGGATCTATGATCCCTGCTTTTATCATGTCTTCCCATACATTAGTTGAGGCATTGAAACCTATACCGACTTTTTCACCTTTTGCTTTTTCTACAATTACAGAACCTTCAACACCCGCATTATAGGCGATCTGCCTCATGGGATCTTCCACGGCCCTGTATACGATCTGGGCGCCGATCTTTTCGTCGCCGTCAAGTTTCTTAATCAATTCTTCAATACCCTTTTGCGCGGTAAGCAGTGTCAATCCTCCACCGGATACGATACCTTCTTCAACCGCAGCACGGGTAGCAGAAAGGGCGTCTTCAACCCTTGCCTTCTTCTCTTTAAGCTCAATTTCAGTAGCGGCACCAACGTTTATAACAGCAACCCCGCCTGAAAGCTTGGCAAGACGTTCCTGCAGTTTTTCCCTGTCATAATCTGAAGTGGTATCTTCAATCTGCTTCTTGATAACCTTTATCCTGCCCTGGATATCATCATGTTTGCCGGCACCCTCGATGATGGTAGTATTTTCCTTGTCTATACTTACCTTCTTGGCCTGCCCCAGCATTTCCATGGTTGTGTTTTCAAGCTTGAGACCAATGTCTTCCGAGACAACCTGTCCGCCTGTTAAAATGGCGATATCTTCAAGCATTGCCTTTCTCCTGTCACCAAAACCGGGAGCCTTCACGGCAACACACTGAATGGTCTTTCTCAGCGTATTCACAACTATGGTGGCAAGCGCCTCGCCTTCAACATCTTCCGCGATTATAAGGAGCGGCTTGCCCGCCTGGGCAACCTTCTCGAGTACGGGAAGGAGGTCTTTCATTGTTGAAACTTTCTTATCATGAATGAGAATGAACGCATCCTCGAGGGTAGCATCCATGCTTTCAGGATCGGTTACCATGTAAGGTGATATAAACCCGCGGTCAAACTGCATCCCCTCAACAACGTCAAGGTGTGTTTCAATTGATTTTGCTTCTTCAACAGTGATAACACCATCCTTGCCAACTTTTTCCATTGCCTCTGCAATGAGTTCTCCAATTTCGTAATCATTGTTGGCAGAGATCGATGCTACCTGGGCAATCTCTTTTTTATCAGCAATTTCTCTTGCAGAATCACCAACATACTTAACCGCGGACTCAACCGCCTTTTCAATACCCCGTTTCAAGCTCATCGGGTTGGCACCCGCGGTAACATTCTTTAAACTCTCATGGTAAATGGAAGCCGCGAGAATGGTAGCCGTAGTTGTACCGTCTCCAGCCACGTCATTGGTCTTGGTGGCAACTTCCTTTACCATCTGTGCTCCCATGTTTTCGAATGGATCTTCCAGTTCGATCTCTTTTGCGACTGTAACACCGTCCTTCGTAATGGTGGGAGCACCAAACTTCTTGTCTATCACTACGTTCCTTCCACGAGGACCCAGTGTCACTTTTACCGCGTCAGCAAGCTTAACCACACCGTCGTATATGGTTCTCCTCGCATCATCGCTGTATTCCAGTATTTTTGCCATAACTATATACCTTCTCCTTTCTAATTGTTATTATTCTACTATAGCGAGAACATCACTTTCTCTGACAATAAGATATTCGTCTTCATTATGCTTTATTTCGGTTCCCGCGTATTTACCGTAAAGCACTGTATCACCTTCTTTCACGTCCAGGGGTACCAGCTTACCGTCTTCATACCTTCCTTTACCAACAGCCACGACCTTGCCTTCCTGGGGCTTTTCCTTGGCAGTATCAGGAATGTAAAGACTTCCCTTCTTTTCCATTTCTTCGTCCTTAACCTCAATAAGGACACGGTCTCCTAATGGTCTTATTCCCACTTTCTTCCTCCTGTTACAGTAATATGATAATTTTTTATCAAATTGATATTGTTAGGCCAATCTATACCATCGTGTTGTATAAATCAAGTGAAATTGTTAGCACTCGGCTTGATGAGTGCTAACAATTTATTAATTCAATATAGTACGTTTTTTCAATTCTTCAAATAGAATTGCAGATAATTACAAATAAAAAACACCGAATATTGGGGATTATTGCAAAATATGGAATAAATTTGTATTTTCTACAAAAAATGATAAAAATTATCCTGACTTACCACCTTTTTTCTCAACCAGGTAAATCTCGCCTATCTTGATCTCTTTATCAACAGCCTTGCACATATCATATATCGTAAGCGCAGCCACGGATACTGCTGTCAATGCCTCCATCTCCGCCCCGGTTTTACCCTCAAGTTTAATTTCTGAGTATATTTTTACCGCATTTTCTTCAGAACTTATTTCCAGGTTTACATCCACGTGTGTCAGCAATAACTGGTGGCACATGGGTATCATTTCCCATGTCCTTTTCGCGCCGGTAATGCCGGCAATACGGGCCACCTCAAACACGTTCCCCTTCGGAAGCAACTGGTTCTCAAGCCTGTCAATGGTAGACTGCTGCATAAACACCATACCACTGGCCCTCGCCGTACGTGACGTAACCTTCTTCCCGGTTACATCCACCATTCGGGATTTTCCTTCTGAAGTGTAATGTGAAAAATTTTCCATGGTGGCATTACCCCGGGAATTCAAATATCAGCAGGAGATGGTACACTGGCTGGCTGCATGTGATTCATTAATACATGGAGGGCGCATCAATACCGGTAATCCTGGATCAGCTGTATAATAAAACTGAAAATACCTGAAATTATATAGAGTGCAATGAACACGAAAACCGTCCACTGCTTGAACATCAATATGAGTGCTATAATGATAATTATAAAAATACCAAGCTTAATCCCCGTTATCTGCTTGAAAACAAAGGACTGCGGCTTTACATATCGTACGGTGGACACCATCAACAGTGCAACAATTGTAAAAAGAATGGCAAAAAGGATCTTCGCGATATACACGTCCCTGAAACATATGGGGACAAGGGCGATTATAACCCCGGCAACCGGCGAAGGTAATCCATCAAAAGCGTCTGGTACAGAATGCACGTTGAAACGGGCAAGCCTGTAGGCCGCGCATATGGGAAAAATTGACGCTACGAAAATGCCAAGATCTATGGGTTTCCCAAGAATGGGAACAATTATTCCACTGAGATACGCGTGGTAGGCAAGGTATCCAGGTGCCACCCCAAAGGTTATGTTATCTGCAAGCGAATCCAGTTCCTTGCCAATCTGGCTTTCAACCTTAAGCGCCCTGGCTGCCTGTCCATCGAGGCCATCGAGCAGGGCAGCTCCAAGTATGAATATCCCCGCGTTTACGAATTGTCCATTACTGGCAGAAATTAAAGAAAAGAATCCAAACAGGAGATTACCCATGGTGAGGGAATTTGGTACCCATGCTAAGTTCATATCATATCCTGGTCTGTGTAATTAGAAACAACATTATAATTTTAGATGACACTTCATAGCTTAAAGAATGAAATTACAATGTCAATGAAAAAAAGCGGGTCAGGCTGTTATCCCGCATGTAGCAGATATCTCCCTGAGAAAGGTATGCAATTCAAAATGATCCATTACGATATGATCAGCCTCCACAAGAAAATCCGCGGGAAGTGTGGTCTGGACGGCAACACAATAAAGCGAGGCAGCCTTTGCCGACTTTATGCCCATTGGCGCATTTTCAATCACCAGTGAATCGTCTACCCCGGAATTGAGCAGTTTCAGGGCCCTGATATATGGATCAGGATACGGCTTCCCCCGTCCTGCGTCATCCGCTGTTACAATAACATCGAAGAACGACAGCATTTGTTCATCAAGCATGTGTTCTACCGACATACGAAGTGACCCTGTAACAAGGCCCATCCTGAAGCCCTTTTCCTTTAAATGGGCAAGAATTCCGGGCACCTCGCTGAACACCCGCACATCATAATCCCTGAATCGGAGGATCTTCCTTTCCTGCAGGGATATCAATTCTTCGGTAGTGGGAACCGGGCACTTCTTTTCCGAGAATATCTCGGCAATCGAATCCAGACCTGCCATTCCCTCCCTTTTATAAATGTCTTCGTCATTAAGGGTAAGCCCGAATTCCGTGAATATCTCTTTCCAGCTCAGGGCATGATACCACATGGAATCCACAACCACGCCGTCCATGTCAAAAAGAAATGTATTGTACTTCTTTACCTGCATTTATCATCCATTCTTTCAAGGACTTTCTTGACCCTGTTTCGCTTCTTTATGATTTTCTTTTTTAGATCCTTTTTCTCCGGCCCCAAAACCTCGGCCATCCCCGCCAGGCGAAGTGCGTGCTGAAGCGCAAAGTGGTTTTTCTCCACTCTTTCAATATTCCTGCAATTTTCATCATATTCCAGCGGCACCTCTTCAAGGTTATTTTCCGCGATATCCACGTACTCCCTATACAGTTTTTTCTTAATGCGTTCATATTTAACACGGTTTATAATTTCCGATTCGTCAATCAACTGTATATCATCAGGATTTCTCTGCAATATGATACGCAGGTCTTTTTCCGCCTCTTCATAATTGTTTGAATTCATGTGCTTCATAAACGCGTCAAAAGGTGAAGTCTGCATGCTGGCAGACACCAGCACCCCAAGAAGCAGCGATGTCAGAACGAAACCAATTGCAAAACCCGTCTTAAACTTCTTTTGTGTCCTGTAATAAATTATTATAGCTGGAATTAGAACCCAGAATATCAATTTCACCACTGTCGTCATACAAAAAACCCTTATAGTTAAGTATTAATTGACCTGTAAACCCGCATCCTTTCATTGAAACGCTCGAATGCCAGCCCTATCAACCTGTCAAGCAACGAGCTGTAGGGAAGCCCCATGTGATCCCACAGTTTGGGATACATGCTGATACTGGTGAAACCCGGCATGGTATTTATCTCGTTCAAATATACCGACCCGGTATTTTTCTCAACAAAAAAATCAACACGCGCAAGTCCCGAACAGTTGAGCAACTGGTATCCCGCAACAGCTGTTTCCCGTATCTTCATCTCCAGGTCACCGTCGATGTGCGCGGGCAGTTCAAGCTTCGCCCCTTCATCATCAATATACTTGGCCTCGTATGAATAGAACTCATGGCCGGGTATTATCTCACCCAGGCCGGATGCTTCAGGCTGCAAGTTACCAAGCACGGCACATTCAATCTCACGACAATCTATCCCGGGTTCAATGATAACAGTGGTATCGAAACTGAACCCTGTCACCATTGCCCCTTTCAACGAGGGCACACCTGTAACACGGCTCACACCAACAGAAGACCCCGCGTTTGCCGGTTTCACAAACACGGGGAAATCAAATTCATCAATGACCCGTTTCGTTACGTTTTGAGCGTCCTTTTCCCATTCAAGTGAAGACACCGTGATCCACGGGACAACCGGTATCCCCCCGTCCCGCAAGAGGCGTTTTGCAACATCCTTATCCATTCCCACTGCCGACCCCAGCACCCCCGCACCCACGTAAGGTACCATTGCCAGGTCCAGGAGCCCCTGCAGCGTCCCATCCTCACCAAAAGAACCATGCAGGACGGGAAAGACCACGTCCACGCTCACCGTCCGGCCGCTTCCCTGTTCATAAAATGTAAGCCTGTTTTCGTCCTCGTAGTGGTTTACCAGCCAGTGACCGGTTTGCTCTATATTCAGTTTTTTCCCGAAATCTCTATCATCCACAATGCGGGGTTCATCCTGCACGTACCAGCGGCCGGCCCTGTCTATACCCACGGCAACAACGCTGTACTTGCCGGTATCCAGGTGAGAGACCACCGATGCCGCCGAACAGCATGAAACATCGTGTTCACCCGACCTGCCGCCGTACAGCACTCCAACAGTGATCATCAGCCCTCACTCCCGGCAGCTTCTTCGTTCTCAAGAAAATCCCTGTGAATGGCCTTAACCGCCAGCTCGCTGTACATGTCGTCAATCACGCATGAAATACCTATCTCCGAGGTTGAGATCATCTCTATATTGATACCATGCTGCGAAAGCCCCTCGAAGAACTTGCCCGCCACGCCGTACGAAGACAGCATCCCCACCCCAACAGCGGATACTATGGCAATATTCTCCTTCGATGTAATGGATGACGCACCAAGTTCCTCTTTAAAGCTGTTGCAAATGTCAAGGGCCTGTTCCAGGTCGGATTTCAAAACGGTAAAGGAGATGGACGCCCTGTCATCCCTACCTGTTGACTGCACTATCATGTTCACGTATATCTTCTTTTTACCAAGGGTTTCAAAGACCCTGGCCGCAACGCCCGGCCTGTCAGGAATATCCCGAATGGTTATCTTCGCTTCATCTTTTTTAGATGTTACGCCGCTTATCACGAATTTTTCCATCATCTCCTCCCTTGGCATAACAATGGTTCCTTCTGCTTCGCCGAAACTTGAACGCACGTGCAGCCTGATATTATATTTCTTGGCAAATTCCACTGACCGGGAATGAAGCACACCGGCACCCAGCCGGGAAAGCTCCAGCATCTCCTCGTAACTGACCTGGTTCAACTTTTTTGGTGCATCAACGATCCGTGGATCTGCCGTGTACACTCCGTCAACGTCGGTATAGATCTCGCAGTCACGGGTACCAAGCACCGTGGCAAGTGCCACCGCCGAGGTATCCGAGCCGCCCCTGCCCAGGGTGGTAATATTCTCCTCGAAATCCACCCCCTGGAAGCCGGCAACGATCACCACTTTTTTTTCGTCAAGTGAGCCCTGTATCCGTTCAGTTGATATGCTTGATATCCTGGCGTTTGAGAAGTTGCCGTCGGTCACCACCTTCACCTGTGAACCGGTGAACGATATGGCGTCAACGCCCCCCTCCTGCAGCGCCATGGCAAGCAGTGCGATAGAGACCTGCTCCCCGGTGGAAAGCAGCATGTCCATCTCCCGCTTACTTGGACTTGTGGTAACCTGGCTGGCAAGGTCAATCAACTGGTCGGTGGTCTTCCCCATGGCAGACACCACCACCACAACGGAATACCCGTTATCAACGTATCCCCGTATCCTCTCCGCAACCGCCCTTATACG
>CAYFSO010000113.1:0-9925 GCA_964345775.1 uncultured Leptospiraceae bacterium | reverse complement strand
ACGCAGATTAACGCGGATTATCGCGAATATTTGATAATTAATATCATCATCTGTGTTCATCTGCGTGTATCTGCGGTTAAAAAAATTATGTAAATTGCAATTTCATATATTATTGTTATAAAGAACTGTTTTCCATTCCCAAGAATCCGGAAAGAGTGAAATTTATTATATTGATAGTATTCAAATAGAACCATGGAGCCATAAATACACGGGGGGTGTAAATACATCTCCGCGGCTCGGAACTTGTGTGATTATATGTTTATTGTCAAAACTACAAGGTTTAGTATATTGTTAAATACTAATGTACCAGGAGTATGCAATGAAAGAAGTAGACCTGAAGATAGATGGGATGAGTTGTGCCATGTGTGCCCAGGCGGTAGAAAAATCGCTGGGAAACCTTGATGGTATAGAATTTGCCAGGGTGAACACGGGTAATGATACAGCAAGGGTATCTTTTGACCCTGCCAGGGTGGACCTTGAAAAAATGAGCAGGGTGGTGCGGGAAGCTGGATATTCGCTGCAGCACAGTGAAGTAACAGTACACATTGGAAATATGACCTGCGTCATGTGTTCAAAAGCTGTGGGGAAGGCCCTGGAAAGGGTTGAAGGGGTTCTTTCGGTAGAAGTTGACCATGTGAGCGGCAAGGCCAGCCTGGACGTGGTGCCTGGTAAAGTTGATGAACACCGCCTGTTGGAAGCAGTAGAAGCGGCAGGATACCGGTTTCTTGGTATAGAAGGTGAGACAAAAACCACGAACGAAGAAGGCGTACAGGAAGGATCAAGGAAAAAGAAATGGCAGATAGCCGCCGGGCTTGTCACCGGTGTCATTCTATTTCTGCTTATGCACATGTCATCGGCTCTTCCTGTTCCGGTGGACATGGTGATGCTGATCATCTCGCTACCGGTTTTCGTTTACGTAAGCGGACACATATTCATGGGTGCATACAGGTCATTGCGGAACAGGGTACTGAGCATGGACGTGATGTACGCCATGGGCACCGGAGTTGCCTACGGGGCGAGCGTGTTTGCCACTGCAGGAATTTTGCCGGAAAATTTCCTTTTCTACGAGACTGCTGTATTCCTGGCAACATTTCTCAACCTTGGGAAGTACCTGGAGACAAGGGCAAAGGACAAAACCTCTGATACCATTGCCAGGCTGATGGACCTGCACCCGGATACTGCCACCGTAGACCGTGATGGCAGTGAGATCACCATTCCAGCCGAACAGGTGCGTCAAGGTGATACCATTATCGTGAAACCTGGCAGCAGGGTGCCCGTTGACGGAACCGTACTTGAAGGGGGGAGCTACGTTGATGAATCAATGATCACCGGTGAGCCGGTGCCGGTATTCCGGTCTGCCGGAGAATACGTGATCGGTGGTACCATGAACAAGAACGGCGTGCTGCGAGTTCGGGCCGAGAAGATCGGCAGTGAGTCGGTACTTGCCCGGATCGTGCGCATGGTGGAACGTGCACAGGGAACCAGGCCATCGGTACAGCGTGTTGCAGACCGGGTGGTAAGCTGGTTTATCCCGGTTATACTCACCATTGCAATATCCGCTTCATTGTTGTGGTACCTTGCAGGCGGGGCCACCCCCCTTTTAGCCGTTTCAGTGCTCATCGCGGTGCTGGTGGTTGCGTGTCCCTGTGCCCTTGGCCTTGCAACCCCTACCGCGGTAAACGTGGGTATCGGCAGGGGTGCTGAGCTTGGAATACTGGTGAAAGACGGCGAGGTACTTGAACGTGCCGGAAAAATTACAATGGTTGTATTCGATAAAACCGGTACTCTCACCACCGGGATCCCGCAGGTGACAGATATCATCGAAGCAGGGAGGACGAAGGACGAGGTACTGGCCGTTGCAGCATCCCTGGATTTACACGCCACTCATCCAATAGCGGATGCCATTGTCCGCAGCGGGAAGGAAATCGGCATAGAACCGGCAGCGGTTGAGTCTTTCAATACTCACGAGGGAAAAGGTGTCAGCGGTGTGGTGAACGGAAGGCAGGCAGTTGCAGGTACCAGTGGACTTTTATCTGAACAGGGATACAGTATCACCCATGATCCTGTGAACAGGGTGCATTCCCTGGAGGAAGAAGGAAAAACGGTGGTGCTTGTGGGGATTGATGGACAACTTGCCGGGGCAATCGCCCTGACGGATGTGCTGAAGGAGGAGGTTCCCGGCGTGGTACAGCAATTGAAGGTCAGGGGCATAAAAATTGCGATGATCACCGGGGACAACAGGCGTACGGCGGAGCGAATCGCCGGTGAAGCCGGTATTGATGAAGTGATGGCAGAGGTGCTGCCCGACAGGAAGGCCCTGGCGGTGAAGGAGCTGCAAGACAGGGGTGAAGTTGTAGCATTCGTGGGTGACGGGATAAACGATGCGCCGGCCCTGGCCCAGGCAGATACAGGAATAGCCGTTGGAAGCGGTACAGACGTGGCCATCGAAAGCGGTGCGGTTGTACTTATGCGTAACAGGCTGATGGACGTGGTTGCCGCCCTGGAACTCAGCAGGAAGGTGATGCGCAGGATCGGCCAGAACCTTTTCTGGGCCTTCGCCTACAACATGCTGCTGATCCCACTTGCGGCCGGGGTCCTGTATCCGTATACCGGGATACTGTTCAGACCTGAACTTGCAGGACTTGCAATGGCGATGAGTTCTGTAACGGTAGTAAGCCTTTCGCTGCTGTTGAAGCGATACATGCCGGCTGTATATTCGGAGTGATCCTTACCCTGTTTTTTTAACCGCATGCCTCTTTGCGGTTAATCCTTCTACAATAATACCGAATAGTATTTGACATATATTCATACGAATAGTATTCAGTAGGTGAACAAGAAAACCCGGATTCATGTACACTTTTCTTACAGAAAAAAAAGAACAAAAAGAGGAATTTGTCTTGTGAAAAAACCATTTATGGATAAGGTTGTCGTAGTAACCGGTGGTGCAAGCGGTATTGGCAGGGCCACGGCAGAGTGCTTTGCCCGTGAAGGAGCGAAACTCGCGTTACTTGACATGGACACGGAAGCACTTGGCAGGGCTGCCGGTGAGTTTGAAGAACGGGGTTACCAGGTATATATAAAAAAATGCGATGTTTCCATTGAGGAAGAATGTACCGGTGCCATAAGGGATGTAATAAGTAATTATGGCGGTGTTGACGTCCTTTTCAACAACGCCGGCATAACACAGCGAAGTCCTTTTGTGAGTACTGATCCTTCTGTGTACAGGCGTGTTATGGATGTTAATTTTTTCGGGTCGGTCTATTGTACCAGTGCTGCTATTGAATCCATCATGGAAAGAAAGGGCATGGTAATCGTTACCTCAAGTATTGCCGGTATTGCTCCATTGATAGGGCGTACGGGATATTGTGCCAGCAAGCATGCCCTGCATGGATTTTTTGAGTCACTGCGATGCGAGCTGGCTGATGACGGGGTACATGTGATGATGGTGTGCCCCGGGTTTACAACTACCAGCCTGCAGAGCAGGGCCCTTGGTGGCGATGGATCGGTAACGATGCATCCGCAGTCTACCGTAGGGAAACAATACGCGGCAGAAAGTGTAGCAGGGGCCATATACAGGGGGGCTGTGAAGAGGAAGCCCACCATTGTGCTTTCGGCGGTGGGAAAGTTCTCGTGTTACATGATGAGGTTCATGCCGGGTATTTACGAGAAAATAATGTCAAGAAGTGTTAAAAAAGAAATTCAGCGATAGGGAACAGCGAGGTTATTATGGGAACAACAGAAAGGCGAAGGAGAGAGAAAAAACAGAGAAAAGAGCAAATACTGAATACGGCCCGGGAGCTTTTGCTTCGTGATGGGCATAATGCAGTATCAATGAACAGGATCGCAAGAAAAGCTGAATTGAGTGTTGGTACATTGTATCTTTATTTTGCCAGCAGGGAAGAACTGTTTGCAACTTTACAGGAAGAGGGCCTGGATCTTCTGTACGATACAATTAAGGAAGCTTCTGAAAAAAAAGGCTCTCCGGCTAAGAGGCTTCATCATATCGCAGCCGCATACAGGGTTTTCAGCGAAGAGCAGAAAAATTACTTTGATATAATCAACAGTTTTCTTACTTCCCAGGACATCGTGTTCTCGCCGGAGATGAAGGCACGGGTAGATATGCACGGTGATAACATTCTTTCATGCGTGGATGCTGTTATAAAGGAACTGGCAAAAGAGATGCAGGCGAAAGCTGGAGAGGATGTCATTCGTCGAAGTTCGCTGACCTTCTGGGGAAACCTGCATGGTGTGTTGATAATGCGCAAACTACAGGACACCATTTTGAAAGAGATATCTCTGAAAAATCAGCTGGAGCACAGCTGTACTTGCTGTATAGAAGGATTAAAAAAATATCTTGCAGGTTAGAACTTTTTTCGCACATCATTTTGAGAAGATGATGTGCAGGGAGATGAGAAGCATCAATATTCCGAAAATGCGTTTCAGCATATGATGGTCAAGCCCCACAGCTATACGACCCCCTATCATACCACCGACCACAAAACCAAGTGCAAGCAGAAGGGCAACAGGGATATTAACGTGTCCTCCCTTGTAGTATTCGTACGCGGCAAGGATGCCAATGGGAGGTACCATGGCAGCCAGTGTTGTACCCTGTGAGAGATGCTGGTCAAAACCCATGATCAACACAAGTGCGGGTATCATAATGACACCGCCACCGATTCCCATGAGCCCGCTCAATATTCCGGCGGTAAGTCCGATGAGAAGTCCGTATAATAACCACATGATTCATATCCTGGTGTAATAGTATAAAAAGACATTGTATGGTATTGATATATAGTGTATCACTGGTACAGTGATTGCAACAATTTTACGAAAAGTATGCTGTTCAGGGATAGATGATGAAAAGCAGGTGTTTTCTCGTTACATGTGAACACGGGGGCAACATGGTTCCTGAAGAATACCGCCATTTGTTTATAAAAAGAGATGACCTCTTGAACAGCCACTGTGGATTTGATGGCGGTGCGCTGGAAATGGCAAAAGCACTTTCTTCCATCCTGGATGCGCCTCTTGTATCAACAACCGTTACCAGGCTGCTCGTTGACTGTAACCGATCACTGCATCGCAGGACGCTGTTCAGCACCATCACTCGCAGGCTGGATGCTGATGAGAAGGAAAACATCTTGCAAAAGTACTATCATCCTTACAGGCAGGAAGCAATGGAGACCATGCGCCATCTGGTCTCTGAACATGACAGGGTTACACATATCTCTGTGCACTCATTTACTCCCGTTCTGAATGGCAGGGTACGCAAAACAGATATTGGGATACTGTACCATCCGCATCGGCCAGGGGAGAACATGATGGGTAAAAATCTGCAGAAAGAGTTAAGAAAACGAACTGGATTGCGGGTATGGAGAAATTATCCATTCAGGGGATGGCCTGATGGACTCGTAGCGGCTTTCAGGAAAATATATGATGATGAAAGGTATGCGGGAATAGAACTTGAATTAAATCGGCAGCTGTATACTGGTAATACATATTCATGGGACTTGTTGGCAGAACAGGTGGCTGAATGTATAAAAACATGTTGATCTCACTATACATGTATCGTATAGGTTCGAAGGATGCTGCAAATACAAACAGGAACTGTATATGAATGATATAATAGCTGATGCGAAAGAAAGGGCAGAAAAAATACTGAAAAGCCTTGAATGTGAATACGCGGAGATACGATGTGCCGCAGGCACCACCACCTCTATTTCACTGGCCGGAAAACAGGTGGAGGAGGTTATGACCGGGAATTCTGTTGGAGGGTCAGTGCGGGTCTACCACAGGGGAGCCTGGGGATTTGTATCGTTCAATTCATTAGAAACTATGGGTGAATATGCTGATCGAGCACTCTGGCTTGCCTCTCTCTACCCAAAGGATGAGGATGCACCCTTTACAGGTGGAGAGCCGGTGCATATAGACAGGGTTACCACGGTTAAAAAACCACTTGGTGAGATTGATCTTAATACCAAGGTGTCGCTGATTACTGGATACAATGATATTATTCGTAACGCCGAGGCAGTGCAGACTACCAGGGCCGTATACAGGGATCAAGGCATTGATTCCATGTATCTTAATACGGAAGGATCAGAGGTCACGTACCAGCGGTCTTTCTGCGGGATCGCTCTCAGTTCAATAGCGAAAGACGGGGCAGTGATCCAGCCCTATGGGGACTCGGTTGCAGGGTATGGTGGTTTCGAGCTTGTACAGGATCGTCAGGGTATGGCGGAAGAAGTAGTAAAAACCGCGGTGGATCTTTTAAAAGCTGAATCCATACAGGGGGGGACGTATAATATTATTGTGGATCCACGTCTTGCAGGTGTGTTCATACACGAGGCATTCGGCCATCTTTCGGAAGCGGATTTCGTGTACGAAAACGAACGGATGAAAAAGCAGATGGTGCTGGGAAGGGAGTTTGGCCCGGAATTTTTGAATGTTATCGATGATGGCAGCATGGAGGGATTGACCGGCTATATACCCTGTGATGATGAGGGCATACTTCCCCGTAAGACATACCTGATCAGAGATGGTATTTTACACAGCAGGCTGCATTCGCGTGAAACAGCGGCGGCAATGGGCGAAGAACCTTCCGGGAATGCACGGGCAATCTCATCAATGGCGCAGCCAATCGTGAGAATGACCAATACATACATAGATAACGGGAACAGTTCCAGGGAAGAGCTTTTTGAATCGCTGTCTGATGGCCTGTATGTGGTCAATGCCCTTGGAGGGCAGACGAACCTGGAAATGTTCACCTTTTCACCGGCATACGCAATTGAAGTTACCAACGGGAAAACAGGTAAAATGTTCAAGGACGTGATGCTTTCAGGAAATGTCTTTACCACCATGAAAAATATTGAGATGGTAGCAAATGATCGTCAGATGTTCGGTGGTCTTGGCGGATGTGGTAAAAGAGGACAGTCGCCGCTGCCGGTATCACTGGGAGGTCCGCACGTCCTTATAAAAAATGTGCTTATAGGTGGTAAACAGTCATGATAGAGAAGATTGCTAAACGATGCAGTGGACGATGCAGATGGTGGGAGGTGCTGCATGCGGAGGGAAGCAGTATACCCATAACGTTTAAAAATAACAGGCTGTATTCCATAACAGAACGGCAGAATGCTGGCAGCGGCATAAGGGTGAACGTTGAAAACAGGACCGGGTTTTCTTATACCAATGATAACAGGATGATTGATGAAACTCTTGAACGCGCCATGGACATGAGCAGTTACGGGGATGAAGAGCATTTCATGATCCCTTCAATGTTACCGGATACAGAGGTGCGTACCCGGGATGACGCAATTGATGAGTATTCCGTGCAGGAGGAGGTTGAAAAGGGAAAACAGGCCATAGACCGGATCCTCCAGGTATTACCTGACGCACAGGTGGACATTGGCATTTCGGGGGGGAACGGCCGAAGGGTTATTATGAATTCTGAAGGATTTGACTCGGGATTTTCCTATTCATCGTACAGCGTGTCTGTTGGTGCCCTCATGGTGATGGAAGACGGTGTGCGGTTGAACGTGCATGAGAGCAGGTCTACCCTTGCACCTTCGTCCTTTGGTACACTTGTTGACGAGGTGATAAACAAGATGCAGAAGGGGATGACGCTCTGTTCGCTATCCAGTGGTAAATACCCTGTTCTTTTCAGTCCGAAAGCATTTCTTTCATTGCTTGGTATTTGTACATCCGGTCTTTCAGCACGGGCGGTGTACAAGGGAATATCACCTTATGAAGGAAAACTTGGAGAGCCGTTATTTAATCAAGCTTTTGACGTACGCGATATGCCGCTGCTTGATGGTGCTGTGGGAAGCTATCCTTTTGATGATGAAGGGGTTCAGGCCAGGGAGAAGGCACTGATCGAGAACGGAGTAGTCTCGACTTTCGTGACAGACCTGAAATACGCGGAAAAGCTGGATATTGAGCCTACGGGAAATGCCTCAAGGGGGTATGCCGGCCTGCCTTCACCTGGATTCAGTAATATTGTAGTGAAACCGGGTTCACTGAGTGTTGAAGAATGTATGAAAGCTTCAGATACATGCATTTTTGTTGAACAGTTTATCGGTTTCGGGCAATCCAATACCCTGACCGGACAGTTCACCGCGAACCTTGACCTGGCATTCCTGGTGGAAAACGGCGAGATTACCGGCAGGCTGAAAGACTGCATGTTGTCCGATAACGTGTTCGACCTTTTAAAGGGAGACATTGCACTTTCGCAAACCCCGCAATGGGTAGGATCAGTAAACCTCCCTTACCTTTACTGTCCGGCAGTCAATTATACAGCCCAGGGATGAAACGGGTGGATTGTTGTCCTTTGAGATCTGAATTACTCACGATAAGCAGCAGGACATTATTGTGAAGGGAGGTGTTTTTGTTATTGCCCTGATAAATAAAGATTGGAACAATGTAACATTGTTATGTTATTTGTGAAATTATACTATTAACGAGGAGATGGACATGAAGACAAGGATTACCGAACTTTTCAAGATCAAGCACCCAATAATTCTTTCAGGCATGAGCTGGATAAGCACGCCTGAGCTGGTGGCGGCAGTTTCAGAGGCAGGCGGACTGGGCATACTGGCTACCGGTATTCTTAATGCGGATGAAACCAGGGAGGCTGTTCAGAGGATCAAGAAAATGACAAAAAAACCCTTTGCAGCAAATGTTACACTTTATTTCCCCGGAGCGGAACGCAACGCAGAAATACTGATAGAGGAAAAGGTACCAATCATAAACTATGCACTGGGTAAGGGTGATAAAATATCAAAAGCGGTACATGAATACGGAGGTAAAGTTGTAGCCACCGTTGCCACGAAAAAACATGCACTGGCAGCACAGCGAGACGGGGCAGACGCCCTTATTGTGACGGGATACGAGGCTGCTGGTCATGGTGGTGATGTTACCTCCATGGTACTAATACCGTCTATTGTTGACGCGGTTGATATCCCGGTCATAGCTGCAGGCGGGTTCGCAGACGGCAGGGGGCTTATGGCTGCCCTGTCCCTTGGAGCAGAAGGGATCTCCATGGGAACCCGCTTCATGAATACAGTTGAAAGCCCTGTTGACCAGAAGGCGAAAGAATACAGCGTGGAGAGAGAGATACATGACACGGTATATACTGACAAGGTGGACGGCTTGCCAGCAAGGATGATGAAGGCGAAGGGCGTGGATCGCCTTATGAAAAAGAAGCTGAATCCTTTCAGTGCATTGGTCAGGTCACGACAGATAGCTAAAATGCTGGGATTTCCATGGTTAAAACTTGCTATCGGTATTACCCTTATGGGGCCCAAACGGGCGATGCAGATGGCCCGCATGGCAATTGGATTTGATGCATTCAGGGTTGGCACCATTGAAGGTGATGCGAAAAATGGCGTGCTTCCACTCGGACAGGTTACCGGGATTGTTCATGATACACCAACGGTGAAACAGGTTATTGAGCGAATAGCTAAAGAAGCAAAGGATGTTGAAGGAAAGGTTTCAAAAAAGATAAAATAGCCTGGATTCAAGTATTTAGTGCATAGTATAGAAAAGTGAAGCATTAAATGGCCCGTTACAACATGGGCCATTTTTTTATGATATTATACTAAAAAAGTTTACCTGGAGCTTGACTTTTATAGTATTTTATAATATACTTCATTTAGGGTTGATGTGAAGGAGGATTAAAATGAAAAGAACATATAAACTGTGTGTTGATGCAGAGTGCAAAACAGTTAAAGAATTATCCAGGGAGAATCTGGAAAACTTTATGGAAAGACTGGCCTGGATTTCTTAACTTTCGCACTTTCAAATTAGATTTTTTGCAAAAAGGCAACTATGGGGTTGTCTTTTTGCTTTGTACTGTACCGGTTGAGAGGTTAGGATATGTTAATGCTCTGACCCCTTAACCCGCCCAAACCCAAGGGCAGCGTCAAATCCCGTA
>CAYFSO010000112.1:0-9984 GCA_964345775.1 uncultured Leptospiraceae bacterium | reverse complement strand
AAATATATATTTCTCGACATTTATGTTGTATTACTATACTATGATCCAACTTTGATAGTAAAGACATTTATTAACGCATACAGAAGCATATATGATAAATATGGACTTACAACGAAACGGCCTGGTACAGATTGATATACCACCTGTTGGCGTCCGAGTTATGAATGACATACCTGAAGGCATGACAGATCTAAATACTTTTTCAGGTGTCTCATACTGTCACGCGGTCTATCTTGCGGGTGAAGGACGTGAAATGCTTGTAACGCCCAACTCCATACACACGTGCCAGTGGGTCCCCGTGGTACTTGGATTCAAGGTTCCCGAAAACAAGTTTGAGAGATCCATTACAGAACACCTTGAGCATAAAACTGCCGGCGTGTACCTTGCCCGCATTGACCTGTTCAACAGGGGACTTGAACCACAGGTTGTCATCATTCGAACATCACCCGCAAACATGCGGCTTATTCTCGGGCATCTTGGGAAAGACGCTTTCATTGAACCCTCACGCTATACCCGTGATGCCACCGCCCTTTCGCTTTTTCATGAAGATACCGATGAAGAGACCGGCGGATTTATGATGAAATGGTTTAACCGCTTTCTGGACTACATGAACCGTTCCTCATGGTGGCAGAGGTTTACCGAGTTCTTATTCAGCAGTACCACAGTAAGCCGTATCTTTGACAGGTTTATTACAAGGTACATGGCAAACATGTCCATGTGCCGCAACAGCACCGTTATTCCATGGAAAACCGGGAAGGCCAATATCAGCAACTTCTGTGCTGGCGGTATCGCATGGGGCAGGAACAGCGCCTCACACATGACAGCCGGTTTTCCATATCACCTGTACAGAAAACTGGAAGAATACATTGACTATCCCGGCAAAGTAACGGCAACGGGTAACTATTATGCGTCAGGACGGGATACGAGGTTTGGACCAGGGCGTTCCCCGATGACTACCGGGAAATCAGCAGGAGTTTCAGATGAGCCAGCCATTTAATTTCTCAGAAGCTTTTGACAGGGAAAAATGCACCCTTTGCGGCGAATGTTTTCACCAGTGCCCGGTGATGGAACTTCCCCTTGACGCGGCAAAAGCAGAGATGAAAGCACTCATTGACGGGGCTGATACCTCGCATGTACTGCAGAAATGCACAAGCTGCCATTCATGTAATGTCATCTGCCCGGAGCAGGCCAACCCGGCTAACCTCGTACTGCAGCGATGGTACGAAAGATACAGCAGGCAGGGTATGCCTTCACATGCACGGTACTTCATGCCGCATTCAGATCTCAACTTCAGGACATTCGTCCTTGACCACCTGCCACCTGACGAGAAGGAACTGGTTGCCCGCTGGGACGATGACAGTCCCTGCGACGAGATCTTCTATCCCGGCTGCAACTTTATCACCGTACCCTACCTGGCCATGACAGGCCTCCTTGATGGACTGGAAATACGCGGGGCCCTTGACCTGTGCTGCGGCGAGATGTATTACCGAATGGGACGGTTTGACCAGCTGCGGGATGTGGCCTTAAAGCTGACCAGCCACTTCAAGAAGATGGGAGTGAAACGGATGTACATACCCTGTACCGCGGGGATGAATCTCTTCACCAGCATTCTTCCCCGTTTCGGCGGTGAGTTCAACTTTGAGATGGTTCACATTCTTCCATGGCTGTACGAGAAAATACGGTCAGGTGAACTTGAGATCAAAAACCGGCTGGGGCTAACAGCCACCATTCATGATTCATGCCATGCCAAGGCATTCGGCGAGGCATACATGGACCTGCCACGGAAGCTGCTTGAAGAGCTTGGTGTGACGGTCCTTGAACAGGAGTATATTCGGGACATGAAACTGTGCTGCGGTATCGGCGGCGGGTTCAGTCATTATTCAAACTACAATCCGTTCAGGATAACGCTGGCAGCCAACCGTGCCCTGAAAACTTCGCATCAGCCCGGTGCTGACGTGGTTGCCGTGTACTGCGCCGGCTGCATGCAGCAACTTTCGGTGGCACAGTTGATCAATCCCGTCCGCAATAAGCCGGTGTATCACCTGCTTGAACTTGTACAGATGGCCATGGGGGAAACACCCGAGCGGCGCATCAGGCAACGGGCCCGGTTACTGCTTGCCGGGGTACTTCGGCACCAGGCCCCCATGCTGCTGTCGGGGAAACACTATACCATGAAGGGACTTGAAGTAGAACCCGTACATTGTAATATATGAATAGTTATCCTCAAAATACACATACCAGGAAAAAGAATGCTATGAACTCTACGGGCCTCCATCGAGTACTTACCCTTCCCGCGGTGACGTTCATTGCGATCGGGTTCATGATCGGTGGCGGTGTATTCGTTTTCACCGGCATCGTGTTGAAGATCACCGGCAATGCACTTCCCCTTGCCTACGCCCTTGCGGTGATCCCCGTCTTTATCAGCATGATGCCCCTTGCCATGCTGGGGGCGACCCTTCCCACCACGGGGGCCAACTACATGTACCCCAGCAGGATGGTATCTCCCGGTCTTGCATTTACCGGTATCTGGGTGTATGCCCTGGCATCATTTTTTGGCCAGATACCCCTGTATGCCATATCATGCGCCCGTTACATCGAAGTGTACATGCCGGGAGTATCAACACACCTGGTTGCCGCCATTATAGTTACCCTGCTGTACCTGGTAAACCTGAGGGGTATCAAGATCGCGGCACAGGTTCAGGCTGTCATGGTAATAGTCCTTCTCTCTTCCCTGCTGTATTATTCCATAAACGGAACCATCGCTGTCAATTCCGTTTCATTCAGCGGTATACTTGATCACGACGCGGGTTCACTGCTGCTTGGCACCTCGCTGCTCACCTTCACCTATTTCGGGGCCAACGGCATCATAGAACTGGGCGGCGAGATCATCGATCCCGGCAGGGTAATACCCCGTGCCTTCATGATCGCCTTTCCGGTTGTGGGTACCGTATACGTGCTGGTGGCACTTACCACCGTTGGATGCGCCCCGATGGAATCACTGCTTTCTTCCGCGGAACCGCTGATAACCTCGTGTAAGACCATACTGGGAAGCGGTGGAACAGCATTTTTTATAATAGGAGGCGCCATACTGGCCCTGGTAACCACACTGAACGCCTTGTTTATAGTTGGAACCAAGTCACTTTTGATGATCGTAGAAGATGACATATTACCGGAAAAGGCGGGCCTGCTTCATAAGAAATATGCCACACCCCATGTTCTGCTTACCCTGATATGGATCCTATCCATCGCGGGAATATACTCCGGCGTACCACTGGAAACACTGGCATCGTACGCCGCCCTGGGAGGGCTTATTATCTTCCTTCCCGTGCTTATGGCATCACTACGGTTACCCGTCCTTTACCCCCGCCAGTTCGCCGCATCATCCTTTACCATGCCGCCTTTTTTCAGGTGGTTTTGCGCCATCGTGGGAATTCTGATGGTTATCTTTTTCGGCATGGTAATCCTGGTAGACCTGGGATCCCCTGTCAAAACAGGGGGCTTCGTCATCTTTATTCTCACCGGTATAGGGTACTACCTGGCCAGAAAGTCATATTGCAGAAGCCGTGGCATCAATTTTGATAACCTGCTCTACCAGGAGGGGTGGACCGATATACAATGACATAATTATTATTTTTTTTATTGATCATACACAACCATTGCAGTATACTTTTCCCACAAAAATAGTAGAGAGGTATATCAATGGCAAAGGCAACGGGACTTTTAAAAGCTTATCTTGACGAGCAGATACCTGCCAATGGCGGATTTATAATTTCTTCTTTTTTTGATCCTTCATCTGTCTATTCAATATACGAGATCACCGCGTATGCCAATGTTAAGGATATCTACCGCACGGCCGAGGGCCTTACTTTCAAGACGGACGGGAACAGGACACATATACTGGTGGAGCCCCCAACATACACGCATAAACACGAAGAACCCGTACACCGCGAAAAAGGAAAGAGCATTCCATACAGGTTCGACGACCTTGACATCATGACCGGAAAAAAACAGGAAAAGATAATGGTTCCCAGGGAACCGGTCATGTTACATTCGTCCTTTACCATCCTGAACAAGGAAGGAGATAACTTCTCATTTATTTTTTTCCCCACTGAAGACGTATACCTGGCCATGAGAAAGTTCATGGCTGATTCACTTTACAATGACTGCAACCTCTCAAAGGATGACTGCATACAGGGAGCCAACGCGCTGATAAACACCATCAAGACTTTCACCGTGTGGGAATAACGTGTAAAATGCTGTTGACATATTTTCTGTTTTATTAGTATTTGCAAAATAGAACAAACTTTTATGGAGGACAAAAAGACTGCCAGCCATGACATCTGATAATCCCGAGTCGCATAGTGACCGTAAGCAAAGACCAGGTTTATTGTCCCGACTGCTCAACCCATCCGGTAAAAATGATAACCAGTCATTTCAGAATAACATAGAGGACTTCTCCCTCGATTTTGACAGCCTGGAATTATCTCAGAAAGAGATGATCCGTGGTATCGTGCAACTTTCAGAGAAGAACGCTCGTGAGATAATGATCCCGCGTGTTGATATTGTTGCCATTGAATCAAACTGCCAGCTAAGGGACATTGTTAAACTGGTCTTCGAGGCAGGTCATTCCCGTATTCCCGTTTTCGAGAATACCATTGATAACATTACAGGGATACTGTACGCGAAGGATCTTCTCATATTCCTTGTTGAGAAGAAGAAAAAGTTCATCATCAAGAAACTTCTTCACAAGCCATATTTCGTTCCAGAGACCATGCCGCTTGACGAATTGCTGCTTGAATTCAAACTCCGCAAGCTGCACCTGGCCATCGTTGTGGACGAGTACGGGGGGGTTGCCGGAATTATAACCCTCGAGGACATACTGGAAGAGATAGTTGGTGAAATTGAAGATGAATTTGACGAGAACCAGGCACCCGAAATACAAACAGTTGATGAGGGAGTGTACGAGGTTGATTCACGTTTGACCATCACCGATTTCAACAATGAGACCGGCTATGCACTTCCCTCTAATGAATTTGATACCATCGGCGGACTGGTATTCGACCTTTTCGGGAAGATCCCCGTGAAAAATGAAACAGTTTCTTACGGCGACCTGTCCTTCAAGATCAAGGACATAAAGGGAACCCGGATCAACAGGATAATCGTCAGTATATTACAAGACAGTGATACCACGTAATGGAGATTCAGAAATCCAGCGGCATCATTCTTCAGTCCCGTTCCTCGGGAGAGGCCGATACCATCGCCACCATCTTTACCGGTGAATACGGCAAACGTACCTTTATATTCAAGGGACTGCGTAAAAGCAAAAAGCGCCCGCGTTCAGCCGTAGAGGCGGGCTCAGCCCTTGATCTTGTATATTATTATCGTGAAAACCGCCCGGTCATCGTGGCCAACGAGTTCACCCTCATACAGGACATCCTGGAAATACGGGACGACCTTGGCAAGATACTCAATGTCTATTACATGCTTGAAACGGTTGACAGGGCAACCGCTCCCGGAGACCCGGCACAACCCATCTACAACCTGTTGTACTCTGCGCTTAATACCATGAAAACCACCGGTTCCCCGCTGCACCTGACAGTATGCTTTACCCTTCACCTGCTTCACATGATCGGTATACTCCCATCCATACGAACCTGCGCCCTGTGCGGGGAACCCATTACCACTGAATTCAAGATACATGTTGATGATCTCCATGCCGTATGCGGCTCCTGCTGCCGGTCCAGCCCCGATGCCAATCGCAGCAATCCCGTGAATCCTGCCATGCTTGATTTTTTTCATGAAAGCTTTTCGAGGAAGTTCAATGAGATGAGACACGAAAAATACAGTGAAAGCCAGCTCACCAGGCTGCTGTTCCCGGTATCGCTATTCCTTGAACACTACTTTCACACCACCATCAAGTCAAAAACTCTCCTTTTTGATCATTACCGGTAACATAAAAAATTGTTGATTTACCCGCGTATTCTTTCAAAACTGGATCTTTCGCTAAAATCAAAGTTACAGGATACCATGTATGATAGAAAGATATTCCAGGAAAGAGATAGCGGACATCTGGTCCCTTGAAAACAAGTTCAGGATATGGCTTGATATAGAAATTGCCGCCTGCGAGGCCCACACCAGCATGGGTGTTATTCCCGAAGAGGACATGAAGACCATCCGGGAAAAGGCCGACTTCGACCTCAATCGCATAGAAGAGATCGAAAGCCAGGTGCACCATGATGTAATCGCTTTTCTCACATCGGTGGCAGAATTCGTTGGACCATCAAGCCGGTTCATACATTACGGCCTTACCTCCAGCGATATCGGTGATACCGCCCTGTCCATACAGCTGAAACAGTCCGGAAATATACTGGTGAAGGGAATACAACAGCTGATGGAAGCATTACACGCGCAGGCCCTCGCCTACAAGAAAACTCCCTGCATGGGCCGGTCACACGGTGTGCATGCCGAACCAACCACATTTGGCATGAAGATGGCGCTGTACTACAAGGAATTCGAACGCGATCTTGCACGCCTTGAGAGGGCCATCGAGAATATCTCGTTCGGAAAGATCTCAGGAGCGGTTGGAACTTTCAGCAGCATCTCCCCGGAGATCGAAAGCATGGTATGCAAGTCCCTTCAACTGCAGCCCGATCCCATATCCACCCAGATCATTCAGCGGGACCGGCACGCGGAGTTCATGGCAGCACTTGCCATAACCGCGGGCACGCTGGACAAGCTGGCCACGGAGATCAGGCATCTTCAGCGAACAGAGGTACGGGAGATAGAGGAGCCCTTCCAGTCAGGCCAGAAGGGATCTTCAGCCATGCCGCACAAGCGAAATCCCATCCTGTCTGAACGGGTATCGGGCTTGTCCAGGGTTATCAAGTCCAACCTGCAGACAGCACTGGACAACATGACACTGTGGCACGAACGTGACATCTCACATTCATCCGCCGAAAGGGTGATACTGCCCGATTCCACCATTGCCCTTGATTACCTGCTGCACAGGATGATCTTCATTATACAGAACCTTCATGTATACCCCGAATCCATGCAGGAAAACATTGACCGCACCGGGGGACTGTTCTTCTCTCAGTCCCTGCTGCTGAAACTGGTGGAAACCGGATATAGCCGGGAAGAGGCGTATGAGATTGTACAGGAACACGCCATGAGGGTCTGGAAACGCGAAG
This sequence comes from uncultured Leptospiraceae bacterium, assembly GCA_964345775.1. Taxonomy (GTDB): domain Bacteria; phylum Spirochaetota; class UBA4802; order UBA4802; family UB4802; genus M55B154. The sequence continues at coordinate 2,794 of CAYFSO010000112.1, read as the reverse complement.
GCACCCTGAGAGAGCTTGCCGGCAAAGATGAACGAGTATCAGGCCGCATCACGGGTGATGAGCTTGATGCAATATTCTCACTGTCGCGATACCTCGACAATATAGACTATGTTTTCAAGAAGGCCGGTATCCAGTAAGACAATTACGCCCTGAACTTCTCGAGGGCCCGGTTCAGGGAAAGAGCCATGGACTTCAATTCGTCGGCACTTTGCGAGAGATGCCGGGCCCTTTCCACGAAGTGCCCGGCCTCTTCGTTTACCGTCTTGATGGTTTCAGATAGGAGAAAGAGTCCGCGATCCTTACATCTATTGCCCCGGTTACCGTTCTTGATTGTATGAAAAAAAATGCCGCCAGGATCAACTTCGTATACCCGTACATGAAGTACATTAAAAAAAAGAGGGGTACATATATCATTACCAGGTAGATTATGTTAGCATACATGGTAAGGTGGGCGCATTCACTGAAATTTTTTCGCAGGTTTTTCCTGCTCTCCTCGTCTTCTTTATCAGCCATTGTAATTATGGTATTAACCTTGAACATGTAATACACAAAGATACCTGAAAAAGAGATCAGGAATAAAATAATGTAGGATAAAAGCAATCTTTTATCACTGAATAGTGGAAACGCCAGGGCAAAAATAGCGGTAAACACGATACCGTTAAATTAGTTTTGCTTGACTGCAGGCCATATATATCGTTCATTAAAAAATACCATATTGTACGTGGAAGGATACCATGGAATACCCACTTAACGGCATGAAGATCCTTGATTTCACCTACCTGCTTCCGGGTCCTTTCGGCACCATGATGCTTGCCGACCTGGGAGCTGATATCATAAAGGTTGAGAACAGCACCAATCCCGACCTCATGCGTATGGTACCTCCCTTTGTTGACGGCATTTCCGCGGCTTATGCCCACATCAACCGGGGAAAACGCTCACTTGCGCTGAACCTGAAAAAAGAAGAAGCCATTGAAATTATACATAAGCTTGCGGGGGAATACGACATTATTGTTGAACAGTTCAGGCCCGGCGTCATGGAAAGACTTGGCCTTGGCTACCATGATCTAAAGAAAATAAATGACCGCATAATATACTGCTCCCTTACCGGTTACGGGCAGACCGGCTCCTACAGGTCACGTGCCGGCCATGATATCAATTACATGGCACTTTCGGGTGTAGAATCCTTCTCGGGCAGAAAAAACAGCGGCCCGTCCCTTTCCGGCATACAGATAGCTGATATTGCCGGCGGCTCCAAGAACCTTGTAATAGCGGTACTTGCCGCGTACATACAAAGGCTTCGCACGGGAAAAGGCGACTACGTTGATATATCCATTACCGACGGGGTGTTCTCCATGACCATGTTCTCAACCGCGGGATTCCTGTCCGACGGAAAAGAACCGCAGGCCGAATCGGAGATGCTGAACGGCGGCACCATCTATGATTTCTACCGCACCTCAGATGGACGTTTTCTGTCAGTTGGCCCCATTGAACCCGGCTTCTTCCAGTCATTCTGTGAGATCACCGGCTGTACCCACCTGTTATCCCTGGCAGGGGTCAATGAAGATACCATGCATAAGTCTAAAAAAGAGGTGGCGGACGTGATCGCTTCGCATACGCTTGAATACTGGGTAGAAAAATTCAAACACGTCGATGCGTGCGTTGAACCAGTGTATACAATGAGGGAAGCGGTTGATAATCCACCCCTCTCTGAACGTGACATGATCGTCACAATATCCAATGAGAACGGTACACAATTCAGGCAGGTATCTTCACCCCTGAAATTCGCCTCGGGCAATTACACCGCGGCCGTAGCCGGGAATACACCCGGCTATAACAACAGTGAAATACTCACATCCCTGGGATATACTGACGAAGAAATTGTGAACATGTCTGATAACGGTGCTATAGGTAGTTCATAGTGAACATGAAATATCACATAGAGACCTTCGGCTGCCAGATGAACAAAGGTGATTCTGAGCTTATGGACCTGTCACTCTCACGCTGCGGTTTTCATCGAGCCACCGTAGAGGGGGACGCCGGTATTATCATCTTTAATACCTGCAGTGTAAGAAGCCACGCGGAAGAACGTGCACTTTCACGGATACGACGGGCAAGGGCTGCCGCGCCCGGTTCAATAATTGTTGTTGCCGGATGCATGGCCCAGCGTCTTGGTGAAACCCTGCTTGATGACGGCACCATACAGATGGTGGTTGGCCCGTATCACACCCCGCACATTGGTGAACACGTTACAGGATACATAGATGACAACAACCGCAACAGCTACCTTTCACAGGAAATTGATGATTTCGGATCAAGGATAGACTACCAGCTTGTACATCATCCTGACTTAAATCCCTGGCACAAGTGGGTAACCATCACCCACGGATGTACCAACTTCTGCTCGTATTGCATCGTACCGTACGTACGGGGAACTCTCATATCCTTTCCTTCTGAACAGGTACTCCAGTACTGCAGGCTCCTTGCCCAACAGGGAATAACCGAGATATCTTTGCTTGGCCAGAACGTGAACCAGTACGGGCATGACAGCAACGACATCCCGTTTTACAGGCTTTTAGAAAGAGTTGCCGTAATCCCGGGTCTTAACCGCTTGAATTTTCTCACCTCCCATCCAAAGGATTTCGATGATAATATTATAAAGGTGATACGTGACAACCCGGTCATATCACGCTCGCTGCACCTGCCCCTGCAGAGCGGATCTGACAGGATACTTAAAAAAATAAACCGCCAGTATACCATGAAACATTACATGGGAATCGTTGAAACTGTTGAAAGG
>CAYFSO010000111.1:0-10040 GCA_964345775.1 uncultured Leptospiraceae bacterium | reverse complement strand
TCCATGGAGCGGGAGCGGTCAAGCAGCAGGTAAAATTTCTGGTCAAACCGGTTTGCCTGCCTGCCGGATTCGTCCTGCATGGTGGAGATGGCCTTGAACTTGTCCATCTTGGATTCGTAAAACCTTCTCACCAGCAGCTGATGTTTCAGAAGCTTGATGTCGAAAATTTCATCTTCCCATGCCAGCTCACGGGGGAGGGCCTTTTTTAATTCGAATATTGTTCTATAGTTATCTATCTCCATGTGATCGCTGACCGGTGATATCTTCTCCATCCTGTTGTAGAGGATGGACTCGTCACGGTCGGGGGCCTCGATCTTCTCTTCCCGGGAGATGTCCTCAACGGCGCTGAGGGCCTCTGATATGAGTTCGGGGGTGAACACCACCTGTGCTATCTCGAAGATGACGAAAAACTGGGGAGGTAGTACTACCTGCAGCTCATCGAAGAGGCCAAAGGAGTCCCAGTACTCGAAGAAGTCCAGGCTTGGGCGTTCGGGCTTATTCAATGGAGATGCTGAGAGGGTGTTGCTCAAGACCATGCCTCCGGTAAAATCAGACTATACCCGCATAGTCTTTCAGGATACCTTCCTTCAGTTCCCGTACTTCCTCAACCGCGGGATTGAGATCGGAGATGCTTTTCTTAAGTGTCTCCAGGGTGATCTCCTCGTCATCCCTGGTCTTGCCCGGGAATATCTTTTTCAACAGCGACCGCAGTCCCTGGAACAGTCCCTGTGATGCCATGAGCTTATCCTTTTTCTCCGGGTTCTCGTGGATCTCCTGGAATATCTTGCGTATGTTCAGCAAAAATTCTATCTGCTGAATGGCACCGGTGGCGTTAAAATGCACCATGGTCTGCTGGTACGCGTCAAGGTATACGTCCTTTTCAGACTTGTCCCGTGCCTTTACCGAGACGAAGCTGTTCAGGGTACACAGGGCAAGGTACATGTCCTTAAGATCGTCCATGTTCACTTCGTACCTGCCGTTGAGCAGTGCGGATGCCCGAAGGAAGTCTGAAAGTTTTGCCTGTTTACGCGGACTTATAAAAAACTTGTAGTCACTTTTTCTCATGTCGCTGACGAACTTGTTGGTGACGATATTCTTCATGAAATACACAAAATCCGGTATCTCTATTTTTGTTTCCCTGCTCTTGTTCCTGACGATATCGGATATATATATTATCTGGGTGAAAGGGATCTTCTTGTCAGGTTCAATGGCCTTTCCCCTGCTGAAGGCGTAGGTATGGTCGATGAGGAGCTGCGTGTACACGTTGGAATCCTCGGGAATTATGGACTTGTAGGTAAACCTGTCAAGCACCGCCTCGGTCACCTCGTTCATACGCATGTAGTTGGCGGTGGCGATGGCAGTATGAATGGCGGCGTCTATCTGTTCGGGGCCGTTCACGAACTTGCGCTCGTTCAGTACCGAGAGAAGCGACCTGAGCACCACGTCACTGGCATCGAAAAACTCGTCGAGGAAAACAAGGTTTGCCTCAATTATTGAGCCGTGGATGTTGTGCCGTATTCGTCCCTTCTTGAATTCTTCTATGTTGTATGGCCCGAAATAATTATCAGGGGTCTGCTCCTTGCTGGCCTGGGAAGCGAATGTACGCACGTTGTCAAAAGTGTTGAAAATATAATTGGCCAGGTATGACTTTGCCATACCCGTACGTGACAGCAGGAGCATGTGTTCACGGGTAAGTATTGCGTACATGGCCTGCCTGATGATCTCGTCACGGCCTATGACGTTGGCTGAGATACGCTCCATGTGCCAGCGCAGGTATTCCAGTATGGTTGGAATATCGTAGGTTTCTGACTGGGCCGCCTTGCCCCGTACCTGCATGTGTTCGGGCTCGAGTCCGGGTTTCTTCTCGATCTGTTCTGTCCTTACGGGGCCCGAGTATTCAGGTTCATGGGCTTTCTGGGCAGCCCCCGCGTCAATACCGTCCTGTTGTGAATCATCGGGTGAAATTATGAAATAGCCGTCCTTTTCAAGGATGGACTCCGCGTCGTTCAGGTATGTTTTCTGTCCTGAATCAGGGTTGTTTCGTTTGCTCATATTCTTTGCATCCCCCTTTACTCTGCAACTGCCGGTAATACGATCTTAAAGGATGTACCTTCGCCGGGCGCGCTCTTTACCCCTATGGCACCACCGGCGTTCTCGATTATGGAATAGGTTACCATCAGCCCCAGGCCTGTTGACTTCTGCCCCTTGGTGCTAAAAAAGGGCTGGAATATTTTCTGCATGTTCTCAGCAGGTATACCTATCCCGGTGTCCTGTATGGCGATCATCGCGAATGTTTCATTATTCTTCTTATATGAATCTATACTGACCTTCAGGTCGCCTCCCTCCGGCATCGCCTCTTCAGCGTTGGCGATAATGTGCAGCAATGCCTGGGTAAGCTGGCTTTTTCGTGCCCGTATACGGGGACTGTCTTCCGGTAGAGATGTTTCCACGTTGAAGCCGTCCTTCTGCATCCTGTTCAGCATTATCTTGATGGGGTGACTGGTGATCAGCTTGTGTACCTCGAACTCTTCTTTTTCGTCCTCGCTGGGCTTGCCCAGGTTTAACAGCTGTTCTGTTATCTGGCTGATGCGCCCAAGCTCTTCTTTCATCGAATGCACATAGTCACGCATGGGGCTCTGCTCGTCAATATTGTTCTCAATGAAGTTCAGGTCAATGGTGAGCAGGTTGATGGGTACCTTGAGCTCGTATGACACGCCGGCTGCAAGCAGCCCCATTGCCGACAGCTTTTCTGCCCGCTGCATTCGTTTCTGTATCTGTGCCTGCTCGGTGGCGTCCTCCACGATTATGAGAATGCTTTTCACCTGCTTGTCGTAATCCAGGATGGGGTTTGCCCGTATGTTCAGGGTAAGTACCCTCTCCTGTTCGATGGGCTGGTACTGCAGGTTTTTCAATGCCACCGGCTTTTTCTTTATGGTGATCTCGTCCAGGTACCTGCTCAGGTCTATATCAAAAAAACCTTCGAGCTCGGTCACGTTCAGCCCTATACGGGACTCGTTGCCGGAATAGCCGATGATCTTCTTCAATGCCGGGTTTTCGGTTAAAATGATGCCGGTTGGATCTATGGTAAAAATGCCTATGGGTGAATTGTTGATGATCTCGTCGTTCAGGGATGTGACCCGTTTCAACTCCTCGGCCTGCCTCAGCTGTTCCTTTACCTTTTCTTCAAGGCGCCTGGTATTCTCTTTCAGCTTTTTCTCCATCAGGTGCATCTCGGTGATGTTCCGCAGTATGCCGAACAGGCCGGTTATCTCGCCGCCGGCATCCCGTATTGGCGAAAGGTTGGCCATGAGGTAGACCACGTTCCCTTCCTGGTCGTATGTTTTCATCTTCTCGTTCTGTATGGATTCACCTTCGTTCAGAATCTGGTTGAACACCGTGGTGGCACGATCGATCTCTATGGCAGGCAGGTAGACTGAGTAATGCATGCCGATGGCCTCCTCCCTGGTATAGGGGAAGAGTTCCTCCCAGGCCCTGTTGCGGTAGATCAGGTTTCCCTGGCTGTCCAAAACGAATATGATATCCGAGGCGGCTTCCACGAGGTTCTTGAAGTTCACCTGCTCTTCGTCGATGCCCTTCTCCTGAAGGTCGCATTTCAGCTGGAGATCATGGATCATCTGAATAAGTTCGTCTTTTTTGAGTGATTGCAAGGTTTTCGTATCCATATTATCTCGACTCATATTTTATTATTGTCCGGGGTACTCAGGGTGCTGAAAAACCAGACTTCAAGTATAAGACTGTAGATGGTACCCACCAGGAACGAAATAGCAAAGACATTCAGGCTCATCTTCAGTACATATACTCCTCCTGCCATGAAAACCCCCAGCAGTATAAGGCGCAGCATGAAGCCTCCAACGGTGATGGACAGCAATACCAGCGTGTTTGACTGCATGCCCTTCCTGGCACCAAGTACCCATATTACTGAAAGAATAAAGCTTAAAAGGGTGCCCAAAGCATACCCTTCCGCCTGCGGCATGGTGCCCATCATGTAGATGAGAACGGTTATCAGTATACTCACTACAAGGTATATGAAAATGAGAAGGAGAGCCCGTTTAAACGTGTTCATGATCAATCCTGAAGCCGGTATAATTAACGCCTGTATTCATTTACTATGTCTGATATAAAACATACCGAATCTTCACACCAGAGGTCAACAAATATTTTTTGCCGCTGTGGTATAGCCTGTAAATACTATTGAGTATACTTTTGATTGCATGAGGCTCAACGGGGACTCACGCAACGACGCTAAGAACGCGAAGAGTGGCTTTGTTTCGTATCGTTCTTTGCGCCTTTGCGTGAGGCCATTAAGTATCTTTATATTACCCAAAAAAACTATGGACAATACAGGGAACTGCGGTTCATTTATGCGTATTGCTATTTCATGAAACGGGCTTGAACCATGACACAGCTTGCCGGCATACAACTCAACAGTCCCGTGCTGCTTGCACCCATGGCGGGGTACACCGACAGTCCTTTCAGGCGTATTGCGCTGGAATACGGGGCGGGGATGGTGTTTACCGAGCTGATCAGTGCCGACGGCATTGTACGCAGGAACAGGAAGACCCTGGACATGCTGAAGTTCCATGAGGAAGAACGGCCTGTTGGTATACAGGTCTTTGGCAGTGACCCCGCCGTCATGGCCGACGCGGCAGGATACGTGGAATCACTTTCACCGGATTGTATCGATATAAACATGGGATGCAGCGCTCCCAAGGTGTGCAATAACGGCAAGGGGGCAGGACTTTTGCGTGATCCTGAACTGGTGTACCGTATGGCGGGGGCAGTGGCAGGTGCGGTGAAACTGCCGGTATCCGCAAAGATACGGCTGGGGTGGGACGTGAATTCCATGAATTACACCGAGGTGGTGCGTGCACTGGTTGAAGGGGGCATAGCATTTATTACCGTCCATGGAAGGACAAAAACGCAGAAATATGGTGGTACGGCAGACTGGGAACGCATCGGGGAAATAGCCGAAAACTCCCCTGTTCCGGTGATAGGTAACGGTGATCTTACAGGGTACAATGAAGCCGTACACAGGCTTGAGACCACACCATGTGCTGCAGTGATGATCGGCAGGGCCGCACAGGGGAACCCGTGGGTATTCTCTTCCCGCCAGCCGGATATGGATGAAAAGCTGGCGGTGATCCGCCGCCATTACCGCATGATGCTGGAAGAGCACGGGGATTACGGCATCGTCCTCATGCGTAAGCACGTGGTGAAATACATACATGGTGTCCGCAATGCCACGAAGGTCCGCACCGGCCTTATCCGTGCCGAAACCATGGAAGAGGTGGATTCGTTATTGGGGTCCCTGTAGGGGCGGAATATTTTCCGCTACAGGGACCCCAATAAATTGCTTTACATTTATGGCCGGTTTCATACTTTTGATATCATACATTCGCGGCATATACATACAGGCCGTGATCCAGTACAAATAGATACAAGAGGTGATTTTATGAACGTACTTATTTTTGGTCCTAATGGCAGCGGTAAAGGGACGCAGGGAGCTATTGTCCAGAAGAAATATGACCTGCCCCATATTGAGTCTGGTGTTATCTTCAGGGAGAACATAAAGGGCGGTACCGAACTTGGCATGCAGGCAAAGGAGTATATTGATCGTGGTGACCTGGTACCGGATGACATAACGATTCCCATGATACTTGACAGGCTGAAAAAGGATGACTGCAAGAACGGATGGCTGCTTGACGGTTTTCCCCGTAACCTGGAGCAGGCAAAGGCATTGAACGAGGCCCTTGATAAAGAAGACATGAACCTGGACTACGTGATCGAGATCGTGCTTGACCGCGAGATCGCCAAGAAGAGGATCATGGGCCGGCGGCTCTGTGAGAATGACAACAACCATCCAAATAACATTTACATAGATGCCATCAAGCCCGAGGAGAAGGACGGTGAATTCGTGTGCCGTGTATGCGGCGGTAAGCTCTCTACCAGGGCGGATGACCAGGATGAAACTGCCATAAACAAGCGTCATGATATTTATTACGATACCCAAAGCGGCACCCTGGCGGCCGTTGAGTATTTCAAGAATGTTTCAAAGGAAAACAACGGGAATCCGAAAGTCATCGAACTTGACGGGAGGCCCGGCGTAAAAGAGGTGAGCGAAGAGCTCATGTCGAAGATCAAGTAGTAATTATTCCAGTGGTGAATGTAAAGCCCCCTTCTGTTCCGGAGGGGGCTTTTATAATCTTCTTGCAATTTTTATCCGTGATCATACCATGTTCCCTTCCGTAGAACGCGGGTATACATTAATTCGTGAAGGGAAACAAACATGAAAAAAACATTTACTTTCTGTGTTGTTCTGCTGCTTGCGGCAGCAACAATGCTGTACGCCGAACCAAAAAAGCTGACCATCCTTCATACCAATGATCTGCATTCGCATTTCCTGGGTTTCTCACCCAACGTGGATTACACGTCTTACAAAACGGGTGATGACAATACCCTTGGTGGATGGGCAAGGATCTCAACGGTTTTCAAGGAGATCAGGGAGGACAGGGATAATCCCGTACTTATACTGGATGGCGGGGATAACCTGATGGGATCACTTTTCCATATGCTCTGCCGGGAAGAGGCATTCGAACTGCAGCTGATGGACCGTATGGGGTACGACGTGACTACCATCGGGAATCATGAATATGATCTTTTCCCCGATGGTCTTGCGCAGATCATCAATACGGCAAACGCCGCTGGAAGATTGCCCGGTATTGTGGCTTCAAACGTAATTTTCAGCGAGGAAAGCGCAAAGGATGATTCACTGGAGGCGGTGTTCAAGAAAGGCCTGGTGAAGCCGTACCTGGTGATGGAAAAAGAGGGCCTGAAAATAGGTTATTTCGGACTGATGGGCAAAAATGCCGCCGAGGTAGCTCCATTTTCTTCCCCCGTTACGTTCGGAGACCCTGTAACAGCTGCCAGGGAGATGGTGAAGACCCTGAGGGAAAAGGAGAAGGTTGATATAGTTATCTGTCTTTCGCACAGCGGCCTGTGGGTTGACGAGTCAAAGTCAGAGGACGAGATACTGGCAAAGGAAGTGGACGGTATAGATATCATAATCAGCGGGCATACGCATACGAGACTCCAGGATGCATTACAGGTGAATGATACCATAATCACGCAGGCCTGGGCGTATGGAAGACAGGTGGGCATAATGGACATTACCTTTGAAAACGGCAGGGTGAGCCTGGATGACTACAAGCTGAGAGAGATCAATGATACCATAAAAGGTGATCCCGTGATCACAAGTTATATAGACTCGTATATCACGAAGATAAACAGGCAGGTGCTTCGCAAACATGACATGAGATTCTGGGATACCATCGCCACTACCCGGTATAACCTGGTGGTGGAAGAAGATGAAACCAATCTTGGCAACCTCATCGCCGATTCCATACGCTGGTACGTGGACAAGTACGACTCTGATCCTGATGATCCGGATAGTAAGGTTGACGTAGGTGTTATCTCCAATGGCGTGATACGAGACAACATTCTTGTTGGTGAGACAGGCAAGGTGGCGGTATGCGACGCGTTCAGGGCCATCCCGCTTGGTATAGGCATGGATGGCACCATGGGATATCCACTTATCAGCATTTATGTATACGGCTCAGAGGTAAAGAAGGCACTGGAAATATTAGCCAGTATTTATCCACTGAAGGGACCGGATTACTTCCTCCAGGTGTCCGGCGTGAAGTTCACCTATAATCCCAATCGCGCCATATTCGACAGGGTAACAGGTATCTGGCTTGGGGACGAGGAGAACGGGTATAATGAACTGGATTATTCCTCTTCAAACAAAAAGCTCTACAAGGTATCTGCTGACCTTTACAATGCCACCTTTCTGAAGGTGGTGGGTGATTTTACAATGCAGATATTGAAAATAGTACCAAAGGACAAAAACGGTAAGCCCATAGAAGACCTTACAACCGCCAGGGTTGACAGGGACAAGAACAAGCCCGGTATACAGGAGGTTAAGGAGTGGATGGGCGTTCTCAGCTATATCAGGAGTTTCCCGGATATTAACGGTGATGGTATTGCTGATATACCCGAGAAATACAGAGGCAAACTGGGACGGAACGTGGTAGAAGCCAGCTGGAATCCTTATTCCCTTCTGAAGCGTGGAACATGGATAACATGGGTAAGTTTTCTCATATTCCTGTTGATCGTGACGGTTGGTTTCGTCCTGGGGCGTTTTATTGTAAAAAAAGTTAAAAAATAACAAAAAAATTCACATTTTTTTTCAAATCCTTCCATTTTCTTCGTATGAGTAAGTAGAGAACTTGCTCATACGGAGAAAATACAATGCTTTCAAAAGCCACTTCACTTGCAATACAGGGAATCGAGGCCCACATGGTTGACGTAGAGGTTGATACCATCAGGGGACTGCCTAATTTCACCATCGTTGGTCTGCCTGATTCGGTTATCAGGGAGTCAAAGGACAGGATCAGGTCTGCCATAGAGAATTCGGGATACGAGTTCCCGCCAAAAAATTTTATTGTCAACCTGGCACCGGCCGGGTTCAAAAAGCAGGGAGCGAATTTCGACCTGCCGGTTGCCATGTCCATTCTCCTGGCCACGGGCCAGGCGGAAGGGGCCGACATCAACATGCCCATGGTAGGCGAGTTGTCACTTGATGGGCGAATTAAGCCTGTCAAGGGGATCATCTCCATGGCCATTGCCCTTTACAGGTCAGGATACAGGGCAATGATGGTTCCATACGACAACCGGTACGAGGCGGTTGCCATTGGTGAGCTCGATGTATACCCGGTTCGTGATATCGGCGAGGCCATCGACTCGTGCAGGGGAGAAACCGCGCCCTTCACGGGACCTGTTCCTGACGTCCATCACGAGGTAAGCTGGCCTGATTTTTCACAGGTACGGGGACAGGAATCCGCCAAGCGGGCACTTGAGATCGCCGCTGCCGGCCGGCACAACGTGCTGCTCTATGGTCCCCCCGGCTCGGGAAAGACCATGCTGGCAAAGCGCATTCCCGGAATTCTTCCACCACTGAACAGGGAGCAGGCTATCAATACTACCATGATCCATTCGGTTGGCGGCAAGCTGCGGCCCGAGCAGGGGCTGCTGCAGCGTCCCCCTTTCAGGTCTCCCCATCATACCACGTCAGACGCCGCCCTGGTTGGAGGGGGAACAGTTCCCGGGGTTGGAGAGATATCGCTGTCCCATAATGGCATCCTGTTCCTGGACGAATTCGTGGAATTCAAGACCAACGTGATACAGGCCCTCAGGCAGCCCCTGGAGGATTCCGAGATAACGGTGTCCAGGGTATCGGGTACGTATACTTTTCCCGCCGACTTCATGATGGTTGCGTCCAGCAATCCGTGCCAGTGCGGGTACCTGTTTGACAGGGAAGTCAGGTGCACCTGCTCCCCGGGGAAGGTTCGTGCGTATTTCCAGAAAATATCAGGCCCCATACTTGACCGCATAGACCTGGAGGTGCTGGTGGGACGTGTTCCCTACAGTGATCTTTTGGGAAAGGGAGATGCCGAACCGTCGTCGGAAATACGCAGCAGGGTGCTGGCCGCAAGAGAGATACAGGAAAACCGGTTTAACGGGGGGACAACAGGGTACAATGCCGGGATGACCAGCGAGGAGGTAAAAGAATTCTGCAAACTTGATGAACAGACCGAGTCAATACTGGAACTTGCCATAAACCGGTTGAACCTGTCGGCCCGGTCCTTCTTCCGTATACTGAAAGTAAGCAGAACCATCGCCGACCTGGAGTTGAGTGAGGACATCCAGAAACGCCATGTCATGGAAGCGCTGTCATACAAGAATTTGCAACGGCATTATGACGTGTGAAGGGGGGATCACGCGGAGGCGCGGAGAACGCGAAGAGTTGAGTTCTTTATTATCATTCCGTCATATAGTTTAAAAGTTCAATCTATTCAGGTTTTTACAAATAAGGGATATATTTAACTTCTGGGTGGAATTAAATATTTTTCACTCTTTCCGGATTCTTGGGAATGGAAAACAGTTCTTTATAACAATAATAT
>CAYFSO010000110.1:0-10081 GCA_964345775.1 uncultured Leptospiraceae bacterium | reverse complement strand
GTCTCGGTGGCGAATTTTTAACACAGGAGAGACGCTAATGGGAATCATGAAAGAGAGATCTGAACAACTATATAAAGAAGCCCTCAGGTACCTGCCGGGCGGGGTGAACTCGCCGGTGCGGGCCTTCAGGTCGGTTATGGGGCACCCGCTTTTCATGAAGAAGGGAGAAGGGGCCCACCTTTTCGACGAGGACGGTAACGAGTTCATCGACTACTGCATGTCATGGGGGCCGCTTATCCTGGGGCACGCTGACGCCGACGTGGTGAAGGCGGTGAGAGACACCGCATCCCTTGGAACCAGCTTTGGCACACCGCATAACTTCGAGGTGGAGCTTGCCAAACTGGTGGTGGATTCGTACCCGCAGATGGAAAAGATACGCTTCGTGAACTCCGGTACCGAGGCCACCATGAGCGCCATTCGTCTTGCAAGGGGATATACCGGCCGTGACCAGATCATCAAGTTTGACGGCTGCTATCACGGACACGCGGATTACCTGCTGGTGGCGGCAGGCTCGGGGCTTGCCACATTCGGCACACCCGATTCTGCCGGTGTGAATAAGGACAACGCGAAGGATACCGTAGTTGTTCCGTATAACGACGTGGAAAAACTTGAGAAGGCCATGGAAGAGTCGGGTGATGAGATAGCAGCCTGTATCATGGAACCCATCCCCTGCAACCTGGGCCTTATTCTGCCCGATGAAGGATATCTAAGAAAAGTACGTGAACTCTGTGACAAGTACGGAATAGTACTCATATTCGACGAGGTTATCACCGGTTTTCGTCTTGCCAGGGGCGGGGCACAGGAATACACCGGTGTGCATGCCGACCTTACCACCCTGGGCAAGATCATTGGCGGCGGCCTTTCGGTTGGTGCCTACGGCGGCAGCCAGGAGATCATGGCCAAGGTGGCACCGGACGGGCCTGTGTACCAGGCGGGTACCCTTGCCGGGAACCCCCTTGCAATGGCTGCCGGCATGACAACATTGAGCAAGCTCTTCAAAGAGAACGCCTACCAGGACCTTGAGAAAAAAGCGGCAAAAATGCGGGAGCTACTCTCTGATACGTTGAATAAGTATAAAGAAAAAGTATTGTTCCAGCAGATAGGGTCAATATTTTCCATCTACTTTAACTCTCTTGACCGTATCAGCACCGTTGACCAGGTGAAAGAGAGCAACATGCAGCAGTTTGCCGTGTTCCACAACGAGATGCTTGAGAGGGGCGTATACCTGTCACCATCAGGTTTCGAGGTGGGATTCCTGTCGGTGAAGCATTCAGACGAAGACCTTGAGAAGACGGCAAAGGCCATTGCCGAGTCTTTGGAGGTGGTGTTCAGCTGAAACTCAACGGGGGGGTCACGCAACGGCGCAAAGAACGCGAAGAGTGGAGTTCATCATTGCAGTCTCGTCAGGTAATATAATAGTTCAATCTATTCAGGTCCTTACAAATAATCGAATACCTTCATAATAAACGAGACCGTCCTGTATTGAGCCACTCGTCGCGTTCTCTGCGCCGTTGCGTGATATCAATGGTGATTTTATTTTAAATATAGTTTTAATTATTCCTCACGGGTGCGTTTTTCCCGGGGTATGTTGACCCTGAAAGTAACCTTCTCCCCGTCAATGGTGGGGTAAATGATGCCGCCGTGCAGTATGATGATCCGCTGTGCCACTGCCATGTCGAAATTTGACGTGGCAGAACTGGCAGAATAGAATGGGTCAAACATGAACTGTAACGAATCCTCCCTTATTTCTTCTGATCCAAAGCTGATAATGATACTGGCCTCGTACATGTTGAAATGACGTGACAGGCTGATCCCTGATCCAGCGTTGCAGTTCAGGGCCGCGAAGGTGAGCAGGTTGGAAAAGGCGGCGTTCATCTTGTTGTAATCCATGTACAGCATGCATTCGGTAACCCGGTCAATACTGCTTTGTATGGACACCTCTTTCCCTGCCAGCACCAGGTTCATCCGCTCGGTAAGATCAAGCATAAAACGGTCAAGGTTTACCTGTGAAAGATGCATGTCCTTGATGTCCGAGTATTCCTCTACCATTGAAGTGAGCTGGTTCAGTCGTTCGGCGTCCTGTCTTATGTATTCGAGGTACTTTTTCATCTCTACAGCTTCGGTTCCTTCCTCGCATTTTCTCAGCAGCAGGTTGGCGTATCCCCCGATGGATACCAGTGGATTGCGCACCTCGTGTGCCACGTTGTCGGCTATCTGCTTGAGAGATTCAAGATGATCGGTATAGTTCTTTTTCAGCTGCCGTATAAGTTCCTGCTGTTCCCTGTGCATTTTCCAGAGCTTCGTGGTGTCATTTAAAAGGATCATCCTGTACGACGAGGGTATATCTTCACTGGTCTCGGCATGTATAATGGTGATCACAAGCCTTGATCTTTTACCTGACCCCCCGAAGGTCACCTTCTCCTCGTACACGTTTTCCCTTATGTTTGATGTTTTTAAAAGCAGGTCCCTGAATTTCCGGTTCCCCCTGGGAACGATATCCAGCAGCGATTGTCCCCTCTGTAGATTACCGTTATTACCCATCAACCTGCTGGCGGAAATGTTCAAGTCGATAATGCTGTTCTCATCATCGATAATGAGAATACCTTCGTGAAGATAATTCATCATCACGGAAAAGCAGTCGGCCAGGTTCAGTATATGTTTCATCCTTCCCCGTGCACGTACAAGGTTTCATATCACGTCCGATGAAATAATACATTTTCCGGGGGTATAGATCAAGGATTTTCCGCATGAAGCTTAACGGGTTCACGCAACGGCGCAAAGAACGCGAAGAGTTAAGTTCTTTATTATGATTTCGTCAGGTAATATATCACTTCAATCTATGATATTTTATACAGAAAAAGGATATATAGTTGGCTTCAGGTTTGAATTCAACAATCTCTTAGCATGTAAAAAACTATATATAAAACAAACTCAACAACTACCGAATGCCTGCATAATAAAAGAAACCACCCTGTATTGACCCGCTCTTCGCGTTCTCTGCGCCGTTGCGTGAAACAATTGTTAAGCTTCTACGGGTTGAGAGTCAATCAAGCCGATAAAGGCCTTTGCTGCGGGCGTAGTTTATGGCATGATGGTACTCATCAAGGGTGACCCGGCGCCGCAGGTCGAAGCATTCACGGGCGCGGTATTCAGGGCGGTACTGGTCCATGATGTTGACGTAGGTGCGGGGAGAGATCTTTACAAGCTCATCCAGCACCTTTTCGGTGCGGGCCATGTCATTTGGCAGCACCAGGTGCCGTACCAGCAGGCCGCCATACGCGACCCCCCTCTCGTCGGTAACAAGGTCGCCAACCTGGCGGTGCATTTCCCGTAATGCCTGCACCGCCACCTGGGGATAATCGGGTGCGCCGCTCAATTCTCCTGCCGCTTCCGGGTCCATGTACTTGAAATCGGGCATGTAGATGTCCACCACGTTCTCAAGCAGCTGCAGGGTCTCCACCGAGTCGTATCCGCCGGAGTTATAGACGATGGGCAGGTGCAGTCCTTCCGGTATGGCGGTGAGCAGTGACCTGGTGATGGCGTATACCTGGTGGCTGGGTGAGACCAGGTTGATGTTGTGACAGCCGCGGTCCTGCAGGGTCAGCATCATGGAAGCAAGTTCTTTGTAAGAAACCTCTTCTCCCCGGCCAAGGTGGGAGATGTCGTAGTTCTGGCAGAATATGCAGTCAAGGTTGCAGCCGGTAAAGAATATGGTGCCGGAGCCGCCCCTTCCAACCAGCGGTCTTTCCTCCCCGAAGTGGGGCTGCACCTCCGATACAAGGGGCTTGGCCCCGGTTTTGCAGGTGCCCCTTTCCCCCTCCATCCGGTCTACGTGACAGCGGTGGGGACAGAGATCACACGAACGCATTCGGCTTTCAAGGGCATCCGCACGCTGTTGCAGCAGGCCGCTTTCGAATAACCGTATGTACGGGGGCTGGTCTTTCACTGTACGGCTGCCTGGACCTGGTTCTTCTGTTCTCCAAGGTCCACCACCATGTCGGGACTGGTGATCCTTGATACCATGATGTCACCTGGCGCAAGGTAGGCGGGATTCTTTTTTATCTCACGCTTGATGAAAAGCCCGGTTTTTTTGGCCTGCGACATGCCAACAATATCAGCCACCCGGTTGAGAAATGGTGAAGGACGTGAAAGGGCAACCCCCCGCGGTGTTCCCGTTGCTACAACGTCACCCGGGAGGAGATCGAAATGCTTTCGGAGTTCATCAAGCAGGCTGTAAACGGGAAAGATCATCATGGAAGTATTCCCGTCCTGCAACTTGTGGGGATACGGGTCACCATTCTCGCTGTATACCTGTAATTCAAGTCTCAGGCTGTCAAGCCGTTCAGCGGTCTCGCTGTCGCAAACCTGTACCAGCGGGCCAAGGGGGGCGAAGGTGCGGTAGTTCTTTCCCGGGAACCACTGTCCGCCTGTAAGCTGCACGTCACGGGCGGTGACGTCGTTGAATATGGTTATACCCAGCAGGTAGTCCGAGATATTGTCCGGTCGCACCTGGTCGTCCATGCCTATCTTCCTGCCGATTATGCAGGCAAGCTCTACCTCGTAGTCAAGGAGCCGTACGCCGGGAGGCCATATGACGGGTGAGCCGGACGGGGTGAGGCATCCCTGCGACTTGGTGAAAAACACCGGGGTTTCCGGTATGGGCATGGCCATTTCCTCGGCGTGGTCACGGTAATTGAGCCCCGCGCAATAGACGTGCACGTGTTCGTCGGTGGGGGGCAGCGGATTTATGCTGTCAAGGGATACGGGTTCATCGTATTCAAGCGTGTTCTCGTGTATGGCGGTGAACAGGTCTGAAACCCTGAAATGGTTCTTTACGGGAGTTGCGGTTTCGCCTTCAACCACCGCGAACTGCGGGTACACGAAATCTTCGTTTCTGAATTTAACCAGTCTCATCAGGGGCACCCTTTCCTTTTATAATCTCTTCCAGGCTTCTTCAGGATTACGCCGGAAGTAGTTATTGATAATCTCTGCCATACGTGGTATGGTATCAACATTTCTTACGTGAGTAAAGAGTTGATGGGAGAATGTTACATTTTTTGAGTAATAAAAGCTGAAGCGGTGCCCCCTGCTTTTGTGCAGGTGTTTGGGCAGGAATGCGCGAATACCGGAAAAGACCCGTTGCCATAGCTGGTGAATGTTGATCATTTCGGGAGACTCATCGCCGCCCAGTATTTTTTCACATGTTCTGAACACCCATGGCATGGTGATGGCGGCCCTGCCTATCATGACGGCATGACAGGATGAGCTGCGCAGGTGCTGTACCGCCTCTTCTGCCGACTGTATGTCCCCGTTCCCGATGACGGGAATTTCCAGGTGCCTGGCCAGCTCTTCGGTGATGTTCCAGTTGGCCTTTCTCTTGAAAGAAAGTTTCGCGTGCCTGGGATGCATGGTGATATAGTCTACCCCTTCCTCTTCAAGCATGCGGGCAAATGTAAGTATATAGTCAAGATCTGATGAATGGTACCCCGAGCGCATCTTAACAGAAAGCAGGCACGAGGTGTTACTGCGGCATTGACGAACCACGTTTCGTGCGTGATCAATATTTTTCAGCAGGGCGGCGCCCGACCCGGTCTTGACTATGTCGGGGGCTGAGCATCCCATGTTGATGTCGACGGCCCTGCAGCCGGTACCGGAAAGCCGCGCGCATGCGGCACCCATGGTATCCGCGTCGCTTCCCATGACCTGGTACACGTATGGATCGTCAAAATGGTGGCGGTACTGCATGTGCCGGTTAAAGCCGTTGTCCGCCGCCACCGCTCCCGCGCTCAGCATCTCGGAGCAAAGTACCACCCCGGGAGAAAAGCTTTTCACCACCTGGCGCAGGGCGGGGGTGGTGAGTTCGGCCATGGGCGCAAGAAAAAATGTGCCAGGAAGTGTGTTACTCATGGTTACCTGTATGCCGGTTTGCCGTATACCTGTTCATAGGCACGGCAGTAGGGACAGAACTTGCGCTCAAGCTTCACCATGGTATACAGAAAGCCTTTACCCTTCTTCCGTGCCCTGGTACACACCGGACACGTGTACTTACAAAAGTCAGCTTTTTTCTTTAATTCCTCGTCCATTGTCACCCGTCACTGTTCATCCCTTTGCGGTAAATCTTTCAGATATCTTAAGCTTACCCCCAAACCCCGGGGGGTCAATTATTTTTCTTGACGTAATGATGCTGATGATAGAAAAGAAATGCATCAATACCGGAGGTACATGAACCAGATGATGCGAAGAATGCTGACGGGTACAATGCTGATACTGATGCCCTGTTTCCTGCTGGCCTGTAAAGGCAGCCCGGTCGAGGTGCGCACTGCCGGACTAACCGTCAAAACCGAACTGAAAGAGGACAGGGCAGCGTTCCAGGCGAACATAACAGCCGGACTGCTTAACAGCAGCACGGATACGGTTATAACCGGTTATTCGGGCACGTTGCAAATAGTGAACGATGAAACCGGTAACGAAATATTCTCTTTCCCCCTGCAGGTTGAACGCCTCATGCCGATGGAAACAGTAGAGGTGGTGTTCAACAAGGAGGGGAGCGAAGATACGTTCAGGCCCTTGTTTGAACTTATGGCAATAGACATGGACGAGGTAATAAAGAGCGGGCAGGCAGGCCCCATAATGCTTAACGAATCGTATGTAAAGCTGGAAGACATTTCTTATTCAAAAGTACCGGTGGTACAATTCCTGGAGGAAAAGGCAGATGAAAATGAATGACAAGAGGTTGTATTTCTGGTTCGCACTGTTAATACTGCTGCCTGCACTGGTTTGCGGCGTCATCGCGTGTTATTCCATTTGCGTGGTAAACCCGAAGATACAAGGCCACCTGCAGGCAGAAGACAATATAACGCAGCATTACCGTAAAGCGTATCTCATGCTTCGATCTCCCCACGTGTTTGCGGGGTACGAACGCTTTGACAGCGATGCAATGGGGATCCGAACCATCCTGCGTGAATTTGACAGGCGTGTGGCTGAGAAGGAACCATTCCTGGAAGAACACTATATATACCTGAACATGCTCTTTGAAAGAAGACAGAAAGGTGCAAACCTTGCCAGGAATACCGCCGTGTTCCTTCTGCTTCTTTCTATAATGGGGTGGGGATTCTATTTTAACGAGAGAAGAAAGAACATGTAACTTTCTTGACTGTTCCCATAAAGTCTGAATAAATACGTAAATGCGTACAAATCATAAGTGATGCTCTCGGAATATAATGTACCCGCAAACTTTTTATCCTGCACGTGCGTGTCAGTGCGTTGTTCTCGTGTTCCTGGCCCTGCTGGTACCTGCACAGCTTTTGGCCGGGGACGTATATACCGTTAAGCCTGGTACAATTGTAACCCTCGAGGGGAAATGGAAGGCTGTTAAAGGCGATAATCCCGAATATGCCAACCCCGAATATGATCACGGTCACTGGAAAACAGTAGAGGTTCCCGGCAATCTCCAGGAGCAATACCCCGGCTACAGGGGGGTGGCCTGGTACCGCGCACGCCTGCTTTTCCCGGAAAAAACACGAAATTCGAACATCCTTGTGGAGCTGGGAAAGATCAGTGACGTTGATGAATGTTACCTGAATGGGCGGCTTATGGCCAGCACCGGGTCAATTGATGATCCGGACAGTCATGCCTTTGACAGGGCCAGGTTGTACCATGTTCCACCGGGGATTGTGAAACATGGTGAAGAAAATGTTCTCGCTGTGCGTGTTCGGGGCTACCTTCCCGATTCGCTGGGACTGATATGGGGAACATACAATATCGGCCCATCAGAAAATTTTACCGGGATGTTATTCAAACGGTACCTTGTAGACGTGCTTGCCATTGGTATATATCTCTTTCTTGCCTTCTATTTCTTTTCGTTTTCATGGATGAAAACAACCCTTTTCAGGCATCAGCGCGCGTTCGCGGTCACCACTCTTGCAGCCGCTGTCTACCTGTTTTGCGTGGGCCAGATGAAATACCTGTTCTGGGACAGCTTCTACGTGTTTCATGTGCTGCAGTACGTGATGGGCATGATCGGTATTGCCGCCCTGCTGGTGTACATGCGCCGGGTCATGTTCAAAAAAATAACAGTTGTTGACAGGGTGGTGATTGCTGCACTCCTGGTCTCGGCAGCATCCATTATAATTATTGGTGAGATCCGTTATTTTGTTATTCCACGGGTGCTCTGGCAATTGTGTATTTTATACGTAATATTCGTTGGCGTGGCAAGCTCCATCAATATATTTCGCAAGCGATACAGGGAATACCTGTTCATCGCCATTGCTTTCACTATTATCATTGTTAGCCTGGCACTCGAAGTGCTTCGTGCGTACACCATCGTACCTGATTTTGACTACCTCAAGGTAGGGCTGCTGGGGTTTATCATCACGGTGTCCTTTCAGCTGGCTGAGCAATTCTCCGTTGTTCACCAGATAGAAGAGAACCTGAGAATGCGTCTCGAGGATGAAATACTGGAAAGCACACGCCAACTTAAAGAGAGGAACAAGGCCATAGAAGGACAACTGGAGATAGCCAGGCTGTTACAGTCACGGCTGCAGCCCGAAAGTAACCCGGTTGTCAAGGGGCTTGATATCAATGCCAGGTGTATCCCAATGGACAAGGTGGGAGGTGACTTCTACGATTACTGGCAGGATGATCCCGGCAGGTTCACCGTCATCATTGCGGACGTCTCAGGTCATGGCGTGCCGGGTGCATTCCTTGCCCTCATCACCAGGAACGCATTCAGGAATGCGATCAACATGCGGCTTGACCCGAAAGCGGTGCTTACCCTCATAAATACGGCAGTGCTGGAAACTACCGTGCAATCCCATTTTGTCACAAGTTGTATATGCAGTATCGACAGCAGGACGGGAATGATGAGTTATGCCAACGCCGGCCATCCTCCGCCCGTTCTCCTGGAAAAAACTACCGGGGAAGTCACCGAGCTGTCATCAAGCGGCAAACCGCTTGGCTGGCTTGACAACGCTGGGATAGAGCTGGGAAACATAGTGCTTGGTGATACCAACAGGTTGTTTCTCTATACGGACGGGGTCATTGAATGCCGAAATCCTGATGGTGAGCTTTTCGGGTACCAGCGTTTGCGTGATTTCCTCGTCACCACCAAAAGCAGGTCCCCCGAAACATGCATTGAGCTCCTCATGGAGGAGCTCAGGAGTTTCAGCGGGGCGCTGTTCCTTGATGATGATGTGACTGTCTTTATAATGGATCCGGCCTCTTCAGCTTAAAAGCCCCTGGATGATCAGTTCAACTGCATCGTCCTCGTCAAGCCCCCGTGCCATGAGGGTTTCCAGCTGTTTGTCGTCCACGCTGCCTATGGCGGCCTCGTGGGTAACATGGGCCTTCGGGTGATTCACTTCAACGATTGGCACCGCCGTGGCCACACCGTCGTCCTGCACTATCTCTTTACAGTCAACATGGCCCCGTGCGAATGGTGCAGACGCGGTAAGCTTGTTGTACACCTCCGCGCGTGCCTGTTCACGTACCGCTATACGCGAGGTGAGTACACCGCGGGCACCTTCTCCCTGAAGGTGCCCGATCTCGCGAATGTTAATTCGGTCATCACCCATCCCGTTGATCTTGGCGTTCATTTCCAGTACACTGTAATCACTGCAGGTGGTCTCGTAGTCTATGTTGATCTCGCCAACCCTGCCGCTGAGCAGCTCGAAGTCTGTTGCGAACCGTGCATGTTTTCCAAGTGACACCTGTGCTTTTGGCAGCACGGTAATACCGCTTTTCTTCCCATGTACATGGCGCTCAAGGTAGGTATAGGAGGCCCCGTCGGCTATCTCGATGGAAGCGTCCATCTTGTGTACCACCTTTACCGCGTTGGGAAAGGTGCAGTGGGCCAGCACGGATATGGAAGCGTCCTTCTCTATATGGGTTTCCATCTCGATCTCCTGCAGGCCCTCCTCGGGCAGAATGCCAAAGCACATGTGTACAGGTTTTTTAATAACGGTACCTTCAACGGCCCTGACCTTGATACGCACACCGTTTTTTGTTTCATGCGGTTCCACTTCAAGGCCGGGAACCAGGTGTTCACCAACCACCATGTTGCCGTTAATTACCAGGTGGGCAG
>CAYFSO010000109.1:8141-10096 GCA_964345775.1 uncultured Leptospiraceae bacterium | reverse complement strand
TATATTCATATAATAAAATTTGATAGTTTTTCCCAACATTCCGGAATGAGCCAAATATTTTATTCAACAGAAGGACGTGAATGCCATGAAAGGAAAACCTTTGAAGATCACCGGAATTATTATTTCAATCATCATACTGGCAATTCTGCTTACATGGATCATCTTACCAACCGGCCCGCGTGAGCGCATGGAATTCCAGGATCCTTACCAGGTTGAACGGGACCCGGTTGCCGGTTCGCAATACATGGCGGCCACGGGTAACCCCTGGACAACCCGTACCGCCATCGACGTGATGGATCGTGGCGGCAACGCCTTTGACGCCGCGGTGGCCGCATTGCTGGTACTCAATGTCACCTTTGGAGAAGCAGCAAGCTTTCCCGGCGTCTCTCCCCTTTTGATCTACCATGCTGACACGGACAGGATAATCAGCTACTGCGGTGCCGGTACCGCCCCGCGGAAGGCGACCATCGAGCATTTCCGCGACGCCGGGCACGAGAAGGTTCCGGTAAACGACATATGGGCACAGCTCATTCCCGCATCACCCGACATGATCATAGAGTTGCTGAAGCGGCACGGCACCATGTCATTTAACCAGCTGAGTGCCTATGCTATTACCATTGCCCGGGAAGGCTTTCCCGTCCATCGAATGATGTTGAATAATTTAGGGCTGAACCTGGTCGAGAGGTTTGGCTTCAATATTCTCATGCCGTATAACGTTGAGGTATACCTGGACGGCTAGTGGTGGCGCCCCCTTCACCATAAAGAACACTTTACCCGGCCAGATCTCGCGGCCACCCTCCAGTCCATGGCTGATACCGAAAAACTTGTGCTTGAGAAAACCGGCAACAGGAAGACAGGACTTCAGGCCGTACGGGACTACTTTTACGACGGGCCCATCGCCGATACCATCGTGCAGTTCCACCATGAAGAAGAAGGCCTGTTCACCCGGGACGACCTCTCGGGCTACCGCGGCTACTGGGAAAAACCCCTGACCGGCACCTATGGCAATCACACCCTCTATGCCAACCGTACCTGGTGCCAGGGTGCTGTCACCCCCATGGTGCTGCAAATACTTGAAGGCATTGACCTGAAAGCCATGGGACACAATTCACCTGAGTACATGCACACGGTGCTGCAGGCCATCGAGCTTGCCATGGCCGACCGTGAAGCCTATTTCGGCGATCCCGATTACGTGGATGTACCGGTTGATGTTCTGCTTTCAAAGGAATTTGCCCTGAAGCGCAAACAGCAGATGACCCCCGGGAAGGCCTTTTCAAAGATGCCTCTGCCGGGACCCGTACCTGGAAAGAGAACCGGCAGACATGATAAACCGGCGCAAAGGCTATACCCGGTTGCGGACAACAGCAATATTCACGATACCAGCTACATATCCATCGTTGACAGGCAGGGAAACGCCGTCTCCCTCACCCCAAGCGATTTTCCCAAGACACCCATGGTGCCCGGCACAGGCCTCACGCTGGGAAACCGGATGACACAGTTCAGGCTTGATGCTGACCACGCGGCATCCCTTGCTCCCGGCAAACGGCCGCGAATTACTCCCAACGCTTCCATGGTGAAGAAGGACGGGAAATTCTTCATGACCTTCGGCACCCCGGGCGGTGACATGCAGACACAGGCCCAGGTGCAGGTTTTTTTGAACCTGGTGGTATGGGGTATGGATATACAGGACGCCATCGACGCCCCGCGCTTCAGGTCACTGAACTTTCCGGGTTCTTTCTCTCCCCATCCCTACGAGCCCGGCACCATCGTGCTTGAGCAGCCACTATTTGGCAAACATGCTGACACCATGAAAGAGATGGGTTACACCGTTGAAGAAGGTGAACACTGGGATTTCTACTTCAGCGCCGTATGCGCCATTATGCGTGACCCCGAGACCGGCATGCTGAAAGGCGGCGCCGACCCGCGTGAGGAATCGTGGGCTGAGGGGCGGTAGG
>CAYFSO010000109.1:0-8041 GCA_964345775.1 uncultured Leptospiraceae bacterium | reverse complement strand
ATCACCCCCGCTGCCACTTGAACAGCAGTGAGCCGATGGTAAGAAACACCAGCGACATGACTGCCAGTGATAGCAGCTGGTAACGCAGGTCATATATCCCGGCACCGTCGTTGATCACTTTCCTTGCGCAGTCAACCAGGTGGGTAAGCGGCAAAACCCCGGAGACACTCTTCACCCATGGCCTGGCCCCCTCGAGGGAAAACCACACCTCGGACAGGAACATCATGGGCCAGGTGATTATGTTGAGGAATCCCTCGGCAAGTTCCTCGCTGGCGATACGGGATGCCACCAGTAGGCCCAGCGAGGTCATGGTGAATCCACCAAGTGCAAAGACAAGCAACAGGGTAAGATATGAACCGTGATTTTCAAAACCGAAGATCAGCACTGTCCCCGTGTACACAATGGCGGTGGTACTGAGCAGCACGAAGATACGGGACAGTATCTGTGCGGTCATGAACTCATGTGGCCGGACGGGGGTGACACTCATTCGTTTTAACACGCCATTCTTGCGATACCGGACAACAACGTATCCCACGCCGAAGAGTGAACTGAACATGATATTCATGCCAAGTATACCGGGGAAGAGCCATTCGATGTAGGTAACCTCCCTCCCGGTGACACTCTGTTTCTTGAAGGGTGTTGTTTTACCCTGCACAGAGGCGGCCTCCAGTATCTTCTCAACCACGTATCCCTTCGGGGATGTGTTACTAACCCAGTACTCTGCCGTGGTGGGATCAACCAGGAGATCGATCCTGTGATGGTTCAGCTTGTAAAGCGCGTTTTCACGATCTTTAAATTCAATAAATTCAAGGTACTTTATTTCTTTGAAATTTTTTAACTGTGAAGCAACCCTTTGGGTGGTAACCTCCCCGTTACGGACAATACCTACCTTGTAAAGATTCTGCGTGTCGTTGCTGAAAAGCACGCTGAAACCAACAATTATGAATAACGGGAAAAATACGTTCCAGCCCAGGGTTGATTTATCCCGGTAAAATTCACGGTTTCTCGCGGCAAAAAGTGTCCATATTCTTCGAAGCATAGTTTATTTTGTCCCGTCTTTCATCAATATCAGTATTATTTCATGCCCTGAGCTCATGACCGGTAAGTTTTAAAAACAGGTCTTCAAGATTGGGGGAACGAACGCTCATACCTGAAAGGGATACTCCCTGTTGCATTAATTGCTGTATGCACTGGTCTGGAGATTCGGTCTGTATCTCTATGTGATCCTGCATGCGATACCATTTGCAGGGCATGTTTTCCAGAAAGCTCTGTTCCACGTCGGATTCCAGCACGATGGTTGTTCCCGTGGTGTGCATATTCAGCAGGGCTCCCGGCGAATCCATGGCGATGATCTTTCCATGGTCCATGATGGCAATGCGATCGCAGAGGATCTCTGCCTCTTCCATGTAATGGGTGGTAAGAATGATTGTCTTACCATCCTGCTGTATTCCCGTCACGATGTCCCAGAGATGACGCCGCGCCTGCGGATCAAGTCCGGTGGTGGGTTCATCAAGAAAGACCAGGTCGGGATCGTTGGCAAGTGCAATTGCCAGCAGCAGCCGCTGTTTCTGTCCTCCCGATATTTTCCGGTTGTCGCGTTTAAGTATCTCTTCAAGCCTGCAGGTCTCAATGAGGTAGTCCATGCCCGCCTTTTCCCTGTACAGGTTGCGGTACATCTGCAGGGTTTCCTTCACGGTAAGGAATTGCGGCAGCTCGGTGCTCTGCAGCTGTATGCCAACTTCCTCGTGAAAGATGGACGTACGCTGGTGTCCCTTGTACAGGATATCCCCGTCCGTCCCCTTTACTATGCCCTCTATTACTTCAATGGACGTGGTTTTGCCGGCCCCGTTTGGGCCCAGCAGGCCAAAGCATATACCCGGCTCTATGGCAAAACTCACGTGATCAACCGCGCGAACCTCGGGGTAGTCCTTGACCAGTCCCTTCACTTCAAGAATATACTTGTAATCCATGGTTCAATGACTCTTTTCTTCTATACGCTTTCGCAACCTGTCTGAGAGGATGAGCATGATATTTTTATACAGTTTCGCCTGTAACTCGTCGGGCATGGAATCCACTTTTTTCTCGGCTATTTCCAGCAATAACACTTCGCTTGCGGCCTCTGCCGTGGCAGAGCGTTCATCACCGGATAATGCACCCATTTCACCAAAACATTCACCAGTCCGGACCATGTCAATTATCTTGCCGTGCTTCTTAATGCGCACGGCACCGCTTAACACGATGTATAATTGTTCTCCCATGGAGCGCTCCTGGAAGACTACCTGCCCTTCCTTGTAAGACTTGCTGGAACAATGTCGTAATATCTGCATCATCTCGGCATCAGAAAAATCGATAAAAAACCTGCTGTTTGTCTGCAGTGTTTTAATAATTTTGTCAAATTCCATTTTACAACCCCGCGGGGAACTGGTTGATCTTTAAGGTGCAATCTTATTATTATATCCCTTTCATTGTAAATCACTAAACTTTGATTTTTTCGTAAAAATAATTTGCAGTTTTACTATCAATGAATTATTCTCTGTGTAAGTAACAGGTTATTAATTATGGTCAAAAAAGGATTAAATGAAAGAAGCGGTTCGGATCTTGTTGTGAAGCTGAAGAAGTTTTCAGCGGTATTATCATGGTTTATTGCCTTTGGGATATTCGTATTACTGGGTTTTGCACGGCCACCGGTTCGCGGCTTCTTTGACCGTCAGTATGATATACAGTTCCAGCAGACCTGGAACATGATGCTGGTACAATACGCATATTTTCTCATGTATCCGCTTGTGCTTATCTGCATCATCGGCCTTATCGCCAATGCCAGCCGACATAAGCGTAAATACGATACCTACAGCGCATCCCTGGTTGTACTGGGTCTAATGGGGATTTTGGGTATAATATACTTTATCAACCTGGTGTGACCAGGGAATCATTCGATAATGCCAGTGACATGATCCGAAAGGGCACGCGTTCAATTAAAATGTAAACGTGATACGGCCGGGCGCTACACCGTGTTTTTCAGGGGTAACAGTGGAAAAAGTATTTCAACTGATGTGCCTTCTCCGGTAGTTATATTCATACTTCCCCTGTATTGCTCCACAAAGAGGGTTACCAGTTGCAAGCCAAAACCATAATTCTTATTTTCAAGCACATCTTCGGGTATCCCGGCCCCGGTATCTTCAACCAGTATTCTGAGCATATTGTGGTCAGCTTTCCCCACTTCTACCCTTATTTTGCCTTTTCCCGTGTTTGAAAAAGCGTACTTATAACTGTTGGTAATAAGCTCATTTACAATTATACCAACATAGAATGACTGCTTTGCCGCGATCGTGATATCTTCTATATGCGCCGAGATATTTACCAGTACATCACTTGAATAGGTTTGTTGTAATGAACTTAACAGGTCGTTAATAAAAGTCTTAATATTAATGGAAGAGAAGCCCTTACCCCTGTAGAGTGAATCGTATATGGTTCCCATAACTGCTATTCGATTCATGGCCTCGAGCAGGGTTGATGACGCCTCCTCGTTTTCTGTTGCCGAAGCCTGCAGGGAGAGAAGGCTTTTTATTGAACTCATGTCATTCTTTATCCTGTGATGTACTTCACCCAGCAGGATCTCTTTTTCCTCCAGGAGACGAAGTATCTCCTCGTCCCTTCGTGATTTTTCAACCCAGCCACGTATTATGGGTGCAAGATATTCAGCTATAGATTTCATCTTTTCGCTGTCTTCTTCGGTATAATCTGTTTTCCTGTCGGCCAGCACCACCTGGCCTACCAGATCATCTCCACTGAGAATGGGTACTGCTATCACCCGGGTTAAGGGGATATGTCCCGGGGGTGGTTGAAGATGGCTGTTGCTGATGATGGTACGCTTCTCTTTTAATGACATGCCCCAGAGTCCACCCCAGTTTTCACGCGGAAAGACATTGGTCTTTCCAGGTATTTTGCATTCATCCCATATATCACGTGTCATTGTTGGACAGACCAGGTTACCCGAGTCGTTGATGTACCCTACATAACCGTACCTGCTTCCGGTCTCCTTGAGAAGTATATCGAGAATACCGGAATAAACATCCTCCTCGTTATACGTCAAGAGAACATATCCGAGTCTCTGCCGTAACTCGTTTTCATCACGGGACTTTCTCAGTTCATCAATGGCACTTTTCATCTCTGTGACCTCAATTCCCACTGCCCATGTGTACCATCCCGGTATAGGATGCTGACCGGATATGTTGGACCACGAGATAACACGTTCATCTCTATTCTTACAGGTTACCGTTGTTTCCACATCGCGGAAATTGTATCCAAGGGATGCCATCTGATCCATCATCTCTTCCCTGTATGCATCATCGGGATAGAGCATCTTGAGGGCGTCTGGATTACCAATGATCTCATCAGCTGTATACCCGGTAACCCTTTCACACTCCCTGTTCCATGCCAGGATATTCCCTTTTTCATCCATGGCATCCATCATCACCGGCATATGCTCCACGATCTTGAATAGCCTGTCTTCACTTTCAGCAAGAGCCTGCTCTATCTTTATTCTCTCTATTATTCGTCCAAGCCGCTCGGCAACAGCATGAATCAGTCTTCTTTCTTCTTTAAGAAAGGGACCTTCATCCATGTCTTCCATTTGTTCAAGGTAATACACCTCTATTCTGCCGGCATTCTCACTATTGACAGGCAAGGGGGATTCCTGTTTCCACTGTGTTTCGTGGAAATTGTCAGTAACATATTTCCGGTTTTCATATACTATTCGGGCGCAGGTTATTTCCGGGTATTGCCATGCGTTTGGAAGCAGTTGAACAGTTCCCTGCAATATCTGGTCTATGGTTATCCCTGGCGTTTCAACCAGCCGGGCGATTTCGTACAGGCAATTCAGTTCCTTTACCCTTTCATCCAGTTCACGGGTACGTTGCTGGTATTTTTGCCTGCTTTCCTTTTCCCTGCGATGTGCTTCATAAAGTTCGAAGGCCATGTTGATGGATTCAACAAGCACGAATTCACCTGAATCCTTGAGAATATATCCATAACGGGTAATCCCTTTAACACGCTCCACCATGTCCTTTTCAGCGTGACTGGTGAGAAATACTATTGGAACATCATGAACTTCAAGGATCTTTCTTGCAGTATCCGTACCGTCCATCCCTTTACCCAGATTTATATCCATGAGAACAAGGTCAATTGACCCATGTTCATCAATGGCCTCAAGCGCATCGTTCCCGTTATAGGCTACTGTAACCCCGTACCCGTGTTTTTTCAGCATATCGGACTGGTCAAGGGCCAGCAGCGGTTCATCCTCTACAAGCAGGATTGTTTTCTTCGAGGTTGAACTGTTTTTTGAAACCATTACTACACCTTTAATTTGAGTGTGGAAGTGTTATCGCAACCCTGGTTCCATTATTATTCAACAGGTCAAGTTTTCCACCCTTTTGCTGAACGAGAGCGTTCACAAGGGTTAACCCGAAACCGTATTCCCTGTTCTGGACAACACTTTCCGGGAGACCCGAACCATTATCACCCACCTCCAGCAAAAGTTCATCCCTGTTATCAGTTATTCGCACATTGATGATCCCCGTATCCGACCCGTTAAATGCATATTTAAACGCGTTAGTAACCAGCTCGTTCACCATTATCCCTACGATAAATGAATCCTTTGCTGGTATGATTTTATCCGGGATATCATTATTTATGGTTACATCAGTAGATACACGGTATACATGTTGTATGGCATCTGAGATATCATTGATGAGTGGCTTAATGTTTAAATTATTCACGTCCTCACCCCTGTAGAGGGTGTTGTATATACTGGACATGATATATATTCGATTAGTTGCCTCTTTAAGGGCTTCAGATACTTCGGGCCTGTTCGCGTGGCGTGACTGAAGGGACAGCAGGCTTCTTAGTACGTTCATGTCATTTTTAATCCGGTGATGCACTTCACGCAATATGAGTTCCTTCTGCTCTATAAGCTTTTCTTTCTCATGCTGAACCTTTTTTTGCTCCGATATGTCCACGATTATACCGCGAATTCCCGTTACCGTGTCATTTTGTACTACAGGCACTGCATGTATCTTTACCGGGAATGAGGTTCCATCTTTTTTAACGGCAGAATACTCACTTGATAATGACTTGCGATTTTCAACAATTTCCCTGAATCTTTCAGCTGCAAGTTTTTGTTCTTCTTCGGCAAACATTGAGTACGCGTCTATGCCGTTTTCAATGTCAACCCTGCTATAACCGGTTAACTCGAATGCCTCCCTGTTTAAAAATGTTATGTTCCCGTTGATATCCATCTCAATAAGGATCTCAGGCATCAATTCTGCCATGTCCCTGAAACGCTTTTCACTTATTGCAAGCTGGTCAAGAGTACGGCTGTTTCGCAGGGCAATGGCGGCCAAATCCCCAAAAGCCTCGGCAATCCTTGCATCTTCATCGGTAAACGGCGACGGCTTATTGGCGATCCCCATTATACCAACAGTTTTACCGCCCAGGTTCAATGGTGCAAACATAACATTATAGAGGGGGACGTGCCCACCCGGCATCATCTTCATGTAATCACTTGTCATAAAATCATTGTGATATTCCGCTTTCCCGCTTTCGTAGGCCCGCGCGCGAAATCCGCGAACAGGCATCGGAAGGTTCGGGTTCACCGAGCATTTCATACCACCAGATTCAAGAAATACTATTTCGTTCTCATCGTAATTTTCATCAAGAAGTGCAACATAACCTGCAGTTGCACCGGTAAGCAGGCAACTGGCATCAAATACATGTCGTGCCGCCTTATTAAAATCCTCAACCTGTAAGACATACTGGGACGCTTCAAGAAGCTTATCTTTTACAACTTTTTCCCCTTCCAGTATATCCATGGTTTGCTTTTCCCCGGTAATATCCTCCAGGGTGACAACCATTCCGGAGAACTTTCCATCATCAAAAAGCGGTGCCGCATTTATGGAAAGATAAATCCTTTTACCATCTGGCCATTCTATGGAATGCCGCACGTCATGAACCGGCTTCCCTGTACTCTTAACCACATTATATGGCAGCTGGCTCTGGGTAAAATCGCCCCCATCAATATCTTTTATTTCCCAACCCGGGTCATTATAGTGCATCCCGGTTATATCTTTTTTCTTAAGCCCCAGCACCTCTTCTGCCTGCTGATTGGCATAGGTAATTTCCCCGTTGTCATCTACGATAGTTATTGAAATGGGGCTTATATTCATTATGTGCTCTGTCATCTTTTTCTGGCGCCCGAGTTCTCCTTCAGCCTGTTTTTCGGCTGTAACATCCTGGTATACAGCCACCACTTCGCCTGCAGGCAACCTGTATACGTAATTCTCCTTCCATCCGGATATCCTGCCATCTTCGTACCGGGTAAGCGGATGCCTTTCTGGTTTCCCGGTCTCATATACTCTTTGAAACACTTCGAACAGGCCAAAATCTATTACCCCGGGAAACACATCTCTAACGCTTCTTCCAATAACCTCTTCCCGGACAACCTGTTCAATTCTCTCAACTGCCCTGTTGATATCCTTTAAAATGAAATCTTCACCATCATTGACAGCTTCATAAATGGCCACCCCGTTGCCCATGTTATTGAACAGCTCCTGGAACATTAGTTTGCTTTCTAATAGATCCTTTTCCGATCTTAAAAGCTCGTCGTTGGCTGCTTCGAATTCCTCGTTCGTGGCTTCCATCTCTTCAATAGCAACACGTAACTCTTCGTTTGTAACTTCAGCTTCTTCCCTGTTCCTCTGAGCCTCGTTATGTGCTTCGTACAGGTCAAAGGCCATGGTGATGGCCTCGTTGAGTACGAATTTACCGGAGTTTTTCAGCACGTACCCGTACCGGGTGATATTCTTCACCCGGTCAACCATTTCTTTTTCCGCGTGGCTGGTGAGAAATACTACCGGCAACGGGCGTATTTCAAGTATACGACTGGCTGCCTCGGTGCCGTCCACCCCCTGGCCCAGGTCAATATCCATGAGGACAAGCTGAATATCGGTATCAGACGCGACAGTCTCAACCGCCTCAGTGCCGGTGG
>CAYFSO010000108.1:0-10143 GCA_964345775.1 uncultured Leptospiraceae bacterium | reverse complement strand
GATATCTTTTTCTCCAGGATGGAGCATTATTGTAATCACGAAAGTTATGACCAGAACCGGGAATATTATGTAAATCGCTTTTACCATGTTATTTTAAAATATGTTAGACAATTTGATTAGAAAAAGTTACCTCGTAATTATCATTATAAAAAAATATGTAATACTAATAATATGTTGACAATAAAAAATGCAGGTGTTAATAGAGTTCAAAGTATGAAATTATTATATCATACTATGGCGTACAGCCGCAAATTATTTTAAGGAGTATTAAAATGCCTAAAGGTTCTGTTAAGTGGTTTAACGAAAAGAAGGGATTCGGTTTCATCTCAAAAGAGGACGGTACAGACGTATTCGTTCATTATACCGGTATTCAGGGAGATGGATTTAAAACCCTGAAAGAAGGTGATGCAGTTGAATTTGAGATCGAAAATAGCGAGAAAGGGCCGCGAGCTGTTTCTGTGAGAGCTATATAATTATAATATCTAGTAAACCACAATTTACTACTTGGCTGCCGTTTTATAACGGCAGCTTTTTTTATTAATGTGCTGATTTCGTTTGACCTTAGAAATAATATACTGTTGAATATAATGGTAATTACCCTTACAGGAGCTATTCATGATTCGGTTACTTGTGATCATAACATTGACCTTTACCATAAGCAAGCCGGGGTATTCTCAATTCAAAAAACCTTCTAAACCAAATATTATATACATACTGGCAGATGATGCCGGATATGGTGATTTTGGCTGTTATGGCCAAACTGAAATCAGTACGCCAAACATTGACAGGTTAGCTTCAGAAGGAATGTTGTTTACACATCATTACGCAGGGGCAGCTGTTTGTGCCCCATCACGATGCAGCTTTTTAACCGGTAAGCATACAGGGCATACATACATTCGGGGAAACAGGGAGAAGCTTCCCGAAGGTCAGCTGGCACTAAAAAAAGATATTACAACCATTGCCGACATGCTGAATAATGAAGGGTATACAAGCGCAATAGTGGGTAAATGGGGACTTGGAGGACCGGGTACTGAAGGAGTACCATCGAGGCATGGTTTTAAGCATTTTTTCGGTTACCTCTGCCAGAGGCAGGCACATGAGTATTATCCCCATCACATTTGGAAAAACAATACAAAAGTAGAACTGGGTGGAAAGAAATATACCCATGACCTGTTTACCATGGAAGCACTTGAGTTTATAGAAAGAGAGAAAAATGGTCCTTTCTTCCTGTACCTGGCGTACTCTATTCCGCATGCCAAATTACAGGTACCAGACCTGGGAGAATATGCTGACAGGGACTGGCCTGTAAATAAGAAAAAGTATGCGGCCATGATATCACGGCTTGACAGGGATGTTGGAAAAATAATCAAAAAACTTGGAGATGCGGGAATTGATAAAGAAACCCTGGTGATCTTTACCAGTGATAACGGTCCCCATGCGGAAGGTGGATATGACCCCGATTACTTTAACAGCAACGGCCCATTCCGTGGAATGAAACGTGATCTTTACGAGGGGGGGATAAGGGTTCCAATGATAGCATGGTGGCCTGGCAACATCACACCCGGCAGTATAAGTACACACGTGAGCGCATTCTGGGACATGATGCCGACATTCGCAGAATTGACCGGTGCTGATGCGCCAGCTGATACCGATGGCATCTCCATGGTGCCGGCATTAAGAGGAAAACCTGCATATCAAAAGAAACATGATTTTCTATACTGGGAGTTCCACGAGCAGGGTGGGAAACAGGCCATACTAAAAGAAAACTGGAAGGCAGTACGCTTAAATGTCCGTTTATTCCCGGAAAATGATGTTGAGTTATATAATCTTGGAAAAGATCCGGGTGAAACAAATGATGTATCATCTGAATATCCAGCAATGGCAGATGAACTAAGCCGCATGATGGCAGAAGCAAGAGAAGAATCGGATACATTTCCGCTGGCAGGTAAAATGGTGTATGCGTTCGGGTTGTTTAACTCGTGGCTTGTGGCTTCCGTATATGCCATAGCAACCCTGCTCCTGTTACTGTTTTCACGTCCTGCAAATAGAAGAGAGCTATACGAAGCTTACAGAAGCCAGGGTAAAAGGGGCTGGTCTATTCTTGGCCTGCGTACAGCTGCAGTATCTCTTCTTTTCGCATTTTCCATCATATCACCATTGTGGTTTGGAACGTCATGGATGGATGCCGGAATAATGGCAGCACTGGCGGGCGTTACGGGTTTTGTCATCAGTTTCGGTTACAGGCTGTTCAGGAAGCCGGGTGCTCCACCTGTTCACGGGATATTCAGGTTGAGCAGGAAGATTGATACATTATTTTCAAGTCTTTTCTGGACAGGGGTAGCCATCGTAGCCGTATCATTGCCCATTCTTCTGCTGGCATTCTTGTTTCTCATTACCGGGTTACTGGCACAGCGAATCCGCGAAGATTATTATTCAGAAAAATACGGTGATTCATATGTTTTACGTTTAAAAGAAACGTGATCTCATGGCTTCAGGGCTCTTTCTGTTATTTCAAGGAAATAATCAAAGAGTTTATCATAGCTTATCCCGTAAGCATCTTCGAAATGATTCTTTCGCATGAGAATTATCTGCATGACCCCAAATATCTCGCCCCATAACAGCAGCATCAATTGTCGTGGGAGCAGGTCATTGCGAATAGAACCTGAATTGATGCCCGATTCAATAGCCCTGGTAACCAGTTCGGCGTTCTGGTCGGTGACATCCTGGCATGCTTCACGGTATTCACCATTCCTGGCTTCATCTGATTGTGCTGGATAATATACGCAATTCCTGGACTCGTATACCATCATGAGGTGAAAATATTCAGGGTGGTCAATAGAAAACTTGAAAAACGCACGGGCCAGGCTGAAAATAATTGTTTTCCCGGGATGTGGATTATCAAAGGCATCTTGTAACATCTGATTGAACAACTGTAATGCGCGAAGTACTACGGCGAGAAATATTTCTTCCTTGTCCTTGAAATACAGGTAAAGTGTCCGCTTGTTGTAGCCGGCGGCATGGGCGATCTCTTCAATTGTTGTACCATCGATTCCCTTTTCAAAAAAGATATTTTCGGCGATATCAATTATCCTGTTCTGACGCTGTTCTTTTTCCCATTGTTTTCTGTCCGTACTTTTCATATGAAAGACCTGTGGTGTTTATTATTTTAATGTGCAATTATACGTAATTGCTGTTCATTATTGAGATAGTGATCGTTATTTTGATAATAGCTGAGTAAGAACAATTAAATAATACTGAACTGATAAATGCAATACAAAATGTAAAGAAGAAAACCTCTTGACAAAAGTAACTATAGTGCATATAAATGCACTATAGTGTAACATAATACACGCATGAGCATATTGCTGTCAAGGGGTTATTACATTGTCCATTACAATTCTATTAGCATTCTATATCCTTACTCCTGCACTGGTTATTTACCTGTGTTACAGGTTCAGCTTTTTTAACAAGATCGGTGCTGTACTATTGTGTTACATCGCCGGCATTTCAATTGGCAATGCAGGAATACTGCCCGTTGAAGTATACGGGTACCAGGAAACAGCTGCTGATGTATCAGTTGTTCTTGCGCTGCCATTACTGTTATTCTCCCTGGATATTAAAAGATGGTCACGACTTGCGGGAAAAACCATTCTCTCTATGCTGCTTGCCACCTGTTCCATCACCATTATATCTACTATTGGATACCTGTATATTAATGATATCCTGGTAGATGCCTGGAAAATATCAGGAATGCTGATAGGGGTTTATACCGGGGGTACTCCAAACCTTGCTGCAATTAAATCCGCACTTGATATAGATTCTACAACATTTATTATTGTTCATACCTATGATACCATCATATCAATATTATATATACTCTTCGTCTTAACAATAGCCCAGAGAGTGTTCCTGTTATTCTTAAAACCGTTTGTATACAAGAACGGCCTCACCGCGGATGCACACAAAGAAAAACTTGAAACAGAAGATATTTATACCTATTCGGAGATGCTGAAGCTCCCGGTGCTTAAAAAGCTTTTTTTCGCTTTCCTCGCATCGTGCGTCATTGTCGGGGTGGCGGTATTCTTGAGTACCATTGTTCCCGGTTCATTTCAAACTACCATGGCAATTTTAACGGTTACCACCCTTGGAATAGCCGGCTCATTTATTAAACCTCTTAGAAAGATCGATAAATCATTTCAACTGGGAATGTACATAATCTATATATTTTGCATTGTTGTTGGTTCAATGGCAAATGCCAGTCTTTTAATGAATATCAATTATACTATCATGTATTACCTGTTTTTTGCGGTATTCGGCAGCATGGTGATACATGCTCTTCTCTGTCGACTGTTCAACGTTGATGCTGATACGTTTATTGTCACCTCTACTTCGGCAATCTGCTCACCGCCATTTGTACCCATCGTGGCCGATGCCATTAAGAACAGGGAAGTGCTTATATCCGGCTTAACAACCGGGATAATCGGGTATGCCATAGGAAACTACCTTGGCATATCCATGGCCTATCTTTTCAGGTCAATCAGCATGTAAATTGAATCCGGCTTTCATTCCGGAATATACAACGGAGGATCACATGAGTGACAGTCAAATCAAATTACCCGAAAGCGGGGTGGACAAAAAAACTATATTATCACGGATGAAGGACATTGGCAGTGACGATGCAAATTACAGGGATGGTAAAACCTGGAGCCTGGTGTACTACCTCGGTGATGAGTATACAAAATTTCTAAAAGAAGCTTATGGGATGTTCTTTTCCCATAACGGTTTAAATCCAATGGCGTTCAAAAGCCTTAAAAAGTTCGAGTCGGATATTGTGAAAATGACTGCAGGCATTCTGCATGGCGGTCCTGAAGCATGTGGTACCATCACTTCCGGCGGTACTGAAAGCTGTCTCCTGTCGGTCTTAACGTACAGGGAACTGGCAAGGGCGAAAAGACCATGGATACGAAAACCTGAAATGATCGCCCCCGAATCTATACATGTTGCCTTTCAAAAGGCTGCAAAATATTTTGATGTCAAAATGGTGGTGGCCCCCCTTGGCGATGATTACCGGGTTGACGTGAACGAGGTGAAAAAACGGATCAACAGGAATACTATCATGATAATCGGCTCTGCCCCCTGTTATCCTTTTGGTGTCATAGATCCCATAGAAGAACTTGCTGAACTTGCCATGAAACGCAATATTCCGTTTCACGTGGACTCATGTCTTGGCGGTTACCTGCTTCCGTTTGCAGAGAAAGAGGGGTATACTATACCTCCATTTGATTTCAGGGTTCAGGGGGTTACATCCATGTCCGCAGATACCCATAAGTACGGGTACAGCGCGAAAGGTGCCTCAACTATAATCTATAAAAGTATTGAATACCTGAGGCACCAGTTCTTCATTTATGATAACTGGTCAGGCGGATTGTACGTGTCCCCGGCATTACTGGGAACACGCCCCGGTGGTGCGATAGCAGCAGGATGGGCGGCCATGATGCACATGGGTGAAAAAGGATACAGGGAACTTGCCAGGGTTACAATTGAAACAACAAGGGAACTGATGGATAAGGTAAACGCTATACCTGAGCTCACGGTAATAGGTGAACCGCAAATGAGTGTTTTCGCGTATACTTCAACCAGTAAGGATGTAAGTATATACGCGGTTGGTGACCAGATGGAAGCAAAAGGATGGCATATCGACAGGACACAGAAACCTGAGGGACTGCACACCATGGTTACCGCGTATCACCATAACGTGGTGGATACATTCATATCAGACCTGAAAGAAGCAGTTGAAGTTGTGAAAAACAATCCAGAGCTTGCAAACCAGGGTGGTGCGGCAATGTACGGGCTGGTTGCAAATATTCCTGTACGAAGCATGGTACGAAAGAATATACTCAAGATGATGGAGGGGATGTATGGCCCGGAAGGTGAAGTACCGGATTTTTCAAAAACAGGTATAGACGTTGAAGGTGAAGAGGAAAGCCAGGAACAGGATCTTTCAACGAAAGCCGGCCTGTTGTTCATGAAACTTAAAAAGCTTTTCAAAAAATAAACGAAAAGGAGTGGGCTGTATAATGAATAAAGAGTATAATTTATATCCCGCTGATTCAAAAGAAGACCTCGATCGGTATGAAACTGAGCACATATTTCAATCATGGTCTTATCAGCCAACCGTATCCCCGCCGCGCGTGTTGTCCGCACATGGAATACGGTTTAAAACCGAAGACGGGAGGGAGCGCCTTGATTTTAGTTCCTGTTTCGTGAGCCATAATATAGGGCACCAGGACGGGCGGGTTCTCGATGCTATACAGGAACAGGCGAAAGACCTCACATCCTTTGCCCCCAGTTTTTCCAATAAGCCCCGGGCCGTACTTGGAAAGATGTTGTCAGAAATAACTCCCGGTGATCTGTCACGTGCATTTATTACACTTGGAGGAACCGAATCCAACGAGGCTGCAATAAAAATATGTCACCAGTATACCGGTAAACGTAAGATACTCAGCAGGTATAACTCATATCATGGGGCAACTGCTGCTGCAATGACACTATCCGCTGGTGATCCCCGCAACTGGGCCCAGGTGCCCGGGGGCACCGAGTTTGTCAGTGTACCGCAGCCGTATTGTTATCGCTGTATGTTCGGGTTATCATATCCGTCATGTGATCTTCAATGCCTTAAGTATGTAGACCAGGTAATCGAACTTGAAGGTGGTGAAGATAAAGTAGCAGGTATAATACTGGAGCCGGTAACAGGAGCAAATGGAATAATTGTACCCCCTGATGATTACATGCCCGAACTCAGAAGGATCTGTGACAAATGGGGAATTTTAATGATAGTTGATGAAGTTATGTCCGGTTTTGGAAGAACCGGCAAATGGTTTGCAATGGATCACTGGGACGTGGTACCCGATATCCTGACCATGGCAAAGGGATTGACTTCAGGTTACCTCCCACTGGGCGCAGCAGTTGTTCGCGAACATATCGGGTATCATTTCAGGGAACATTTTTTCAGCCACGGTGCAACCTACGCCGGTCATGCCCTTGGATGTGCAGCAGCAATACGTGTTATACAGGTATACGAGGAAGACAATCTTGTATCAAATTCTGAAAAGATGGGTAACTATCTTCTCGAAAAGGCTATGGAGCTGAGTGATAAACATCCATGTATTGGTGAAGTAAGGGGCAAAGGCTTGTTCGTTGGCCTGGAACTGGTAAAGAACAGGAAAACAAGAGAACCAATAATACCCCTTGATGCAAAGATACGGCCCGGCATGAACCCGAAACTGGAGGTTGCAAAAAAACTTGGTGAGCTTGGAATGATCGCAATGGCTGCTAATCCCAGTAATATTATCGCGATGGCTCCTCCCCTGATGGTGAACAGGGATGAGATTGACGAGGGAATTACAATAATGGACAGGGCACTTGAAGCTGCCGACAGGTATGTTGATGAATAAGAGAAAGGATGAAGCTGAATGCTTCATCCTTTCTCTCTAAATATAAAATAATCAGTTATTTTTTTCGCAATCAGCAAGGCATTCTTCATAGGCAGCTTTACA
Organism: uncultured Leptospiraceae bacterium; assembly: GCA_964345775.1. GTDB lineage: Bacteria > Spirochaetota > UBA4802 > UBA4802 > UB4802 > M55B154. The sequence continues at coordinate 2,587 of CAYFSO010000108.1, read as the reverse complement.
TGCTGCCATCTTCACTTCATTGCCCTTTGTCTCTTTTTCGCATTTCTTCAATGCTTCCTTGCATGCCTGCTTGCATGTCTCTTTTTTCGGGTTGAATGCAGTAACTGAAAAAGCCATTGAAGATGCGATTACTACTGCTGATAAGATTATTAGTAATTTTTTCATGCTCTCCTCCTTGTTTTTTTATACAACAGGTATCATGTAATTGATATTTGCCTTAATGTATAGTACCATATAGCATAACAGGCTGCAACAGTTGTTGCAATAATTTTTAACGGTCATCCTGTTACCTGTAAATTATACTGCTACTTCCTCCTCTTCCTTGTACATGTCTTCTATCTCGTCAGCATATTTTTCACTAATAACCTTTCTCTTTACCTTCTGGGTTGGAGTTAATTCGTCTGTTTCCTGGGTCCATTCTGCGTTCAACAGTTTGAATTTGCGGATCTGTTCAACACGCGCAAAATGCTCGGTATATTTATCGATCTCGTCACGTATAAGCTGTTGTACTTCGGGCCTGGTGATCAGGTCATCGTTACTGCTGAACTCAATACCGTTATCCTTTGCCCATTGTTCAAGCTCAGGGAATGCGGGTACTACAAGGGCGGACAGGTATTTTCTTTTGTCGCCAATCACACCCACCTGTTCGATGTAAGGTGAAGCCTTAACGCTGCTTTCAATATTTTGCGGTGAAATGTTCTTACCGCCTGCGGTTACGATAATATCCTTGATCCTGCCGGTAATACTGAGACAACCGTCTTCGTCAAAAATACCAATATCCCCGGTCCTGAAAAAATTATCATCTGTAAAGGCTTCTTTTGTTGCTGCCTTGTTTTTATAATATCCAGGCATTACCTGTGGTCCGCGGGCCTGGATCTCGCCGTCGTCGGCAATCCTTACTTCTGTTTCGGGGATTGGCTGTCCCACGGTACCTGGTTTAATAAGCCAGGGCCTGTTGAAGGTTAATATCGGTGTGGTTTCTGAAAGGCCATATCCCTCAAGGATCTTGAATCCCATTCCAACAAAAAAGTCAGCGTCAGAAGAGGAAAGTGGTGCACCACCGGAAATGGCGTATCTCAGCTTGTCCATTCCCAGGTTTTCCTTTAGTTTGGAGAAAACAAGTTTGTCCGCAATCTTGTACTTGAATCCGCCGGGTTCTTCATTTTTGCACACCTTTGTCAGTGCTTTTTTAGCCTGTCTCATCGAGAAGTTGAAAATAGCTTTCTTCAGGGCAGGTGCACCCGAAACCTTTGAAACTATTCCCCCGTGAACCTTTTCGTAGATCCTGGGTACGCTTATTATAACAGTTGGACGTACCTCTGCAAAGTTATCGAGAAGCTTGTTGATATCTTCAGCAAAAGCGGTTTTCGCTCCTGCCCACAGGGCGCCATGAAATCCAGCGGTTCGCTCAAGTGAATGGGAGAGGGGAAGAAAAGATAAAAATGTATCATCCGGACGCAACAGGTCTTCACCGGTTTCTGCGTCTACCATTTCCTTGAGGGTGTTTCTCACGTTGGAAACAAAATTATCATGGGTTAACATAACACCTTTGGGATTACCTGTTGTCCCGGAAGTATATATGATAGTACAGAGATCCGAGGGCTTAATACCTGAAAGGCTTTTCTTGAACAGATCAGCATTTTCTTTGGATTTACCGGTTTCAAGAGCTTTGGAAAGAGTAACTGTGTCTTTTCCCGGATTATCAATGTTTTCATACACTATGAGTTGAGATATGTTTTTTAACTTTGATTTTACTTTAAGTACTCTTTCAAGGTGATCAGAAGATCCCACGAAACATAATTTAGAATCAGAATCACTGAGAATATATTCTGCCTCCTCGGAACTGTTTGTGGCATAAATTGGTACGTCAACTGCGCCAATAGAATTAATGGCCAGGGCGGACAGGTGCCATTCCCAGCTGTTAGGTGCGAATATGCCAATCTTGTCACCTTTTTTAATTTTTAGAGAAAGAAGGTAATACGCGAGGTTGTGTACCATTTCATTCATTTCTTTCCATGAAATATCTACCCATTCATCGCCCTTCTTATACGCTGCGTATGCTTTATCAGCATATTTCTCCGCGTTTACCTGAAATACTCCAGCCATTGAATTTTCCTGAAAGTTTGCCATTGAGACCTCCTGGGTTATTTTTTATTTGGAATTACAAAATGCGTTTTTTTTGCAAATATTACATATATTAAGAACTGTACATAATGGTAGAGTAATATTTTTTTGTCCACATTTATTTAAGATGCGGATATGTTTTTTTAAAATAATACCGCTGGATGCGTTTCTATATTTTTAAAAGAATACTGATGTTTATGCGCTGGTGTCTATGTTGAATCCCTTGTTCTCATCCTGAAATCCATTTTCGGCCTGGGTCCTGTTCTCTGCAATATCCTGTCCTTTATCAGTATTAACTTCACGGTTATACTGGTTTGCCCTTTCCAGTACGCCGGTTTTCATGATATCCGTTCCAGTTAAACTTTTGATATCCATATTCCCTCCCTTTAATATGAAACTTGTATAATTAGATAGTCAAAGATGTCTGTTGAGTAGGAAGAGACATCGATAAGTTGAGAGTCTG
>CAYFSO010000107.1:0-10156 GCA_964345775.1 uncultured Leptospiraceae bacterium | reverse complement strand
GTGAAAAGGTGCTGCGTGGTGTATCCAGTATTTCGGGAAAGGGAAGCCTGACGCGGGTGGTACAGCTTTAACAGGTTACATCTGATACTGACCATGCGCTTCAGGTTGATACAATACGTCCTCAATTACCAGGTAGCGGTTGGTTCCCGAGTTTGCATGTATGACCGATCCTATTGTGCATCCTATAACGTTTACACCGAGATGTGAAAGAATGGAAATGCGGTTTTCTTCGGCATGGTCTTCGCCGGGATATACCAGCGTATATATTTCTTTTTTACCGGAGTCCAGGTCTTTTAATAAGAACTGCGAATTCATGGTTACAACAGTTGGTTTGATCTTTTTAGGTTTTACGCGCCTGGAGCGGGACATCACATGTTTCAGGTTAGACCATGTTTCCATTACCCTGTCATCCACAAGGCAGCCCGCGTTTTCCAGTGTCTGCAATTTTTCACAGTCACACGTGGAAAATATCCTGTCGCCACGCATATAACCCTCCTGTGATGTGTATATTTTTCTAGAAGCCCCATTACAAACCAATTGGACGGATATGTCAAATAATTAATGTGTATTACAACACTTTAATGCTGTTTGATATTATGTCTCATTCTCTTTTCTATCGCTTGACAATACAAAGTGTATTATAATATACTTTGTATCTAAGTTGACTGGAGGGCTTCATGAATTCACTGCATACGTTATCCCGGGTATTCCTTGTATTTACATTTTTCCTTGCATCACTGACGTACTCACCTGCACAAACCGATGAAGCGGTCAAAAACGTGAACAAGTCTGCAACCCAGACCATGTACATGGAATACCTGAAAAGCGAGGGATATCCCGCTGAACTTGATGATGACGGGGATGTACTTTTCAAATTCGAAGGGAATACCTATTTTATCCAGATAGACCCCAATGATACCGAGTTCTTTCGAATCGTGCTGCCAAACTTCTGGCCCGTAAAAGGTGAAGATGAAAGACAAAAGGTAATGAAAGCAATGAACTATGCCAATGCAGAATCAAAAACAGCAAAGGTGTTTATTGTCCGTGATAATGTATGGGCAAGTATCGAGATCTTTGTTGCAACACCTGAAGATTTCAAATCCATCTTCAAAAGATCCATGTCCGCCCTGCAATACGGGGTATATAACTTTGTGATGAAGATGAAGGACAAGAAATAGTTGTATTATTATAAATTCATTTCAGGAAAATCATGATAATTGGAATTCCAATAGAGCCGTTTAAAGAAGAGACCAGGGTGGCAGTGGTTCCCGGTACGGCGCAAAGACTTCAAAAGCTTGATGGTGCCAGCCTCCTGGTACAAACCAGCATCGGTGAGAACTGTGGATACTGCGGCTTTTCAAACGAAGAGTATACAGGTGCCGGCACTGAGATTGCCAAAAACACCGATGAACTGCTATCAAGATCTGATATCATATTACGCGTCCAGCCCTCCCCTTCTGACATAATACACAAAATTAAACCAGGTGCCATACATATAAGCTATCTTGATCCATTCAACAACATTGAACTTATAAAAATATTCGCCGATGCCGGCATTACAACCATCAGCATGGAAATGATCCCCCGCATAACCAGGGCACAGAAAATGGATGCCCTCAGTTCCCAGGCCTCAATTGCAGGCTACAGTGCCGTAATACTTGCCGCTTCACGTTTGAATCGCATGTTTCCCATGATGATCACTGCTGCCGGCACCATCAACCCTCCAAGAGTTTTTATTATTGGCGCAGGGGTTGCAGGACTTCAGGCCATTGCCACGGCGAAAAGACTGGGTGCGCTGGTATATGCATTTGATACCAGGCCGGTAGTGGAAGAACAGGTTAGATCAGTGGGTGCCCGTTTTGTTAAGATAGACCTTGGAGATACCGGTGAATCCGAGGGAGGATATGCCCGCCAGCTCACCGATGAACAGCTTGAACGGCAACGCAGGGCAATGGCGGATCAATGCGCCAAGTCGGACGTGGTGATAACAACGGCACGGGTATTCGGGAAAAAGGCACCGGTTATTGTAACCGCTGACATAATTGATCGCATGGAACCGGGAAGCCTGGTTATAGACCTTGCAATAGATTCAGGCGGCAACGTGGAAATTGCCAGGAAAGACGAGGAAGTGACCAGGAACGGCGTCCTGGTACTGGCACCATCCAGTATTGAACGTTCTGTGCCGGTGCACGCAAGCCAGATGTATGCCAGCAACGTTGCTGCACTGGTTGAAGAATTCTGGGACAGGGAAAGCGGATCGTTCAAGTTGAACATGGAAGACGAGATACTGAAGAACGCGGTGATAACCCATGATGGCGAGATAGTGAATCCAAAGATAAGGGAGCTTGCAGAATCGTAATGGAAGGAACACAGCTTTTATTCATACTCATACTTTCAATATTCCTGGGTCTTGAACTTATCCGCAAGGTACCGTCAACCCTGCACACCCCCCTCATGTCCGGTGCCAATGCCATATCGGGGATCACCCTTGTTGGAGCAGTATTGTCAGCGGGATCCACGCATACAGCGCTTACCACCATCCTGGGTACACTGGCAGTCATTTTCGCTACCATAAACGTGGTTGGCGGGTACCTGGTAACTGACCGCATGCTGGGGATGTTTGGCAAAAAGAAAAGCGGGGATAAACAGTAATGGGTTTTTATACCGAACTTGCCTATATCGTATCAGCAGTTTGCTTCATCCTTGGGCTGAAGATGCTGGGCTCAAAGGAGACCGCGCGCAATGGTAATATTCTGTCGTCAATTGGCATGCTGATGGCGGTCATTATCACCCTGGTCAGCGGTGACATACTCTCATATCGCTGGATAATTATCGGCGTGGTAACCGGTTCCATAATAGGCGCGTTTTCAGCCCGTATAATCGCAATGACCGCCATGCCCGAAATGGTTGCCCTTTTCAACGGCTCGGGTGGTGTTGCAAGCCTCCTGGTTGCCCTGGCAGTGTTTTTTGAAAGCCCGCCTGAAGCCCCTGTCACTGCTGTTGCCCTTGTAGTTGCGGTCTTAATCGGGGGCATCACGTTCACTGGAAGTCTCATGGCCTGGGGAAAACTATCAGGAACATTACCCGGCAAGCCGGTTCTTTTCCCCGGACAGAATGTACTCAACAGCCTGGTATCAGTTGCAATGCTGGCTGCCGCGGTTGTGTTCAGCATCCCCGAAATTGCCGGGAACGCCGGTATCGGATCAGACCAGGTTCTGCTGACGGCAACAGCCATTGCGCTCCTTGCCGGTATCACCCTGGTACTACCCATCGGTGGTGCTGACATGCCTGTTGTCATCTCGCTGCTTAACTCCATGTCAGGACTTGCCGCGGGTGCAGCCGGGATTGCCATACAAAACAACGTGCTTATCGTTTCCGGTGCGCTGGTGGGTGCAAGCGGGATAATTTTGACATCCATAATGAGCAAGGCAATGAACCGGTCACTGGCAAATATACTTTTCAGCGGATTCGGCTCTGCAGGCAGTTCAACAACAGCAGAAGGAGAAGACCAGGGAGAAGTAAATCCCATACACATACAGGACGCCTTCCTGGTACTTGAAGCTGCAAGGTCGGTAGTATTTATCCCCGGTTACGGTATGGCAGTTTCACAGGCGCAGCATGCGGTGAAGGAACTTTCAGAACTCATGGAACAGAACGGCACCGAGGTGCAGTTCGCCATTCACCCTGTAGCAGGGCGAATGCCTGGCCACATGAACGTCCTTCTTGCCGAAGCGGATGTTCCATACGAGCAGCTTGTTGAAATGGACAGTATCAACCCCGTTATGCATACAATGGATGTGGCCATCGTAATAGGTGCCAATGACGTGGTGAACCCATCCGCCAGGGAAGAAGAAGGAAGCCCCCTTTACGGCATGCCCGTCATAGATGCATATAAAGCAGGCACCGTATTTGTGTTAAAGCGTTCAATGAATCCCGGCTTCTCCGGCATTGAAAACCCCCTTTTTTTCAGGGACAACACCCGCATGCTGTTTGGTGATGCAAAAGCATCGGTACAGGGGCTGGTTGAAGAGTACCGGTCTACTCTGAATCAGTAATTTTGAATTCCTCCATCATTGAAAGCATCTCCTGTGACTGGTTTGCCATTTCTTCACTGGCCGACGCGGTCTCTTCAACAAGTGCCGCATTTTGCTGTGTTATTGAATCCAGCTGTTGTATTGCTTCACTTATCTGCTCTATACCCTGGCGCTGTTCTTCGCTTGATCCGGCTATATCTGATACAATACCATTAACATTCTTAATAGAATCAATTATGTTTTTTAAGACATCACCGCTTTCATGTACCAGTTCAGTTCCTCTGTCGATTTTCACAATTGAATTTTCAATCAGTTCATTAATCTCTTTTGCTGCATTTGCGGTGCGCTGAGCCAGGTTCCTTACCTCGCCAGCCACGATGGCAAACCCCCTGCCTGCCTCTCCTGCCCGGGCAGCTTCAACCGAGGCATTAAGAGCGAGTAGGTTGGTTTGAAAGGTTACGTCGTTGATCATGGTAACGATTTCTCCTATTCGGCGGCTTGATTCGTTTATTTCGTTTATTGAACTAACCGCATTTTCAACCACCATCCCACCTTCATCAGCTATTCTTCCGGATTCTTTGGAAATACCCTCTGCCTCCCTTGCTTTCTCGGCATTGCGACGTGAAGAAGCCGTGGTTTCTTCAATGGTTGCGGCTACTTCTTCAAGAGAAGATGCCTGTTGCGAAGATCGCTGCGAGAGACTCTGGTTCCCGTTTGAAATCTCTCCAACAGCCTGGCTCAGACCCTGGGCCGTTGTAACAATACTGCTTACAAGCCTTTCAAGATTATCCGCAGCTGTATTTAGTGATTTACTTAAAACCCCTATTTCGTCTTCCTGGTCGAGGTCTATACGATCCGTCAAATCCCCATTTGCGATTTTCTGAGCAAATGCGACTCCTTTTCTTAATGGATTGGATATTGATCGTGAAAAGACGTTAGTAGCTATTATGAAAAGAACAATAGCAATTATTCCAATCACCACAGTTATAATCATCAGCTTCCTGGCGGTTGCCATTAACTCGTCTTCAGGAATATTAACGGTAACCTTCCATATCGACCCCGTATTTCCAATTTCTGCAGGTATACCATATGTATATACATCCTTCTGAATAATATCAGAAAATCTCTTTAAGAAGAATTCGGTATCTGATTTTATTTTTTGAATAAGAGATTCGCTTTCGGTAATATCATTTATAATTTTACCCATGTATTGTTTATCACGTGAACCAACAATATATCCACCATGTGAATACAATGTAACATAACCACTGTCATACACATTTATTTCAGATATCATTGAGCTGATATCTTTCAACGAAAGATCTATACCAGCAATTCCAATGAAAGCATTTTTACTGTTAAAAAGAGGTACAACAACCGATGTTAGAAGAACTTCTTCACCCTGGATCTCGTATTTATAAGGATCAAGTATGGTCTCTTTTCCTGTTTTTTGGGGAACCTGGTAATAATCACCTGCGCCCTGTTTTTCATAATCTACAAGTGCTTCAAGGTTTCCCTTACCATTGTCATCTCTTGTCCAGTATGGAATAAATCTTCCAGTAGAATCATGTCCGCGGGTGTTTCTATATGCTTCATCTCTGTCATCAAATGCACCTGGTTCAAAAGCCACGTATACACCCAGGAACTCCTTATGGCTTTCGATAAAATGTTTCAGCATGTCATTAACCTGGTTTCTTGAAAGTTCATTATATGGAGAATGCAATGAACCTTCAATTAAAGATGCAATCGCACGAGACTCAACAAGCGCCGCTTCAATATCGGCTTCAACACGGTTCCCATATCTGAAAGCCATTTCCCTGGCTGTCTGCCTGGCATTTTGTGAAGCCATATTAGTTGTATTATAACCAATAATTAAGAGAATAAGACTAATTACAACTATGGCGATAGTTGAAAATATAACATTCATTTTTATTGAAAGTGAATAATCTCTGAACCGGCGCATTTTAGTACCTCCAGCTAATCGTATTATTATTATTTTATGCTAATTTATAAAATAATCAAAATTATGTTATCATTATTTAAAAATAGTTTAACAATATGTCAATATTGGCAATACTCAGACGGGATATTATACTTTTTATGAGAATACACATCCCGGGGAGGAATATCATAAATGCCGAAAATATACAGCGACATCATGTCCTGGTATAGCACGGTAGTTTTTATCAAATTCTATTTCACATATCCTTCAAGGCGGCAAACAATTCAGCAAATGATGAATTTTTCCTGTAAAAGACCGGGGGTTCTCCCATGGGCGCATTCACCCTGTGTCGCCCCGAACCATATTCCCTGCCGGACCAGGCATGTATCCACCTGTCTTCGGGGAGGTACAGCTTTCTTTTTTTCTGTCTTTTCTTTATCACCGGGGCAACCATGAGGTCAGGGCCATACATGTACTGGTATTTAAGGTCATGCAGTGTTTTGTCATTCTCGTAGTGAATATAAGGATGCCGCATGGGTGGCAATCCCTTCTCCGTGTATTCCCGGGCACAGTACTTGTGATATTCCTTCAGATGTGTATATACTTTCGTCATGCGTGCCAGGTGGGATAGTATTTCGGAACTGGAATCGAACTGGCAATTTACTTCTGGATTAATACCTTCATGACTTCGCATTACCTGCGTGAATGCCGCCATCTCGGCAGAGCGCATCCAGAGATCCCTGTTGCGTTTTATCCATAGTATTGAGAAGAACCCGCCAATGTCGAAATGGTAAAACCCGCAGCTGCATATCCCCATCGAGATACCTGCCTGTATGACCGACTGCAGGCCATGATTCTGGTGGAATGTCACCAGCTGGTCACCAGCCCAGAAAAGCGGCGAATACCGTGGAGAGCGGGTGAAACCTGACCTGCTAAAGAAAACTACTTCTCCTGTTTTACCCTCCTCTTCCACTGCCTCCCTGTTTAATTTGGCCCATTCCGCCGGGTAAGGATTATGATACAGCATTGGATCACCGTTATAAATAATTGAATCAACAGGAAGGTACTCGCCAAAATCGGCCATCCAGCCGTCCATCCCGATGCCGATCATGTTTTTCTTTATAATCTGCTTGTACCATTGCCACGCTTCAGGGTTTGTCAGGTCAACCATTGCCACGGGGAATGTGGATGTGTATATCTCGTAGTCTTTTCCGTCCCCGTCCTTCACGAAATATTCTTTTAAAGAACCTTCTTTATATTGTTCACTGTCCATGGCCAGGAAACAATTATTATACCCGAGAAACTTTATTCCTGCTTCATGTAGTTCATCAATAAATCCTGGCAGGCCATTATACAGCTCATTGTCATATTCCCAGTTCCACATGAGCTGCGTACCATATGGTGTTTTTCGTATGCCCTGCCAGTCCTGCGACCAGATGGCGGAAAGTTCCACACCGGCGTCACGGGCCTTTCTCACCTTCTCTCGAACTGCACCTGTACCCCCCTGTGCGGCAAGCCACACTCCATCATATACCCATTCCGGCAACAGGGGCTGACGACCCAGGTAAGCCGACAACTCACCAATGGTATCGACAGCACTGTCTGAAACACCAATCACAAGGGTCTTCGGCACCTGCCAGAAATACAGTACGAACCTGTCCTTCTTCTTGAAATTGAACCGGGCGTATGAATCAGCCTCTGCATGAAAATACCAGTTCTCCGATGATACAAAGGTTGGCATGGGGAAATAGGTATTATGCCATGCACCACCCACCCTGGAATGGAGTTCTGCCAGCATGCCCACGTAATCCCGTCCACGACCTATTCCCGGTTCTGTTACCCAGATTGGGACATCATGTCCACGAAGATCGAGCTTACCAAAACGTTCACCGCAGCCATATACATGCTCACCCGGCATGGCTGCAAGGCTGATCCAGAACCTGTTACGTGTTTCATCATAACCGCTAAAGGTAATATGCAACCGTCCATCTATGACGCGGCAGTGCAGCGTAACAAGTGATCCAAATATAATATCTATTGCCTCATCAGCTGTATTGTAAATGGTAAAATCACTGCAATATTCTTTACATGTTATAGTATCTTTCTTCAGCTTATACACACCATGAGAAGTTTCAATACTGGCGGTTCCACTGCCTGAGCAGATGCAGGGATCTGTCATACTGTGAGTGATTATGGTCCTGCCTTTATATTTTACGGCAAAACCATTAACACCGGTTATATATTCAAGCATAACACCTCTGGCATATTGCTATATCGTTATCGACATACTGGTCGGTATTATAATTTCAGGAACATACTATTTCAATAATTTTATATTTTTGTTCATTAATCCGTTTAAATGTTTTTTTCCGTTTGCATTACACCTGTTTTTATTGTATACTCATTTAAAAGCAATAAAAATTAAACGGAGGTACAAGATGTTCGTTGAAAAAATTCCCTTTGTAAAAAAACTCTCAAGGGACAACCTGATACTGCTGGGCGGGCTTATAATCCTGGCAATGGGTATTATCTTACTCATAGTAGGTGGATTATACGCACCAGGTTCGGCAATCATAATGCTGGCAGCCGGAGTGGCATGCCTCATCTACCTTTTTATACCCCAGTTCCAGGAAGGAATACGAAAATATCTTCCCGCGGCTTCAGGAGGGCTTTCAGGTGTTATTTGTGTAGTTACATTCATCAATACTTTTTATCTTTACAAGTTCATCGTGGGAAGCCCACTGCTTGGACAGGTGCTTCTTCTTATAAGCATCGGGGCTTCACTTGTTGTGCTGGACGCAGGGCTGAACATCCTTGGTATAGGTATTCCAAAAGAAAAGCAGGAAACCGGTTCTTACTCTGCCGGCGCTTCCGAGTCGGGATCCTCGGATATCGAACAATAACAGCAGAAAAATCATGTAACAAAAAAGGCCCGTTTACTCTGATTCAGAGCGGGCCTTTCCTTCCCTGATTTTTCTTTCTGCACGTGCCCTCCTGGCATACCAGAGCAGTGAAGAGGGGGTTGTACGTGGTACCGCGATAAATGTTTCCTTTTCCAGCCCTTCCTGGGGTTTTCTTCTCTCTACAACGAACAGGCCGAAGACAAAAAAGAGCACCCAGATATACCCGGTAAACATGAAAAGTCCACCGGGGCCAATTTTTGACATGAAGTAACCTGCCGCAATCGGACCACATGCTGAACCAAGACCAAACATGAACAGCATGGTGCTTGCAGTAGCAACAAATTCACCCGGCTGCACGTGGTCATTGGCATGGGCAATACATACGGCATACACAGGGATACCAAGACCGCCGAATATAAACAACCCTGAAAGAAGAAGGTTGATAGGGATGCTGCCCGAAAAACCGATGACTATTGCAACAACTCCCGCGCCAAGGCTGGCCCACAGTATTACCTTTCTCCTGTCTATCCTGTCCGAAAGAAGCCCCATGGGCCACTGCAAGGCAAGTCCTCCAACCGTGGTAACTGCCATTATCGCTGATATTCCGGCGGAGTCAAGACCAACGTCCTGCCCGAAAGTTGGCCCCATACCCCTGAAGGCGTTCATGCAGAAACCGGCTATAAAAATGCCTGCTACTCCCATGGGTGCGGTTTTAAATAGTGATCTCACCCGCATACGCATTACCGGAACCCTTCCCGGGTTTTCCACCCTTGCAACAGTTATCGGTATTACTGCAAGTGATATAAGAATTGAAACAATGCAGAACAGCATAAATCCCTCTGGGGGAGCGATATTTAACAATGGATGCCCTGCAGCAGACGACAGGTAGAACACGATGCTGTAAATCGATAACACGCGGCCCCTGTAGTACTCACTTGAACTACCATTGAGCCAGCTCTCAACCACCAGCATCATCCCCGAGTAGCATATGCCATGAACAAATCGCAATAACATCCACGCGGGAGTATTAATGATGAGCACGTGGGCCAGCGCCACACCAGAAGCAAGCGATGCCAGTGCAGCAAATGTACGTATATGGCCCACCTGGGATATGAGCCGTGGTATAAACCAGGGGCCTGCCACAAAACCGGCAAAATATGCCGACATGATAAAACCGATATTCTCCCGGGGCAGCCCCTCGATAGCTGCACGTACACCAAGGAGGGTACCCTGCAGGTCATTCCCCAGGTTGAGCAGTGCCACACTCAACAGGAGTA
>CAYFSO010000106.1:0-10222 GCA_964345775.1 uncultured Leptospiraceae bacterium | reverse complement strand
ACAGGTACGGGAAATATCCCATCAATAAAGACTGCTGCACCGCCAGGTAGGTAAGTGCAATGGCAGCCGGAACGGAGAAGAAGGCGGCCCCCTTTATCTCCGCGAGGGGATAAGTGTAGCTTGACGATACCACCATGGGGACGATCTCTCCAGAGGTGATATTCTCTACTTTTTTGACCGATTCAATTATCTTCTTTTTCTCGGCTTCAGAGAGAAACCTGTCTGCAAGATTTTTCATGTAACCACTCCAGTATGAAATAATACGATTTTAAAATTCAACCTTCGGAACTTCCTTAGCCCCTTCTTCTGCCTTAAAGTATTCTTTTCGTTCGAGATTCAACATCATGTTGTTGGTTATGTTGTAAGGGAACTTTCGTATCGAGTAGTTAAACTGTCGAACGGCATCATTATAACGCTGACGTGCCACGTTGATCCTGTTCTCGGTACCTTCAAGCTGATGCATCAGGTCGGTGAAGTGCTTGTCAGCCTTCAGGTTTGGATAACGTTCTACCACCACCATCAATCGTGACAATGCCGATGAAAGCTGTCCCTGTGCCTGCTGGTATTTCTGCATGGCCTGCTCGTTGCTGAGATCACCGGGCTTGATATTCACCGAGGTAGCCTTTGCACGGGCCTCGATCACACCGGTGAGGGTCTCTTTTTCATGTGCCGCGTATCCTTTCACCGTGTTCACCAGGTTGGGAATAAGGTCAGCACGCCGCTGAAGGGTGGACTCAAGGTTCCCCCATGCCGCGAACACCTGCTCTTCAAGTGCCTGCATCTTGTTATACCCGCAACCGCTGAATGCCAGTGCGGTTACCAGGACAATGCTCACCATGGTTATGACTTTTTTCATTATATCCTCCGGATCTACAGTTCTTACTGTGTTGTTTTCATGTGATGCAGGACTATAGGCATGGTTACAGGTGGGTGTCAATTATTTTTAAACCCGTTACCCGCCACCCCTCACCCGTCACTGCCCTCTTCGCAAAAAAAATGGTTGTACTCTCACTTGAAAAATTCAACCATAGCCTCAATATTTAATACTTGCGAGGCGTTTATTTAATGGATTTTAAGGAAAAACTGGCACAGAACAGGCCCGTCATCGTTGACGGCGCAATGGGAACCATGCTGTTCAAGAAACTTCCCGGCTACACGGGTAACCTTGAGTTGTTGAACGTGGAGCGTCCCGACGTGCTCCTGGAAATACACCGGGAATACGCGGGTGCCGGTGCGGACATCATAGAGACGAATACCTTCGGCGGCAGCACCCTGAAGCTGACAGAATCGGGCCTGGACGGCCGCTGCACCGAGATAAACGAACAGGCCGCCGGAATAGCCCGGCAGGCAGCAAACGAAAGGGAATGCCTTGTTGGCGGTTCCGTTGGCCCAACGGGGGTGCTGGCAGCACCCATGGGAGAGGCGGCCCCGGAAGAGGTATACAACGCCTTTGCCACCCAGGTAAAGGCCCTTGAGCAGGGGGGCGCCGACGTTATCGTCATCGAGACCATGAACGACCTGCAGGAGGCCCGCCTGGCACTCCTTGCGGCGAAGGACAACACCGGGCTGCCGGTGATCAGCAGCATGACCTTCGAAGAGAGCGGCAACACCCTCACCGGCACCGACATGCTCACCGGGCTGGCCACCCTGGCCCAGGCGGGAGCTGACGTGGTGGGCTCCAACTGCAGCATGGGGCCTGAGGGACTCACGAAAATATACGGAAGTTACGTAGAAAACCTGAAAACATTGAACATACCACTCTCGGTATGGGCCAACGCCGGCCTGCCCGAGATAGTTGACGGCACTCCCGTCTATAAGCTCTCCCCGGAGAAGTTCGCCGAGCTGTGTCTCGGTTTCGCCCAGATGGGGGTACGGGTGATCGGGGGGTGCTGCGGCACCACACCTGATCATATCGCGGCCCTTGCGGCACGGCTGAAAGACTTCCCGGTGCAGAAGATCGATGGCGACCTGCAGCACCGTTTTATCACCAGCCGCTACACCGCAATTGACGTGGAAAAGGCTCCCAGGCCCGTCATAATCGGCGAGAGGCTGAACCCAACCGCCCGAAAGAGGTTCGCCGCCGAGCTGAAAGAGGGCCAGTTCTCCTTTTTAAGGGAGGAATCCCGCAAGCAGGTAGAAGAAGGAGCCCACATCCTGGACATCAACGTGGGCGTCCCCGACATTGACGAGACCGCCGCGATGCAGAAATCGGTGGCCATCCTGTCACACAGCGTCCGCGTCCCCCTGATGATAGACTCTGATAATGCCGGCGTTACCGGGCAGGCCCTCATGTACTATCCCGGAATACCGGTGATAAATTCAATAAACGGTAAGGACAACAACTTCAACGCCATGCTGCCACACCTGCAGCGATTCGGTTCCTTCGTTGTTGCCCTGTGCCTCGACGAATCGGGCATACACGTGGACGCGCAGAAGCGCATCGATATAGGGCAGCGGCTGGTAGAACGCCTGGCAGAGAACGGCATTTCGCCTTCACGGGTGCTGGTAGACCCCCTCATGCTCACCGAGAGCGCCGAACCGGGAAGCGCGGCAGAGACCCTGAAAGTGATACGCCATTTTCAATCGCGGGGCATCAAGACAAGCCTGGGGATCAGCAATCTCTCTTTCGGCCTGCCCGTCCGTAAGCACATAAATAACGCCTACCTGAAAAAGGCTGTTGAGGCCGGGCTTGACGCTGCCATATTCAATCCCGTCTCCCTTACAAGCCCCGGTGAATACAACGAGGGCGAGAAAATGGCACTGGCCTACCTGGAAGGTGACGACCCCGGCGCCGCACAGTATATCGCCCATTTTGGCGGTAAAACACCCGAAAAGCCGGCAAAAACAGAAGAGCAGGACGTGAAAACCATCCTCGACCGCATATTTACCATGGTGGTTGAAGGCAACAGCGACGAAATAGCCTCCACCATAAAGGAAGCCCTTGAACGGCACAACCCCGAGGACATCATGAACAATGCCCTCATACAGGCACTTGAACACGTTGGCGACCTGTACAGCCGCGGGGAATACTTCCTCCCGCAGATGATCGCCTCGGCCAACAGTATGAAGGCGGGGTTTACCGTCATTCAGCCGCTGCTGAAACAGGGATCGGTAAAAAAGACCGGCAAAGTGGTGATCTGTACCGTAAAAGGAGATATCCACGACATAGGCAAGAATATCGTGGCCATGATGCTTGAAAATCACGGTTTTGACGTCATCGACCTGGGGAAGGACGTGGCCGCCGAGACCATAATCGATGCCGTAAAAGAGCATAAACCCAACATCGTGTGCATGAGTTCCCTGCTTACCACCACCATGTACGAGATGAAGACGGTAAGCCAGTTGCTGAAGGATGAAAAACTTGACGTGTCCCTGCTGGTGGGAGGAGCCGTGGTGACCAGGGAGTTTGCCGATAGTATCGGGGCAAGCTATGCTCCTGATGCAGTTGAGGGAGCCAAAGCAGCTAAGGAACTATCACTTTAAGCCACAGGTGTCAATTTTTTTTACATATTTTTGTTGACAGCACGATTTCCCATTGGAATATCTAACGAGGCGCAAAAGGGATTGACAAGAGATACCAGTTCCACTGTGTCCTGTTTTGATATCATCTCAATCATAAAAAAAGGAGCATGTTTGTGAAAGGGGCCCGATCATTTTTACTAATACTACTCCCTTTTTTTATTTTTACATGTTTATCTTTCGTAATATTTCAAAAATCTTGTGATAGCGTCATGTCAGTACACGCTGAAAAGCTTCTTCCGTTCAACCACAAATCCCATTTAACAAAACACGGAGCACACAGCTGCGAAGTTTGTCATGGGTATTATGGAAATGGAAGGTTCAAGGGTATCCCAACAGTGGGTGACTGCAAGATGTGTCATGACGGTAGCACTACGAAGGTACAGGCATTTTTTGAAGGATTCAGGGATTCCGATCAGCCATGGGGATCTTCTGTCCGGCAGCCTGACCTGGTGTACTTCAGCCACATGGCCGTAACGAAGAACACCATGAATGTTCCTTGCGAATCGTGTCATGGAGGAAAAAAGTTTTCCACTAAGCCAACAGGGACGGGTATGAAAATGTCCATGGGAACGTGTGAAGACTGCCATGACGCCACGGGCGTAAGTAACAAATGCGCGGTATGCCATGATTAAAAAGTAGAAGGGGTTATTGAATTCATGAAAAAAATTGAAAGAAGAGATTTCTTAAAAATGGTAGGAGGCGCTGTCGTTGGTACTGGTACCGGTTACGTGGTTTCTGGTGCCCCGTTCCAGTCACTTCAGTGGCTTGTTGAATGGACCCAGGACCAATACACACCTCCAATTGGTGAAGAACGGTATATACAGGGTATCTGTAATGCATGTCCGGACAAATGCAGCATTTCAGTAAGGAAGATTGACCAGAGAGCAGTCAAGGTTGAAACATCCAACCAGGGATGCCCCATGGGCCAGGCCCTTCTCCAGGTGCTGTACCATCCCGATAGGATCAAAACACCTCTGAAACGAACCGGCGACAAGGGCTCGGGCAAGTTCACAGAGATAAGCTGGGAAGACGCAATAAATGACATCTCCAGTAAGATCGATACACTCCGGGTAGACGGTAACGCAGCGCAGATAGCAGGTATAAACGAGGCACATGCCGGCATTTCAGGGAAGCTGCTCGAAAGGCTGATCACCGCAGCCGGAAGTCCAAATATATACGTGGATCCCTGCTTCTGTAACATATCCCGGTCAGCGGTGGCCCTTACCCAGAACACGGATGGTTGTATACAGTACGATTTTGACAAGGCCGATTACGTACTTACCTTCGGCGCGCGTGTCCTTGAAGGATGGGGGGCACCAGGCACCATGCATCGCGCATTTGCCGGCTGGAAAGACAGGGGCGCGCGGTTCGTGCATGTAGATACCATGGCAACCCGTACCGCTTCTGCTGCAGACCAGTGGGTGGCAGTAAAACCCGGAACTGAAGCAGTACTGGCCCTTGGGCTGGCAAACATACTTATAACTAAAATGGGTAAACGATCTTCTGGATCAGGTTTCGGGAGATTTTCAGAACTGGTAATCAACCAGTACACCCCTGAGCAAGTATCAAAAATCACGGGAGTCAGCCCTGACATGCTTATGCAGATCGCAAAAGAGTTTGCCTCTGCCAGGCGCCCCGTAGCAGTAGCAGGTAAAGGTGGACAGGGTATTTCTTCTTCATCCGTTGAGATCGCGGCAGTACAGGCACTGAACAGCCTGGCCGGATCACTGGGATCTCTGGTCAAAGTAAGACAGGACAGGGGACTTGGTGCACTGAATCTTGACGGTTACGCCAAAAAAGGCCTGAAGTCGGCCAAGGCCGCGAAAGGGCTGGATGAATTCGCCGCCAGTGATGCAAAGGCAGATCTTATCATAATAAACGGGGCAAATCCCGTATACCAGAGTACATACGGTAAAGAACTCATAAAGAAAATGAAGGCGGCATCCACCGTAGTGGTTATTGCACCACTACTCAACGATACCGCCCAGTATGCTGATTACGTACTTCCTTCACTGTCATCCCTTGAGATGAACACGGAAGCAGGTAAACCGGTAGTATCACCAAGATACAAGTCAATTCATGCCGGTGATGCCCTCATCCGTATAGCCAAAAATATCGATGGCGTAAAGCAGTCATTTCCATGGAAAAACTATACGGCACTTGTTTCCATTGCATCAGCACAGCAGTTCAAGTCGGTTTCTTCTTTCTCGTTCCCTGTCCAATTAATGTCAAAACAGATTGAAGAAACACAAAAAGCAGCAAAGGCAACAAAAGAATATCCTCTTGCCATGCTCCCATACGAAATACCAATGGTAGGCGACGGCAGGGGCCTGGCCCTTCCCTATGTATTGAAAGGCCTTTCCGGTACAGTATTAACGAAAGACAACCTCTGGGTACTCATGAACCCCACCACCGCCGACGAGTTCAGCGTTTCAGAGGGTGAAAAGATCGATCTTGAATCCAACCGTGGTGAACTGGAAAATGTTCGCGTACATCGAACCAAGACTATCGCACCCGGTGTGGTGGCCATACCTCTTGGTTTCGGACATACCTGTTACACAAGGTACGCGAACGGTAAAGGGGTTAACCCCAAGGAAATCATGAGCAACAGGATCGATCCCGTTTCAGGTACCGCCGACTGGTGGCTGACCAGGATTAAAATTAGTTAAGAGGTGATTGAAAATGGCTGAAATGAAAAGAAAATGGGGAATGGCTATTGACCTGGATAAATGTACCGGGTGCGAGGCCTGCCAGGTCGCATGTTCCCAGTCCAATAATATGCCTATATTCGAAGATGATTCAGATATACCCAAGCGGGTTACCTTTCTTGACGTGATGAAAGTAACAAATGATAATGATGAGAACGCGCAGTATCCCGATGTAAAAGTTGCGTATCTTCCCAAGATGTGCCAGCAGTGCGAGGGCAATGATCCAGATAATCCAAACCCTCCCTGCGTATCGGTATGCCCGGTTGTGGCCACCGACGTTGGAGACGACGGTGTAGTGAGCCAGATCTGGTCAAGATGTATCGGTTGTCGTTACTGCCAGGCATCCTGTCCCTACGAGGCTCGTGTTTTTAACTGGTGGAAACCGGAATACGAGGGCACGTTCAAGGAATCATTGAATCCTGACCGTTCTGTTGCCTCACGCGGTACAGTCGTGAAATGTACTTTCTGCGATCACATTTGGAAGAAAGAACGTGACAAGGCAATAGCGAACGGGGAAACAGATATTAACGCTGTTACTTACACACCCGCGTGTGTGGCTGCCTGTCCCACTGGGGCCATGGTATTTGGAGACCTCAACGATCCGAACTCTGATGTATCCAGGCTTTCCAGGAGCGACCGGGCGGTAAGGCTGCTTCATGATGCCATAGATAAGCTTCGTGAAACCGATCCGAAACAGTACGAGAAACGGATGCAAATGAAAAATTATCCTAACCCCAAGGTCTACTACCTGACAAGCCATAAATGGCTGCGGGAAATGATCGGCGGGTATAAACACTCCTCAAAATAAGAAAAGGAGATCATCGTGAGTAAAGCAATTGATTTTTTAAAAAACGAATGGAACAGTTATTCAAGAAATGTCCAGATTTCTATCTACGTACTCCTGGCATTCACAGCCCTGTTTGTTATCTTTGGTATACAAATATTGTTCTGGGGACTTGGTTATACCAATATGAACAATATATTCAACATGGGACTGTGGATCCTCGGAGACCTGGGCTACGTGGCACTGGGTGGTGGCGCATTTTTCACCGGATTTATGCTGTATATTTTCCGTGTTGACAAGCTTCAGCCACTGATCAACTCAACCGTCCTTATAGGGTTCATGTGCTACCTGTTTACCTTTGTACTGCTGGTTTTCGAGATTGGGCAGCCTCTACGCGCATGGTTTGGATATACCTATCCTAACTGGGGCAGCAACATTATGCCAACATCAATGCTGACAGAGGTAATCTGGTGTCTCACCTTTTACTTTATGGTACTCATAATTGAGCTTTTTCCTGTAATACTTTCTCACAAGGTATTAGACCGTATCCCGGCACTGCATTATATCGCGCATTACCTGCACAAGCTAATGTGGATAATGGCAGCGGTTGGAACATTCCTGTCTTTCTTCCACCAGGGTTCTCTCGGTGGGGGCATGTGGGATATCCTGTACGGAAAAGCTGCATGGTTCAGGCCTCATCATCTTTACTTCTTCGTTGCAATCGTCGCCGCAACAGCTGGCGGCACATGCCTTATGATGCTGATCCCTAAGATAGCCCAGTGGGTACAGAAGAAGGAACTTATACCGAAAGAATCTTTTATGAAACTGGCTCAGATATCGGGTGCCATGTTCATATTCTATTTCCTGATAAGGGTATTCGACATTTATACACAGTGGACTACTGTACTACCGTTATTTGACAGGTCTTTTACCGAGATAATGAGCAACAGCATGTATGGCTGGTGGGTTCTTGTTCTGGAATTCGCCTTTACTATAGGTGCTGTCGTTATACTGAACTTCAAGAAATTCCGTGAGAATGACAGGGTATTTACTGCGGGTATTATCAGCGGTGTAATGGCCATAATAATGATGAAATTCAGGGTCATCATGCACGGATATTCGGTTCCCAACTTCCCATGGCGACCATATATGACATATGGTCCTTCCATACAGGAATGGGCATTAATGCTTGGCTCACTTGCCATCATGGTACTTATTTACATGTGGTTTGCGAAGTATATACCAATGTTCATCCAGGATGAAGAACACCGTGACGTGCAGCATTTTTAGTTAATTAGAATTCAATACTGATAACAAAAACCGGGGTTTGAAACCCCGGTTTTTTTCGTCATAGCATGTTGTTATGTATCTTAAACGCCTTCAGGGTATTTTTCAATAGCATCACCCGGGTCATGGGCCCTACGCCACCGGGAACAGGAGTGATGGCAGATGCTTTTCTGGCAACGTCTTCGTACCGCACATCACCAATAAGCTTCTTCTTCCCTTCGTTAACAGGATCGTCAATTCGGTTAACGCCCACGTCAATAACAACGACTCCTTCCTTGACCATTTCACCGCTTACCACCTCGGGCCTGCCTGCTGCTACCACCAGGATATCCGCCTGTCTGGTAAAATACGATATATCCGGTGCGGCGGTATGGCATATGGTCACTACACAGTTGGCACGCGCATTTTTCTGTACCATCAGGTTGGCCATGGGCTTGCCAACTATATTGCTTCTTCCCACTATCACAAGGTGTTTACCTTTCAGATCGGGTACATACCTGTTGATCAGATCCTGGCATCCATAGGGAGTACACGGATAAAAGGTATCCTCGTCGCCTGTAACCAGTTTCCCTACGTTAACAGGGTGAAACCCATCAACATCCTTTCCCGGATCAATTGTGTTCAGAATAACTGACTCGTTTATGTGTGACGGCAGGGGCAGCTGAACCAGGATACCGTCAACATCCTCCCTGGTATTCAACTCTTTCACCAGTGTTAAGAGTTCTTCCTGCGTTGTCTCTTCGGGAAGGGTATATTGAATGGATTCTATGCCCACCTGTTCGCAGTCCCGTCCCTTCATGCGTACATAGACCTGTGAAGCCGGGTCTTCCCCCACCAGGACAACCGCCAGGCCCGGTTTCTTCTTATGGGCTTCCCACAGCGTTGCCACTTCACTTGAGATCTCGGCCTTGATCTCTTCAGATATCCTTTTCCCGTCAATAATCTCTGGCATGTTGCAATCCTTTTTATATGGTTATATATGCGTACAAAGAATGGAAGTTCTTACGAGTGCTGTCAATAATTATTGAATTATGTAACGGGATTAAAATTATTGACAGCATGATTTATTATGAATATAGTTCATCAAAATACTATTTCCTGGCATAAAAGGCAGCAACAGGAAAACAGACCCACTCTGCACACTGTTCGCTCACCATATATTATACTCTCCGGTCTGTGTAAGAAATCACCAACGTGTGATATTTCAGGATATAGGGGGGGGGACTATGACTTTGAACACGAAAAAATCTTTTACTCTACTTTCAGCAATGGTAATTATCTGCCTGTGTGCTTCTCCATTATTTGCAAGCAGAATAGGTATCCAGCTTGGCTATCAGGGAGGCAGTGGTGAGGCCGAACAATGGAGTGATACTTACTATTCTGAATATCCAGACCAGGACCTGGAATATTTTGGCATAGGTGGAATTATCAATTCGCCACTGGGCTCCGATGGCTATGTACATAACCGCTTCATGCTGTTGTACCAGGCAGGTACAGTATATATTGATGAGAGTGACAATTTTTATTCATGGGATCTTGACTTCGGCAGGCTTGCCTTCATGGATACCCTGGCACTGGAGCTGTCGAAAAAAGCTGATTCCCGTTTATGGTGGGGTCCGCAATTCGGGTTTTTTATTGTAAGTGGTTCAGATGATGACGATTTTGACTATTCCGGGTATGGTTACGCATTTGGTGTTGCACTTGGATATGATTTCGATATTAAGAAAGATTCCCGCATGAGTATCGAGGGAGGAATCCGGTATGCCGGCATGGACCTGGAATCAGACTCCGATGATAATTTTGGCGTTTACGTATATGGCACCGAAATTTTTATTGCCGCGTCAATATTATTTGATATGCAAAAATAAGTTACACATCAAGAATGATGAATGATTCCCAGCCGCTTTCTTTCTCTATGACC
>CAYFSO010000105.1:0-10240 GCA_964345775.1 uncultured Leptospiraceae bacterium | reverse complement strand
GTTAATGCATTATACATAAGCCATATTCCGTATAATACAAGTACAAGTGTGATTATTGATCCAACATAGACATGGATTTCACCGAATACAGCTAATAGTGTATTCACAGGCATCAATACCATGGCTGCAGCGGTTACTCGCACATTATTTTCAAAATCAGTGCTACCACCGCATATTGCAGAAATGATAAGAATAATTATTGCGCCAATAAAAAGACCTATTAGAGCAAAAATGACAGCTAAAATCAAAGCTTTCACTGGACCTATGAAAGCAATTTGAAGACCCAGAACACTCCAAATTAAAGCGATAATACCAGATATTAAGCCGTATATTAACGCTTTAATTATTGGTTCTCCCAACCCGCCAGTTTTTGACATTGAAGAGTAGAATTCCTTTGGATTTTTAAGAACTTGTATTGAGTCATCAACGAATTTCTTAAAATCGAAACCACTTTCAGCCATAATTATTACCTCCAAATTATATTATGTTTCACATATATATAATTTTTAATTGATCTTAAGAAAAAGTCAAGTTAAATGATGATATATCAATTACATTTTTTAAGTTGACACATGATTAAATGAATGTAAATAAATCGATAATGAATTATTATTATTTTTTAAAATGTTTATTTGGATTGGAGGTAGTACATGTATGCAATAAAGAAATTTGACCTTGGAAGTGTAGCATTATATTCATTCATGCTTTGTTTTATCTTTGTGTTGTTATTTTTTGGCCTATTTTTTTCTTCATTTGGTGCAATGTTTTCTGCTATTCCTGCGTTAATGAAGGGTAATGAAGTACCTGATACTATTAATAACCCGGCATTCTTTTCTGGTGTTGGTTTTATTATGATGATTGTTTTTTCTCTTATTTATTCTGTTTTTGTTTCATTGGTGAATGTTATAATAGCTTTAATCTATAATCTGCTATCTAAAAAATTTAATGGTATCAAGGTAGAGGTTATTGAGATCGCAGAGAAAAAAAATCTGAAGAGTAAATAACATTATTAAAATATTTGAATTTTGTTCACCCAATGAATAGTTTAAAATGATTCTATTATATGCAATCTATCGTTCTTATAACCGGTCGAAATACTGATATAAATGAACAACTGGCTTCTTCGTTTTCAGTAGATTACCAGATAACACCTGAACAATGCAAGCCGCAGAATGATGCCTTTACCCGCGCATTTGCATCAGGTGACGTGTTCCTTGTTGAAGATGTCACAGGGGACAAGTTCAGCATGATAATGGAATCGTGGAAGCATAATGACAGGAAAGGCAGATTGATATTCAGCGTGAGGGACATTGACCCCTCACGGAAAAAGAGATTTCTTTCGCACGGCATATCAGAAATTCTTCTGAATAAGCCGGTTGAAGAAATAGCAACATATATACAGGGGACATCGGTAAAACCACCCGGTACCTTCGGAAAAATTGTGTTGCTGGATTCGGACGAAATGCAAAACCAGGTGATAAGCCGTATCATTTCATCGTTCCATCTTGACGTGGTGAAGGCAAAGGATATCGACGAACTTATAGAGCTTTCACATGGTAACGGCATAGAAATGGTGCTTATGAATATTGGCGGCTACAAGGTAAACGTGCAGGAATTCATACGGAAAACGTATGCAGACACGGTTTTTAAAAGCATCCCGTTTATTCCGTACAAGGCCAATCTTGATGACGTGTTTATACATGAGATCCTGTCCGGGTTGCACAGGCTTTCACTTGTTGTTCTTTCTGCGGAGGAGCTGTATTCTTTTCTTGTCAGTACGCTTTTCAGAAAGGTGTTTCTCACCCCGTTGTACAGGTTGAAAAACGTTACCTCGGCAGCGGGTACACCGCAATTTGCCAGGGAGTCACTGAGACAGTTGTATCA
This sequence comes from uncultured Leptospiraceae bacterium, assembly GCA_964345775.1. Taxonomy (GTDB): domain Bacteria; phylum Spirochaetota; class UBA4802; order UBA4802; family UB4802; genus M55B154. The sequence goes on along the minus strand of CAYFSO010000105.1, from coordinate 8,356 downwards.
TTCCATCGGGTATGATCTTTTTACCATGGATCACATCTGCGGGGAAGAGCACTGCCGGCAATACAGGGGCTACGTGCATGAACTGGAATACGCGATGAATGTTGTTGATGGTTTCAAGTGGCTGCTGTTAGAGAAAAAGGATTGCCCTACCTTCGAACGGGATGTTTGAATACAAAATCCGAAATGAGTTGCAGGGGCAGCTTCTGGCGTTCCTGTTCCTGTTGATCTTCGGGGTAACAGGGGCGGTTCTCACGGTGGCAGTGACGGCACACCTTTTCCCGGGCCTTTATGCCATCGATGCCGATAATCGGGTACATTCCCAGTTTAACGGCTTTTCTATATGCCGCGTTCCTGTTGGTGAATGAGGCATGGTTACTGAAGTCGTAGTAATCCCCGCCGGGCCCGTGGCAGGCTTCACATCCAACACCCTCTTTAGCCGTTTTGTCTATCTTCCCGCCTCCGGTTGTATGGCACTTGAGGCAGCGGGTGTTTTTTGATGGATTAGCAATTGAATGTTTGGCTCCAATTTTCTTTGCCCTGGTTGATGAGAGGGTGCGGTAGGCGTTTGCATGAGGTGATGAAGCCCAAACCGCGTACTGGTTTCCTATAGCGTTTGATTCATGACATTTTCTGCACACGTCAATGCCGGTATATTCAGGGATTCGCCTTGCATTAACGAGAATAGAAATTGACAGTATGATAATGAAGACGACTGCTATGTGCACAAATGGTTTCATATGTAAACTTGCAATATATTAATTATATATGTGCAGAATGCAATAGTCCAGGAAAATGTCAATATTTTTACAGTTGACTTTTATAAAGAAAATGGTAGTATTAAAAATCGCGAGTATGCAAAGTTTTTCGTCTATGGAGATAGTTTATGGGAAACGGGTCTTCTGATGTAAAGGTGGGCGAGTTCCTGGTTGAGAATGAAATAATAACTGGATACCAGCTGCAGGATGCACTTGACATGCAGCGGGATAATCCGGAAAGGCGTGTTGGTGAGATACTGGTGACACAGGGAGTATTGACCAAGGAAGAGCTGATAATGGCACTGGAAATGTACCTGATGGCAACAGATGCGCAACCATTGTTTGTGGATGAGTGGCTTGACCAGGATGAGGTTGATATGCTTATGGGGAGAATTAAAGACAATAGCCAGGATTAGCTGCAGTTTTTTAAAATTATACATATCCTCAAGATTGTAAAAAAGAGTTGACAAAAGATTATACAATTTAAGAATATGCGCCATGATTGAATTTGAAGATAAAACATGTTTTGGATGCGGCAGGGAAAATGAGCGTGGTCTTCGTCTGCAATTAAGTTTCGATGAGGATACAAGAACCGCTTTTGGTGAATATATTGCCGATCAAAGCCTTGAGGGGCCACCCAATATAATACATGCCGGAATAATCTGTGCCATCCTTGATGAAACCATGATGACGGTCAACAAGTACATGGAAAATGTTGCACTCACCGGTGAGTTGACCGTCCGCTATCTTCAACCTGCCTTTATTGATGAGACGTTATACATCAGGGGCTGGTACGTGAAGAAAAATAAGAGAGTTATTGAGAACCGGGCAGAGATCGAAAATGAAATGGGCAAAATTGTGGCCCGTGCAAAGGGCAAGTATATTGAGGTAGACGACATTCCCCAACCCGAGTAATAATATCAGCCGAAGTGGTGGAACTGGTAGACGCAGCGGACTCAAAATCCGCCGGGGGCGACTCCGTGAGGGTTCGAGTCCCTCCTTCGGCAATTACAACAAGTAATAAACAAAAGCCTCTCGGTCTCGAGAGGCTTTTTATATGCTGTGACAAGGGACAGATGCACACCGGGGGAGGAATAAGGGGATTAGTGGATATTGTGAAGGTGTAATGGCAGGAGTGTGTAATCTCTGTCCCTTACAGGCTGTATTTAATTTAGAAAATCAGATACATTGTTTAACCCGGAAGTTGGGGAATGCACAAGGTTTCCTTCAAACATGGTGATAACAAGGTTGAGCAGCCCTGGATCTTTTCCTTCTTTCTTCTCAGCATGTACAGGTACTGGTTGCCCATGGTTGCTATCCTCATGTCCACATCCCTTCCCGGGATCCGTATAATGACGCAAATCATATTTCTCTTCATGTGTTCTCATAATGCTCCTTTCTTAATATAAGCATTAAAGACTAACAGGTATATAGTATAAATATGTATAGTATTTGCAAGCATTTTTTTATAATAAAAGAGATTTTTTTCGTAGCTTCTCATTTTCAGGGGGGCATAATAAATGTTTTTGAGAAGCTACTTTTTTTCATTTACGGTATTTAGATGGATGTATATAGAAATAGTAGAAGAACGGGATTAACTAAAATAACAGTCTTTATGTATAAAATCTCTGCATGTGCTATATTACAAAATGAGTATGATACATGCGGGTATTCCCGTCGTATTATAACAGGAAAGTAACTTTTCCATATAGAAAGACTCTATGAGGTATAGTACCCAATGAGAGGTATCAGTATTTTATGATAAGCTGGTTGACGCCAGGTCATAAAATCAATACCTTTAGTATAATTATTCAGGCTTAAGATGGAGTATCAAATGAGTAAACCATATTATGATCCAACCACGGATTTTGACGAGCTTTTCAAGAATGAATTCAAAGAAGGCGCAAAGCCTGATGCAGAAGAATCTGGATCCAAACCAGGGGCTGATGGTGACAAGTCATCCGAGTACAACTTTGACATAAAGCCGGAAGAACTGGAAAGTTACCTTAACAAATACGTAATTGGCCAGGAAGAGGCCATCGAGGTAATTGCCACAAAGGTTTGTACCCATTTCAACAGGATGGGCATTGAACACCAGATCCCGGAAGATGAGCGAATGCTGGGCAATATTAAGAGCAACATGCTTTTAATAGGTCCAACAGGTATAGGGAAAACATATATCATTAAGCTTATTGCCAAAAAAATAGGTGTTCCCTTCGTGAAGGCTGATGCCACCAAGTTCAGTGAAACGGGGTACGTTGGCGGTGATGTAGAGGACCTGGTTAGAGAGCTGGTTCACGAGGCTGATGGTGATATTCACAGGGCGGAGTACGGCATCATTTACTTAGACGAGATTGACAAGATCGCGGCAACGGGCAGTGCCCATGGGCCGGACGTGTCTCGCAGCGGTGTCCAGAGAAACCTGCTCAAGCTTATGGAGGACGCCGAAGTTGATCTTAAGACGCCACATGACCTTGCATCCCAGGTGGAAGCTGCAATGGAAGCCCAGAGAACCGGGAAGGTCTCGCGGAAAAAGATCAGTACCAGGAATATACTGTTCATTGTTTCCGGTGCGTTTGGAGGTCTTGAGAACATTATTACGAAAAGGCTTAACCAGCAGCCCATTGGTTTTGACAAGAACCAGGTGGTTCAAAGTGAAAAGCAGGATATATTCAAGAAGGCGCGTACCGAAGACCTCATCGAATTCGGGTTTGAGTCGGAGTTCGTGGGACGTCTCCCTATTACTGTCGTTTTGAATGATCTTGACGAGGAAGGGTTGTTCAAAATACTCAAAAGCAAGTACAGTACCGTTGTGCTGGGTAAGAAAATGGATTTCAGGGCATATGGTATTGACCTTGATTTCGCGGATGAGGCATTACGCATCCTGGCGCAAAGGGCTTACCTGGAAAAGACCGGCGCGAGGGGGCTTTTAAGCGTATTTGAGAAAACGCTTATAAAATTTGAGAAGACCCTTCCATCAACTGATGTGAAAAAACTCAGCGTGGACCAGGAAACCGTGGAGGATCCCGGGGAAACACTAAAAAAACTGCTTCTCAACGATAATATCAAGGGCTTTCAGAAAAACTTTCTTCTTGAACATGGTATTTACCTGGACTTCGAGAGGGAGGCACTGGAGCTGATACAGGAGAAATCAAGGAACGAGGGGAAGAGCATTCGACAGGTGTGCCAGGACCTGTTCCATGATTATCCCTATGCACTGCAGCTGATGAACCAGGATCACTTTACCATTCCTGCGGATGCGGTGAAACAGCCGCAGGAATACATAGATGAATACGTAAGAAAGAATTACAAGTCAGGTGACTCAAAGGGAAGCGAGTAGAAAATTGAAAGCTAATCGATCCTTTTGAAGCTGCTGCTGTACTGGTCTGTGAGATCAACGTATACCTGCTTGGCAAGGTTCCATGTTTCCCGGTGCTTGTCCTGAACCGGGCCTTTCTCCCTGGCGGGTGAACCGGCGTATATCATCTCGCCGGGTACCTTCTGGCGGTTTACCACAAGGGCCTGTTCGGCGATAATGGCCCATCTCCCAATCTCGGAGTAGTCACAAATCATGGCCTGCATCCCGATAACGGCAAGGTCATTAATAGTGGCATTGTGTATCATGGCCATGTGACCAATGGTAACCCTTTTCCCAATACTGGTTTCACCCATGGGCCTGGCATGGATGGTGACCCCTTCTTCCACGGCCGATTCGTCACCGATGATGATGGTGCCGTAATCTCCGCGAATAATGGCCCCGAACCCGATATAGCAATTCTTACCTATACGTACGTCGCCGATTATCTCGGCTGAAGGGGCGATCCAGGTACCTGCTCCAACCTGTGGTCTGCGGGTGTTAATTTCATATAGTGGCATGATAACCTCCCTGTATGTATTTTATTAATCCGCAAGAACCACATTATGTGATCGCGGTTCCGGGAGGTCAATTAGATTACTGCTGCAGGCTTTTGACTACCATGGCACCTGTACGGGTTGCCATAGCCTTTGAGATGAAACGTGGCATAAAAGACATGATCTTGTTGGATATGCCTGCAACCACCTTTGGTTTCTTTCCCAGCTTTTTGAGGCCAATAGCGGCAACCCTGTCGGGTGTCATGCCGTTTCTTTTGGTTCCTGCTATGTCCTGGAATTCCGTGACGGTGGCGCCGGGACACAGGGCCAGTACGTCAACTCCCAGGTGTTTTAATTCGTACCACAGGGACATGGTGAAGTTGAGCACGTATACTTTTGATGCGGAGTAATTTGCCCATCCCGGCATTGGGAGAAAAGAAGTTAGAGAGGACACATTGATGATCCCTCCCCGTCCCATAGCTGCAAACTTGTTGCCGTATACGTGGGATAACATGGCAACCGTCCTGGCATTCAGGTTTACCTGGTCTTTCTCATTTTCGATGGGATTGTCAATAAAGGGCCCGGTGGTGGCAAAACCCGCGTTGTTCACCAGAAGGCCAATATCAAGGCCTTCAAGCTGTGGGAGCAATGTTGACATGAAATCTTCTTTTGCCAAGTCAACACTTATGGTGCGGGTATCAACACCGTATGTATGTCGTATCCTTTCTGCCAGGGTCTCCAGTCGATCCCTGCGGCGTGCTGCAAGGGCAACATGTAAACCTTTCTCCGCGAGCTGCAGGGCGAACTGCTCGCCTATCCCGGACGACGCCCCTGTCACCAGTGCCCATCGTCCGTATTTTTCAACGAAACTGCTCATAAACTTCCTCCGTTTACCTTATCTATTTACTGTACCACTGGGTTCTATTAAAAACAAGCAGAAAGGGATAGTTCAGAAGCCGGGGTGACGGGGGAGCTGTATCATGCAGCCGTTTCTTCCTCCCCTGCGAGACTTGAATGCAGTACCGTTGCTGTCCAGGAGAAGAAAAACTGTGTCACTGGTCATGTATAATCCTTCGGCGAACCCGTATCCTTCAGGTGACTGGTACAGGTTTTCAGTGACACTTTTATAATCAAGAATGGCAAGAACGGTTGATGACGGGGTGTGCAGCTTGATGACCTGTCGCTTTTTCCGGTACAGTATGTAGAGTACGTCTTTCACGGCATACAGGTCTGCAATGTCGGGATTCGCATCCCCTGTAATTGTGCTGAATAGCAGGTGGTTCTGTACCCTGAGCCTATTGTCCTTTTCATGCAGCATGTAAATAAGGGCAGGACTTCGTTCGTTGGCCAGGTACCATGTGCCGGTACCGGGACGGGCTGCCATGCCCTCGAAGCCGGCGTTTGCTTCGTTTGAAAATTCAATTTCATGCTGACGGTTATAGTCGTCAATGTTGTGGGGCAGTTCCCGCGTCATGCCATCGCCGGTTACGGTGTACACCCTGCGGTTGCGTTCGTCGAGGATGGCGAACCCGTCCTGCAAGATGATGATGGCTTCAATGTCGAGTGTATGTGTCATGGCTGTAAGAAAATGTTCTTTGAAGCGAAGGGGGATAAAACGTTGTGCGGTGTAGGTGCGCCCGCCGGGAACAAGGCGGTAGATGTACCGCTGACCCGGCCCGTCGCTGATGAAATATATGGTATTCTGCGCTATGACCATGCCGGATGGTTCCAGTGCGGCAATACGGGGGTCAGAGCCTTCAGGGTATGCTATGGGATGTATGGTGCTGGTAAAGGGGGTGGCGGTGTAGCGTGCGGGTTCCTTTTGCTCTGAAACCGGTGTAAGGCCGGTTCCGCAGGAGATGGCGCCTGCCAGCAGCACAATGGTGATTGCACAATTAAGTGTATTTTTCATGGCAGGGTCACCGGCACGGGGATGAAGGTGAGTATGAAAATGACCACGCAGGACCAGCCGATTATTTTTTCGCCCACGCCGAGGGGGGTGGGGTCTTCCACCGGGGGATGGCCGATCATGAGAAACAGCAGTACCAGGATGACCCACACGATCCAGCCGGGCCATACAAATGACAGCACTATGAGGGCGGCGAAGGCGGTCCAGCCGAAGTAGAGCTGTTTTCGGCCGATGAGGGCGTAAAGTATGTGGCTGCCGTCAAGCTGTCCCATGGGCATCAGGTTGAGGCTGTTGACCAGGAAGCCTATCCAGCCTGCCCAGGCGTATGAAGAGAGGAAGACGTCGTGCCCCTGCGGTATGGTGCCGTGTATCATTTTGACCAGGAATGCGAACAGCAGGGAGTCGCCGAATATGGGAACGAAGGCACCCGGCTGCATCTCGGGGAGGGGGCGCACCTGGGACATGTACAGGCCGGCGATGGCGGCGGCAAGGCTTAATATGAAGCCCACGATGGGGCCCATTGCCCCGATGTAGAGGAGTGCGCGTCGCCTGCGTATGGGTGACTTGATCTTGATGACGGCCCCCATGGTGCCTATGAGAGAGGGAAACGGTATGAAATAGGGCAGAGTGGCATTGATGTTAAAACGCCTGGCGGCCAGGTAATGGCCCATCTCGTGGGACAGGAGTATGGCCATGATGGTGAGTGAAAAGGGAAGGCCGGTCAGGACGATCTCCTTCAGGGTGTTCCCCCCGGATGATCCTGCCAGCGTGGTGGTGACCAGGGTGATGACCAAAAGCAGCAGGTTCACCTTCCACCGGGTGGGTTCGGCCTGTTGTTCCCCTTCTTCGGCAAGGGGCCTGCGGGGCCGTATGACCCGGGGGTCCATGTTCAGTGTGCTGTAATACCGCTTAAAAAAATCTATAACCCTGCGCCGCATGTGCCTTATGTCTCCTCTGGTGTTTCTTGTGTTATGGTGATAGCCATTATGCATGGTGTCCCGGTTAAGGGCAAATAAAAGAATAAAAGAGGCTCTGACCCCCTGTAATTTTTTTAAAAAAATGCATACTACACATAAATATGGCTAAACATGGATGTAGTTACTGGCGATACTATATATAGATGGTGAGAGTAAAACCTTGTAAAAGTGAGGTGATTAAGATGAAAATATACCAGTTTACCGGCACCACCAAAAGAAACGTTGCCATGTTTGACCAGCCTGACGGCAACAGGCGGCCGAAAGCCTTTTTGAAGAAGGCCAGCGGCGGTGAGGACATGGTGGAGATATCCAGCGAAGCCCGCCGGCTCTACCAGATGAAGAAGGTAGCTGAGATGCACAGGGCCAGGATCGGGCGTCTTGCCAGGATCTACGAGCCGGGAGTAAAGATGGCCATCAGGGAGATGGAGGAGGACAGGAACTCCGGCGTTCGGCAGGAGATCGTCTCCAGGCTGCGTGAATCGGTGCAGGAGGGACGGTACCCCTTTGATTCCCCGGGCAGGCTGGCTGCCACCTCGGAAATGCTGCTGGCGCAGTTCTCAGGGTAAGGGGCAGGTTTTTCCCACATGGATGTTGTACGGGGGCACATGGATGTGCTTTGCTGTTCTTTTCTTCTCCCGCTTTTTGTTTTTGGATTACTTTCTTCAGATGCTCTGACCCTTCTTTTTCGTTTCGTTTCTTCTAGTCGTAGAAAAGATTATACCTCTTCCTGCTTTCGCAGTTATAAACTCATGGTGTTCATAACAACTTAACGGCGAGGAAGAAGTGGGCCCTCACGCGGCAGGCCCCCTTCTTCCTCGCGCTCCATCATCCCCCGGCCTGTCTGCGGTCGAAACTCGACTCCT
>CAYFSO010000104.1:0-10349 GCA_964345775.1 uncultured Leptospiraceae bacterium | reverse complement strand
AGGTGTGACCATAGATGTTTACTTTTTCCTTGTTTTCTTCCATGGTATTTTCCATCAGCCTATCCATATAGTCACGGCATTAACGCCGTATTACTTTTCATCATCCTCTATGATGAGAAAATCTTCGTCATCACTGGTAACACCCGCGGATGAAGAAGCACCTGCTGATTCACCTTCATCAACAATAACCGTGTCCTCGCCCATGTCGTCTATGACGATCTCGTCTTCGTCATCATCAAGCAGAATGATCTCGTCTTCCTCTTCGGGGGTGGTATCAACCATAACGCCTTCGTCACCGGCAGACTCGGTATCATCATCTATGATAATTATTTCATCTTCATCTTCTGCACCGGCCTGTTGGGGCTCTTCGGCAGGAACTGATTCCATTTCCACGTCTTCAGCTCCCGTTCCGGGAGTTGGGGCGGACGCCTCTTCAGGTTGCTCCACTTCTTCCATTACGGGTTCTTCTTCCGGTTCCGGTGCCGGTTCTGCCGGAGGAGGAGATGCTGCAGCAGATGCCCGTTCGGCCCCCATGCTCGCGGCGGTTGCCTGGTAATCAGCAGAATCATCAGACTGGAGTACATCAAGCTTGCTAAGCAGCTGAAGCATTTTCTTTTCCAGTTCGTCTTCCTTGTCTTTCAACGAGGCCAGTTCCGCGGAGACCTGTTCCAGCTCCTTCTGTATGCGGGCAACTTCCTGTTCTTTTTCTTCAAGACTGAGCCGTGCTTCCTCTGCCTCTACTTTCAACGATTCGTTATCCGTTTCCAGCTTGGCGTTCTCACCTCGAAGGTCACCGATAAGCTGTAACGCCTTTATTATCCTGCCCTCAAGCTCTTCCAGTTGTTGCATTGTTATCATAGTATAGTACCTCCGCAAATTGTGACTGTGCTCTTGTCACTGCTGATTTCCCTATTAGTAAATGCCCACGTGCAATGCGCTGTCATGGGACATATTCTTAACCCTGTTACAATGTTCGGCATAATTGATTTTTGCATTAACAAGAAAATCAACATGTACAACATGTAACAGAACATCCAGAATACTCTTTACTTATAGTTATAATAGAAACAGATCAATGTAAAATCAAGATTTATTTTTTACCCGCATGCAAAAAGAATGGAACATGCCGGTCAAAATTCCCAGGCAAACTCAAAGCCTGCCGAACGCTTCACCGCGTGATCAACGTCATGGTTGAGATTATACATGCCCCGCAGGCCAATATAGAGGTCGTCGGTTACAAAGAAACGCAGGCCTGCCTCGCAGGCCACGGCATTCAACGGCGCCAGTCCTTCAACCAGCACAGACCTGTTATCACCGGCAATGACTGCCGACGATGAAAGCAGGCGGGCGGCACGTATCCCGCCATGAAGTACGAAAGGGTACGCAACCCCGGTAGCGATACTGCACGCGCCGGCCACGTAATCGTTGCTCATTTTTCTTGCCGAAAGAAAACTGTCGTTTGCCCGGGGATTTATTCCCAGCAGGCTCATGGATTCCCCCGGTTGTTCACGGAATACGTAAAAAAAGTTCAGGTGTATGGATACTTTCCGTGGATTCAGGAGTATCACGGGACCCAGCAGCAACTGGTTATTGCCCAGTTCTTCAGGACGGTATTCACGGGCATTATACACGTCCTTCCCCGTAGGGATCCTGGATCTTGCCAGGAACCCGGCATGCATGCTGTTATCAAAATAGTTACCCGCGTAATACCATACGGAGAGAAAAGAATCACCCGGCCTGCCCGGCGCAGGTTGGTAGAGATCACCTGAATAATACGTGAAGCTGTACCACACGGTAAGATCTGACAGTATACCCAGTCCTATCTCGAAAACTTCAGACCGGTACCAGTCTTCTGACTGGCAGGCCTGTGCCCTTGCGCCTGCTGATACTTTCCCCTCGGGTATGGTATAAATGGTCTTCACCAGGGGGGTGGACGGGTATGCTTCTGACGTAAGGAGTATACTACATAAAATGAGCGCTGCTACCGCAACGCTCATCATCATACCTTCAGCTTTCATAAGAATATGACAGCTTACGCGGCTTTTTCCCTGACCTTTTCCACAAGCGCGTTGAAGGCGTTCAGGTCACTTACCGCGATGGCGGCCAGCATCTTCCTGTTTATCTGGATATCGGCCTTTTTCATTCCGCTTATCAGCCTGCTGTAGGAAACACCGTGTATCCTTGCGGCGGCATTGATCCTTGTTATCCAGAGACTGCGCATGTCCCGCTTTCTCCTGCGCCTGTCCTTGTAGGAATTCTGGAGTGCGCGTCTGCGGGCATCCCTTGCGGTCCTGTACAGGAGGCTACGTGCTCCCCTGAACCCTTTCACGTCCTTCAATATCTTCGTTCTTCGTTTATGATGTACTCTACCTGTGGTTGCTCGTGGCATATTAATCCCTCTTCATTTACAACATTATTTCATTTTCATTACGCGTAGGGCATCATCCGGAAAACCCTTCTTTCCTCGGATTTCGCCACCAGCGAAGCCTTTCGCAGCCTTCTCTTGCGTTTTGCGTTCTTACACTCAAGCAGGTGGCTCTTTGAACTGTTGTTCCGCTTCACCTTGCCGCTCCCGGTTATTTTGAACCGTTTCCCTGCGCCCCTGTTGGTCTTCATCTTCGGCATAATATTCCTCTCTTCGTCTAACTCTTGTCCTTCTTCTGCGATGATGTATCGGGTCCCATCACCATGGTAATATTTCTTCCTTCTTTTGAAGGCTTGGATTCAACAGATGCCACGTCGGCAAGCTCTTCCTGCACGTCTTCCATGATCTTGAACCCCTGGTCGGTATGCACGATCTCGCGCCCCCGGAACATGACGGTGAACTTCACCTTGTCACCCTTCTCCATGAATTCCCTGGCATGATTCACCTTGTGTTCAAAATCATGCGAGTCGATCGAAGGCCTGAACTTGATCTCTTTTACATGTATGATCTTCTGTTTCTTTCTTGCTTCCTTGGCCTTCTTTATCTGTTCGAAACGGAACTTGCTGTAATCAATAATCTTAACGACCGGGGGGTCCTGGTTTGATGATATCTCCACCAGGTCCAGATCCTGTTCTCTTGCCTTTTCAAGGGCCGCTTCCCGTGATACTATGACGGGATCACCTTCTCCAACGAGCCTCACTTCTTTCGCCCGTATGTCATCGTTTACACGATACCGTTTTGAATCAAACCGGTCTATGGCATCCTCCTTGTTTTCTTATAGAAAATAATTGGTTAAATAGTATAAACCAGCATGCGGTACCCGCATCCCGGTTTGTAAAAAGCTACAACGTTAATTATTACATTTCCAGTACAACTGTTATATCTATTCTATATTAATCAAGAATAATTCGCAAATTTTTTTTAATTTTATTTTACCAGGGCAACAGGTAACCTGTAACGGGTATTGCGTAATGAGCAGCCTGAACCCGTCACCCGTTACTATATCACTGTCTTTCCTCTATTTCCTTCTTTAACCCGGCTGTAAACTCATCCATTCCCATTCCGTATGGCTTGTTCTCGCCACGTTTTCGTATGGATATGGTGTGTTCTTCCATCTCTTTGGGGCCTATCACCCCTATATACGGTACTTTCTGACCCACCGCGTCTCGTATCTTGTAACTGACGCTTTCACTTCGCACGTCGGTTTCCGCACGCATATCCGCGGCCATGAGCTTTTGTCGCAGTCTTTCAACGTATTCAACCTGGTCGTCACCCACGCTCACCAGCATCACCTGCACGGGAGCCAGCCAGGCGGGAAATTTGCCCGCGTAATGCTCAATGAGAATGCCGATGAAGCGTTCCAGCGAGCCCAGCAGGGCACGATGTATCATGTATGGCCGGTGTTTCTGGCCGTCACTGCCCACGTAGTTCATGTCGAACCGTTCGGGCAGGTTAAAATCGAACTGTATGGTGCTGCACTGCCATTCACGTCCCAGCGCGTCCTTGATCTTGATGTCTATCTTGGGGCCGTAAAAGGCGCCGCCCCCCTCGTCCATGGCGTAATCAATATTGGCCCGTTTTACCGCCTCTTCAAGGGCCACGATGGCTTCTGCCCACATGGTATCATCACCAACGGACTTCTCTTCGGGACGGGTTGCCAGGTACAGCTTGAAGTCCTCGAACCCGAACTGACGCAGCATGTACAGGCTGAATTCAAGCACACGATCAATTTCATTCGGCATCTGGTCTGGCCGGCAGAAGATATGCGCGTCGTCCTGGGTGAAACCCCGAACACGCAAAAGCCCGTGCAGTACCCCGCTTCGCTCGTAGCGGTACACGGTTCCAAGCTCGGCCCAGCGCAGCGGCAGGTCACGGTATGACCAGCCCCTGTCTTTATACATGAGTATATGAAAGGGACAGTTCATGGGTTTCACGTAATATTCCTGCCCGTCGATATCCATGGGAGAATACATGTTCTCGTTGTAGAATCCCAGGTGGCCGCTGGTTTCCCACAGCCTGCTGCGGCCGATATGGGGCGAATATATGAGATCGTACCCGTTACGGTAATGCTCCGAGCGCCAGAAATCCTCGATGCTGTGCCGCAGCCTGGCCCCCTTGGGATGCCAGAGGGGCAGTCCCGCACCGGACTCGTCGTGTATGCTGAACAGCTCAAGCTCGTTGCCAAGCCTGCGGTGATCACGCTTCTTCGCTTCTTCAAGGAGATTCAGGTATTTCTTCAGTTCCTTTGGCGTTGGGAAGGCGGTTGCGTAAATACGCTGCAGCATCTTGCGGTTCTCGTCCCCCCGCCAGTAGGCGCCCGCGATGGACAGCAGCTTGAATGCCTTTATATACGAAGTTCGCGGCACATGGGGGCCCCGGCAGAGATCAACGAACTCGCCCTGCCGGTACATGGAAACGGTGTCCCCTTCCATGTCTTCCATCAGTTCAACCTTGTATGGTTCGTTCATTGACCTGAAAAGCTCTATTGCACCGGCTTTTGGCATTTCATCCCGGGTAACTTCCAGGTCTTCCTCAACGATCTTCTGCATTTCCCCTTCGATCTTCTCCAGGTCTTCGGGGGTGAACGCCCGGTCAACGTCGAAGTCGTAGTAAAACCCGTTATCCACGGGAGGGCCGATGGCAAGCTGCGCCCCGGGGAACAGGCGCTTCACCGCCTGCGCCATCACGTGAGATGCCGAATGCCAGAAGACGTCCTTTCCTTCTTCGTCCTTGAATGTCAGCACCTGCAGCCTGGCATTGCCTTCAACCGCTACGCCAAGGTCTACCGGTACCCCGTCAAGCTTTGCGGCAAGGGCGGCCTTCTGCAGTCCGCTGCCTATCTCGCCTATGACCTGGTACACGGTGCTGCCGGATTCAGTGGAAATGGTTGACCCGTCCGGAAGGGTTATGGTTACTGGTGAGCCCACGAAACTACTCCAATGATCATTAAAAAATTGGGCGATACTGGAGTCGAACCAGTGACCTCCTGCGTGTCGAGCAGGCGCTCTAACCAGGCTGAGCTAATCGCCCTTTTCACGTATACCGGCACATCCGGCCGGATATACGCGTTTTCTACCTTCAAATAAGAAAGCAGCAGGGTTATTGTCAACACTTTTTTCGAGTGAGACGTGAGGAGTGAAGAGTGACAACACTCATCACTCATAATCAAATTCTTCTTGCCGGACTGTATCCACCGTCCTACCATGTCTCGTGTAAACTTAATGATAGAAAAAGGAGACCGGCAATGGATCAACCCGTATCACTGGTACGATATACTGCAAGCCCTGATTCGCTGAAAGAGGCCATTACCCTCTGCGATGGCTTCAGCCAACTGAAAGCATCTGACACCGTCCTTATCAAGCCAAACCTGGTTGCGTGGGACGACGAGTATCCTATTGCCCCGTACGGGGTGTTTACCACCACCCGGCTTGTTGAAGACCTGGTAAAACTCCTGAAGGACGCCGGCTGCGGCAGCATCATCATTGGTGAAGGTTCGGTTGAGGTGAAAAAAGGTGTGGGCACCATGGCCGCCTTCGAGGGTCTCGGGTATCGTGAACTGGAGAAACGGTACGGTCTCACCCTGGTGGATTTCAACAGGTCTGAAGCGGTGAAATGTCCCATCGATGACGACAACTCCCTCATGATCGCGAAGGAAGCCATGGAAGCCGACTTTTTGATAGACTTCCCCGTTTTGAAAACACACGGGCAGACGAAGGTGTCCCTTGGTTTGAAAAACCTGAAAGGTTGTCTCAAGATAGCTTCAAAGAAACTGTGCCATCATCCCGAGCTGAACCTGGAATACTGCTTTCCGTTTATCGCGGACTTCGTAAAACCGGCACTTACCATCGTGGACGGGATCTACGCCCTGGAAAAGGGTGCCCTGCACATGGGGAACGCCTATCCCAAAGACGTGATCATCGCTTCAAAGGATATACTGGCGGCCGACATGGTTGCGGCAAAGTCCATCGGGTATGATGCAGATCAGATCAACCACTTCTGTACTTACGCAAAACGCCATGAGAGATCACTGGACCTGTCAGATTACGAGATAAAGGGAGAAAAACTGGATGACCATATCAAACCCCTCAAGTGGGACTGGACATGGACAGAGGGGAACACCGGCCCCGGTATTTTCGCCAAGATGGGGGTGACCGGTCCGGCCCTGCCCAAGTACGATGATACCCTTTGCTCGGGGTGTTCGCCAATAGCCAACATGTGCAATATTCTCGTCCTGTCAGCTTTTAAGGGTGAGCCGCTGCCCAAAGTTGAGATCCTCAATGGAAAGAAGATGCAGGCCCGGGACGGTTACGACCGGACTGTCCTGCTTGGCAACTGTATCATCAAGGCCAACAGGGACAATCCCAACATCAAGGAGGCCATTGATGTGAAAGGTTGCCCTCCCGCCTACGAGGACGTGGTTAATGCCCTGAAACAGGCGGGTTTTGACGTGAACGAGCTTGCCTACATGGGATACATGAAACAGCTGAGCGAAAAATACAACGACAAGGAAGGATACGATCCCTCCTGTTTCACCGCCTGATCAGATGGTTGACTCGGTATCGGGCTTCAGGCGCATAAATGCGGCAATCATGTAGTATTGCCGCATTTTCGTATTGTGGTGGAGGTTGTAGTGATTCTCGAAAATAGCACGGTTCTCTTCTATAAAGCTATTAACTGCACCGGCATCCATGTGGGGATAGTACCCTTGCATGTATGCCACCTCCTGATCTATGTCTATCTCGAAGGGGATGACGTGTGACTTGACCAGGTCGAATTCCTTCAGGGTGAAAAAGGTCTTCAGGTCATCTTCAAGGTAATAGTCGTTATGCACCGGGTAAATACGATGCATAAGTTCATCGTAGATACCGTCAATATCGTCGTTGGACAGCACTACCCCGCCAAAAAACAGGATACCGCCAAACTCCAGCGCCCGCTTGAACTCGTCCAGCGCCTTACTGGTATCAAGGAAGTCGAAGTAGTCGATGCACACCACCATGTCCGCCTTGTAGTAATCCACGGGGAATTCCTCGTATTCACCTATAATGAACTGGCATCGCTCTATTCCCTGTCGATTCTCATGGATTTTCAAAAAATTTTTCACTACCTCTTCAGATGGTTCAACAACCACCAGGTAACTCTTGCTGCTGTCCAGCAGGTCGAGCAGCATGGTATCGTTACCAAGCCCTATCTTTACAATGACCCCCGGGTTGTACGTTTTTATGATATCTTTAAGGCGTTGGGTTATCTGTTCTCTCCTGTACTCAGGTTCAATGATGTGGTGTTCTTTCGAATCATACTCGATAAAAGACCGTATTTCGTCAACCCTGCTCATATATTTCCTCTTTATATAACTAATTTATAGTATTGCGCATATTTTGTTCTTATGTATTGTAAAGAAACAACCCTTTCCTGACAAGCATTTCGTTGCTGTTGGTGGAAAAAATGTTTGAGATACGGTGACGTGTAACGGGCAACGGGTGACGGGGGTGGATCTTATGGTGGTATTTAGTTCTCTGTGTTACCCATTCAGCCCCCTTCCCACCAATAATACCAAATTTGTAGTTGACATCTTATCCATATGGACGAATACAATTCAGCATCCAGCGGAGGAACCAATGAACACAGACTCTGAATACTACAATTCCTGGAAAGAGGACAGGGACCTGATCCTTGAGTACAACCAGACATCCCTGAAGGATGCCACCATCTCCAATATACTTGGTATCGGCATTGATAACCTTACCAGGACACAGGCCGTGGTCAAGGTGCTGAAGATGATCGAAGAAGGGGGCGTGCATCACGTTATCCCCATGAACCCCTACAAGTTGCACCGGTTCAAGACCAACAATGACCTGCACCTCATTGCCAGCAAGGCTGACATGCATATCGCAAGCGGCGCCGGTCTTGTCTGGGCCTCCAAAATGCTGGGAGCCCCTCTGAAGGAGCAGGTTCACCTGTTAAGTTTAATCATGGATCTTATCCGTATCGCCGAGATCAAGGAATACACCATTTTCATGGTGGGCAGCAAGGCAGAGATCGTGGAGCGGGCCTTTATCAATATCCGCAAGTCATTTCCAAAGGTGCGCATTGTAGGCCGCCATGGCGGATACTTCGACGAGAACCGTGAAAAATCCGTTATCGAGGCCATGCGAAAGTCCCAGGCTGACATTATCTTCGTGGGAATGGGTTTCCCCAAAGAGGACAAGTGGATATATAAGATACACAACGAGTTCAAGAACAGCGTGTTCATAAGCGTGGGCGGGAATATCGACGTTATATCCGGTGAAATTATGAAAGCACCCCCCTACTTCATGAAAAACGGGCTGGAATGGTTTTACCGCATCATCACAAGGCCCTGGCGTATCGGCAGGCTGCTCAGGTTGCTGGTATTCTTTTTACAGGTGGTATGGGGAAGGATCGTTCGCTGAGACGGGATCGTCCGCCAGCTTCAGACTATTTCTCGTATTTCCCTTTTTTGGCCCGTGTATCACGGGCATTCTGAAGCTCGGTATGGGTTACCTTACAGCGTCCCAGGGTAAAGTGCTTTACTTCCTCGCTTTTCCCGCAGGTATGGCAGTGAAAGATGGCCTTCCCGTCGTCCGACCACTGGCCCACTTCAACGTACCGTGACCCGCAGTTGCGGCATAGTATGACTGAAACAAAATCACTCATGTGCTCTTATCCTGTTTTTATCCTTCCCTCTCCACCTTGACTGGAAGGGTAGTAACTATCATTCAGGTGTATTTATATCGAAGTGTAATCAATGTATACCAGCAAGTCAACAACATAAAAAAAACTCTTGCTGAATGCAGCACACCGCTCAGAAAATAAATCCCACAGACGCTACCAAGCCGTATGTCATGCCGGTGGCCTTCCCGGTCAGGGTGTCCGCGTCAGTGTAATTATCATCCTGCACCCTGGCAAAGTAATACCCGCCGTAGACCCCTACCCGCAGGGTAAAGTTACCGTTGATTGCCCGATACCCCCATCCTATCGTGGGACCATGGGAAGCAACCTCTATGGAGGTTTCACCGCTTTCCGCCTTCATGGTAGCATAACCGTAGGACAGCTCACCGTACCATGACTCGAAGCCTTCCTCTTTATGCCAGGGATAATACGAAAAGCCTCCCAGCACCCCGTGACCGGTTGCCTCGATCCCAACCGAATCAAGCCCCGACATGGGAGTCCCGATATGCTGGTATCCCAGGTTCAAAGACACCGCCTCCAGGAAATACGAGGCCGATACCGGCAGTCCCACCCCAAGCCACCAGGTTAACGGGTTGGTCTCCAGGGCCAGCGTCTTTGGCCCGCTGTCAGCCAGGTTCACGGTTGGCGATCCGCCTTTATCATAAGAATCCTCAGCGGAATATCCAGCACCCGCCATACAAAAACACACAAAAACAGCACACAACAAAACATTTACAAGTTTCTTCACTACGTCCTCCTGTAATTTTTATCTTCTTACCCTCCTATACGATAAAAACCACCGGATGATAAAAAAAAGTGCGGGTTTTTGAGAAAAAAGTTAAAAAAAAGAACGGGCAGGATGAAAAAGCAGTGCCGGTGAATTAATGATTGCCATAAAAATTCATCCTCATTATAAAGACAAAACAACAGATACACCCAACCAGGAGAAACCCGATGAAAAGAATTACTGCCATTATCATTTCGTTGCTGCTGTGTTCTACCGCCGCAAGTGCCGCCAACACGAAGGTGCTCATGAAAACGTCAATGGGGAATATCACCATCGAACTTTTCGACGACAGGGCACCGGCCACGGTGAAGAATTTTTTACGCTACGTGGACGAAGGTTTTTACAACGGTACCATCTTCCACAGGGTGATTTCCAACTTCATGATACAGGGGGGCGGCATGGTGCCGGGGCTTCGGCAGAAGAAAACCCACGCCCCCATTCCCAACGAGG
>CAYFSO010000103.1:0-10422 GCA_964345775.1 uncultured Leptospiraceae bacterium | reverse complement strand
CCACTCTACCCCCGGATGTTCAGAAGAGAATGACGGTAATATCCAAAACCATAATGGAATATATTGGCTATGACAATGCTCCTTGTAATATTGAGTATTTCTGGGACATGGAAAGTAACCGTATCTGGTTGTTAGAGATAAACCCGAGGATCTCTGAATCACACTGTGACCTGTTCGAAAAGGTTGACGGGTCATCAAGTCACCAGATAGCGGTTGACCTTGCACTTGGAGTTAAACCTTCCCCCGTAAGGGGTAAGGGTGAATACAACTGTGCGGGAAAATTTTTCGTACGCAGTTTTGAAGATGCCATGGTTACCCGGGTGCCGTCAGATGACGAGATCAGGACAATCGAGGAAGAACTGGTACCCGGCTCAATAATAAAGATAAAGGCAGAGGAAGGGAAAAGGCTTTCGGAGATGATGGACCAGGACAGCTACAGTTATAACACCGCAATAATTTTCATTGGAGCCGGCAGTAAAAAGGAACTGGATGAAAAATACAGGCTTATCCTGGAAAATCTTCATTTCTCATTTTCCACCTGAAAGGATTTCATGCAACCTTGACCTGTCCAGCTCCTTCTGATATAATTTTTCATTATCACCAGAAAAAGGAGGAGATGAGCTATCGAAAGGAAAAATATATTCATACTGGGTCTGGACCGTTTTAATCACAAGGAGTTGCAGCTCGTATCGGGAGTAACAGGATATAATTTTAAAACGCTTATGACATTTGATGATATATTCGGTCCGCAGGCACCGGGTATACAGGAATTGCTTCCAAAGGCTGAAGAAATATTAAAAAACCATGATGGTTCTGTTGACGGCATTATCGGGTACTGGGATTTCCCGGTAACGTCCATGGTCCCGTGCCTCTGTGATACGTTCAATTTGCCCGGTCCCAACCTTGAAGGGGTCATAAAGTGTGAACACAAGTACTGGAGCAGGCTGGAACAGAGCAGGGCAATTGATGAATACCCGGCATTTGACGCTGTTAACCCATTTGATGATGATGCGGTAAATAATCTCAGTATCGATTACCCGTTCTGGTTGAAGCCGGTGAAGGCAACCGCTTCGCAGTTAGGCTTTAAGATCGAGAACAGGGATGATTTTCTCCAGGCACAGAAAGTAATACAGGAAAACATTACCCGTTTTTCCGGACCGTTTAACTTTCTGCTTTCAAAGATAGAACTTCCGGATTCCATGAAGGATATAGACGGTAGTTACTGCATTGCCGAAGAGATCATCAAGGGAAGCCAGTGTACCGTTTCAGGATTCGTTCATAATGGGAAGGTGACAGTATATGGTATCGTTGATTCCATTAATTACCCGGATTCCTCGTCCTTTTTCAGGTACGAGTATCCTTCCACGTTACCTGTAAAAGTGCAGCGGCGAATGACAGAGGATTCAATTAAAATAATTGAACAGATAGGTCTTGATAACAGCACCTTTAACATTGAATACTTTTACGACGAGGCATTTGACAGGATATGGACACTGGAAGTTAATCCCCGTCTCTCCCAGTCACACAGCTACCTCTACAGGGTGGTGGACGGGGAACCCAATTTCAAGCTCATGATTGACCTTGCCCTTGGAAATACGCCTCAAATGCCCCACAGGAATGGACGTTTTAACCGTGCCGCCAAGTTTTTTCTGCGCAGGTTCAAGGACGGTAAGGTTACCAGGGTGCCCGGTGAAGTAGAGATACAGCAGGTAAAGGAACTCATACCGGGAACCCGTATCGACCTGAACGCGCAGACAGACATGCGGCTTTCAGATCTCCCAAGGCAGGACAGCTACAGCTATGACCTTGCACATGTATTCATAGGGGCTTCAGACCGGGATGAACTGATGGACCGGTATCACCGTAGTGTTGAGATGCTGAATTTCTGCATCGAAGAGTAACAGGTACATCTATTTTTCAGCCAAGGAGTATTCATGAAGACGGTGACAGAGTTTCCCCATAAAATAAAGGAAATAGAACATACCATGATCCCACTGTCTGACGGGATTAACCTGGCTGCCCGTATCTGGATGCCCGAAGACGCCGTGGATAATCCTGTACCGGCCATCCTTGAATATATTCCATATCGGAAGAGGGATTTTACCTCTTACCGGGATTCGCTAACACACCCCTATTTTGCCGGGCATGGATACGCCTCGGTACGGGTGGATATGCGTGGCAGTGGTGACTCAGAAGGCGTACTGGCGGACGAGTACCTGGAAGTGGAGCTGGTTGACGGCATGGAGGTGTTGCGATGGATCGCCGATCAGCCCTGGTGTAACGGGGCCATTGGGATGATGGGTATTTCATGGGGAGGTTTCAACGGCCTCCAGATCGCCGCGCACGGGCCGGAAGAGTTGAAGGCGGTCATTACCGTGTGCTCCTCCGATGACCGGTATTCTGATGACGTGCATTACATGGGCGGATGCCTGCTTGGTGACAACCTGTCATGGGCTTCCACCATGTTCGCATTCAACTCGTGCCCCCCTGACCCGGAACTGGCGGGAGACAGGTGGCGCGATCTCTGGTTCCAGCGGCTGGAAGGCAGCGGACTCTGGCTGCAGAAATGGTTGAATCATCAGCGGCGTGACCAGTACTGGCGCCACGGTTCAATCTGCGAGGATTACACGGATATCTTTTGCCCCGTCATGGCTGTCAGCGGATGGGCCGATGGATATTCGAATACTGTTTTCAGGATGCTTGAGAACCTGCATGTGCCGCGTAAAGGTCTCATCGGCCCATGGAGTCACCGGTACCCGCACATGGGTGTGCCTGGGCCGGCTATAGGTTTTCTGCAGGAATGCCTGCGATGGTGGGACCAGTGGCTGAAGGACGAGGATACCGGTATCATGGAGGAGCCCATGCTGCGGGTATGGATGCAGGACAGTGCCCCTCCAACCACCAGTTATAACTATAGGGCAGGACGCTGGGTTGCCGAAGATGAATGGCCATCCGAAAGAATACAGGAAAAGTGGTATCCCATAGAACGGAACGGCCTGGGGATGCCCGGAGAGATCGTAGCAGAGGAATCCATACCCCTGCAGTCACCATTGACGGTAGGGCTGTTTGCCGGGAAATGGTGTTCGTACAGTGCTACACCCGACCTGCCGCATGACCAGCGAGAGGAGGACGGGGGTGCCCTCATTTTTGAGAGCGAACCATTGACGCGGCCCGTGGAGATCATGGGAACCCCCCTGCTGAATATTGATTTTGTGTCAAACAAAAAGGTTGCCATGGTTGCTGTCCGGCTTTCGGACGTGGCGCCTGACGGCAAGGCAACCAGGGTAACATACGGCCTTTTAAATCTCACCCACATGAACAGCCACGAAGAACCGGAGTACCTTGAACCCGGGAAGCGGTACCAGGCTCAGGTGAAGCTGAACGGTGTTGCCCAGGTATTCCCAAAGGGACACAAGGTTCGCATATCAATATCCACGTCATACTGGCCAATCGCATGGCCTTCTCCCGAGCCTGTAATGCTGGAAATCTACACGGGAAAAACCGGTTTTATGCTGCCGGTAAGAGAACCTTCAGAAAAAGATGAAACTCTCAGGGAATTTGATCCGCCCGAGGGGGCAAGCCCCATCACCATAAAACCCCTCGCGACAGGCCGGCATAACTGGCTTGTTGAAAGAGACCTCGCAAATGATAAATCCACACTCAAAGTAATAAAGGATGACGGTATACGGTTGTTTAAAGACATCAACATGGAGGTAGAAAACCGGTCTTACGAATGGTATTCTTCAATGGATGATGATTTTTCTTCCATTCGTGGTGAAACCTGGTGGGCCCGTGGTTTCAGACGGGGTGACTGGCATACCCGCATTGTAACACGTACCGTTCTCACGTCGGACCCCGATTATTTCTACATAGATGCAGAACTTGATGCCTTCGAAGGTGATACCAGGGTGTATTCACAGAACTGGAACATGAAGGTTGAACGGGATTTTATGTAATACTGAAAACCTTTTTGTTCTCAAAAAGAACGTTGGCATACGTATGTCCTTTTCTATTGATCGATCTTTTTTCCCGTCTTTCTGCGTATAAAGAGAACCACCTGTCCCACAATAAGCGGCACTATACTGGTTACAAGCAGTAATATCCAACCGGTAGTTCCCGGGATGGCTACCTTCAGCACCTGTGAAAGTATCGGTATGTATACTGCCATCAGTATGAGGCCGGTGCATAATACAAGGGCACCGATCACGTAGGGATTGGTGAGTATGCGGTTTTTGAAAAACGTGCTGTCGATATCACGCATATTGAACACATGCCATAATCGTCCAAGAGCAAGACTGAGAAATGATACTGTCACTGCTGCTTCTTTACCCAGGTCAAAATGGTACAGGGCCAGCATGAAGCCGGTCAGTACCGCGGCTGCTATGAGGGCACCGTACCATAGTGTTTCATACCACTGCCTCCTTCCCATGATGGGTTCCCCTGGATCGCGGGGCGGCTTTTTCATGATCCCGTGACCTGCTTTACCCATTCCCAGTGCCAGGGCAGGGAAGGCATCGTTAATGGCATTCAGGTACAATATCTGTAATGGTAAAAGGGGCAGCGGCTGACCAGCCACGGATGCGAGGGTAACAATGAGTATCTCACCAAGGTTCCCGGAGATGAGATATATGACAAACTTTCTGATATTATTGAATATGGTGCGCCCGTGTTTTACCGCGGTAAGTATGGTGGTGAAATCATCATCCTGTAAAATAATATCCGCGGCTTCCTTTGCCACCTGCTGTCCACGCTTGCCCATGGCAACGCCGATATCGGATTTTTTCAGGGCTGGAGCGTCGTTTACCCCGTCCCCCGTCATTGCCACTATATTGTTTTTTTCCTGGTAAATGGAGATGAGGTTCAGCTTCTGTTTTGGACTTACCCTGCAGAAAATAGGGGTACGGGTGATATCCTGCATCTGTTCCTCTGTGAGTGAGGATATGTCTTCTATCTCGGATCCCTGTTTTACGGGGCTGTTCTCATCTTCGATTATTCCAACCGCGCTTCCCACCTTTGCGGCGGTTACCTGGTGATCGCCGGTGAGCATGATAACCCTGATACCGGCCTGGTCGCATTCTTTCATGTCATTCTTAATGTCTCCACGCGGCGGATCAACCAGGCCTGAAAGGCCAAGGAAAGTAAGGCCGGAGTAGGGATCTTCATCGATGGTACCAGTTGTCTTTACCGCCATTGCGAGTACCCGCAGTCCATCCCTGGCCATTTCTGTGTTAAGATCAATCCAGCGCGAACGTTCTTCACTGTCCATATCTTCTATGTTGCCGTTCCTGTTGACGGTGGTGCATGCCTCCAGTACAGATTCGGGTGCCCCCTTTACCGAGACCCTGTAGGTGTTGTCATCGGTGCTGTTATAGGTGGCCATCATCTTGTTTGCAGGATCAAAGGCGATCTCTTTTTCCTCGGGCATCTGTTCAAGCAGTTGAATGCGGTCAAGGCCTGCCTTGGCACCTGCAACGATCAGTGCCACTTCCATGGGATCACCAATATCCTGTGTTTGTCCTTCATCGTCCTCTTTTATTGATGCATTGGTGCACAGCATGCCGGTTTTCAATGCTTCTACAAGCACGGGATCCTCAGATGGGTCAAATTCTGAATCATCGATGGAAAATGATCCCTCTGTACTGAGCCCCTCCCCGGATATGCTTATTACCTTGCCCGCTTCCCTGAACTCGGTCATGGTCATCTGGTTCTCGGTAAGGGTTCCGGTTTTATCTGTGAAGATCACGTTGGTAGATCCCAGTGTCTGCACGGCGGTAAGCCTTCTCACCAGGGCGTTTTCGTCGGCCATCTGTTTCATGCCGCGTGCCAGGGCAACCGTGGCCACCACGGGAAGACCTTCGGGTATGGCAGCTACTATGAGTACCACCGCGGTCTTGATCATGAGCAGCAGGTCCTTACCAGAGAGGATGCCGGCAATGCCTGCGAAAATTGCCACAAAGAATATGACCTTTATGAGGCTTTTGGCAAGGCCATCCAGCTGCTTTTCAAGCGGGTCTGACTTGGCCTCTGCCTCGTCAACCAGTGACGCGATGGTGCCGATCTCGGTGTCCATCCCCGTTAATACCGCGATGCCTTCACCGGAGCCGCGGGTAATTGATGTTCCCTTGTACAGCATGTTGGCCCTTTCAGCCAGTGGTATGTCCCCATCCAGTGGTTCAATTGTCTTGGCAACCGGTACCGATTCACCGGTAAGGGGGGATTCGTTGGCCTGCAGCTTGTTGGACTCTGTAAGGCGAATATCAGCGGAAACCATGTCTCCGCTTTCAAATACCATCACGTCGCCGGGAACGATATCCCTGGCAGGTATTTCATGCACTTCGCCGTCACGTTTCACCATGGCGGTTACCATGTCCATCTGCTGTAATGCTTCCATGGAGCGTGTGGCCTTAAGCTCGGTGATGAATCCAACCACCGCGTTAATTATCATGGCAACTATAATGGCTATACCATCTACCCACTGTGCGAATGCGAAGGATAGAATGGCAGCTGCGGCCAGTACCAGCATTATCAGGTTGGTGAACTGGTCTACGAGTATCTTCCAGGCACTTTTCCCTTTTGAATGACGTATCCTGTTGGGGCCGAATGTTTTTCTTCTCTGTTTTACATCAGCGTTTGAAAGTCCCCTTGAGGAGTCAACCGACAATATTTCTGTAATCTCGTCAACTGACAATGTCCATGGTGTTTCAGGTTGCTTTGCTGTATGCATTTTTTCTTATCCAGTAGTAATAAGTATTGAACAAATTATAAATTACAGGCGGCGGAAATGCAACCCCGTAAAGACCTGGAATATTCTGTTGGAAAACAGCAAAGGCCGGTCATGGTAAGACCGGCCTTGATGAAAGAAGACTATTCTTTTTCTTCTACTTCAACTTCATCATAGCCTGTGATCATGGCTTTCATGTGGGAGGTGACAGTTGGTCCCGTGGTTGTCATGTACACGTGAATTACGGCAAAAGTAAGGAGGAGGAAGGCGCCGAAGGTGTGTATTATGGCAATCCATTTAACCGACTGCAGGTGTAGAGTACCGTGTGCCACGTAGTAATAGATCAGCCCTGTCAGTACCATAACGGGTATGATGAGTATCTTAAAACCAAGGTAGGTAATTCTTTGCAGGGGGTTGAGCTTCATGTCCACAGACTTGTCGTGCGGATGAGGCTCGTTCTGGAAAATCCCCACCAGGTAGAACCGCAGCTGTTCGGTAAGCTTATCCGTGGTAGGGATATACTGGCGCCACTCGCCGGTGGTAAAATGCCAGAAAATTGCGAAAGCGATCAGTATGATCAGCACAAATCCGCTGTACATGTGGAGTACAACCGCGTTCTCGAATCCAAAGATACTGTATGAGCCATGAACCTCAAAACCGGTTAAAGCCAGGAAGAAGATGAGCAATGCCTGTGCCCAGTGCCAGAATCTTTCAAATCGTTTATACATGTATACTTTCTGTATCATATATTATTCCTCCCCTTTCTGTGATCGTCTGAACCTGATGAAACCGTGAATGATGACACCCGCGATAGAACCAAACAGCAACAGCATGCCAAGTATATCCAGTATCAGGCTTCGGTCCCTTCCCGGGATCCAGCAGGCTTCAAGCCCTGCAAGCCTTCCGTTCCTGCTGTGACAATCATCACACTTGAGGGCGTTTTCTTTTGGCTGGACCAGGTGGGTCAGCGGCCAGAACATTTCGGTCTTGATCCAGTCGTATTCTCCACTGTATTCAACATCAGCGGCTTTCATGCCGGCCTTCGCGGATTTGTCCCAGTCCCAGTCACTCCAGTAGGCGCCGCTACCCTTTTTTCCGAAGAGCTTGGGGATGATCATGGTCTTGTTTACCGGGTCGTAGAGCTGTTTGCCCCGCATGATCTTGAAGGGCCATATTTTACTGCCTGGTGCGCCGCATGCACCCTCTATGGTGTTAATCTGGATGGGTTCGTTATCGGGATCGATCTTGTCACCAACAAGCATGTGGCCAACCTTGCCGTTGAACCATTGGTATTCCGGAACCAGGTTTTTCCCCAGCTTGAATTCACCCTTTTTACCGTCATATATCTTATCCCCGTCTTCATCCTTCTTCACCAGGGGTTTTCCTTTCTCGTTCTTTTTCCCCGCCTTGGACCAGTCCCACCAGGTCTTGGTCTTATACTCCGTGGAGTACTTGTTAATATGGCAGGCCTGGCAGGATAATTTATCATAATGCTTGTCAAGGATACGGCGTATAAATGTATCCTCTGGTTTTTCCCTGTTGTGCAGTTTACTCTTGAATAAATCGTATCCCATCTTCTGCTCGGTCTCGAACTCCTCCACAAAGAGCTTCTGGGTATGTGGCTTCATGGTATGACACCTGGTGCAATGCAGCCTGTCCCGGTTCTCAACGGATACCGAGTACAGCTGTCCCTTGACATCATGTTTCGGTGCCACGTGGCAGTCAACGCATACCATTTCGCCCCCGTCCTTCCCCATGTGAACGTCTATTGATATTTCAGGGTTCAACAGGGATTTGTCAAGTGCGCCATGTTTTACCGCGTTTCCGCCGCCGCCGTAAAAATGACATGAACCACAGTTTTTACGTGAGGGTTTGCCAACGCTCTGTGAGACTTTCCTGTAATCGGGGCGCTCGAACCACTTCTTACCTCCCTTGAAGAATTTTCTTTTTTCTGGAGGGTACCCCGCGCCGGTAGGGAATTTTTCATAGGTACCCGTTTGCTCATGGCAGACGAGACAGTCAATCTTTGACTGGTCGGTGAAATCAAAGTTTTCGTCTTTCCATCCATACCCGATATGGCAGCTGTTACATCTCGGTTCATTGGAGCGGATGGCCACGCAGAAGTTGTTGACGATGTTGATCTTGCCAACCTTCATCGTTTCTCCCTTGTGTCCGGGTAGCTTGTCTGTTTTCCTGTACCAGAGCCAGTGGGACGTTTTCATGATCTGGTCATCTGCAAGGTTGTGGCATCCCAGGCAGGTTATGGTCACGTCTTCAGGACGATCGAAAGATCGTTGCAGCTGCGTGAATTTGCCGTGGTCGGCAGTTTGCGCCATGATGCCGATGGTGACCATTATGGTTGTGAAAATAACACCAGGGAATATAAATACCTTTTTACGCATAGTATCCTCCATGTTTTTTCAATTGGGATCTACAGGATAACCCCTGTCTTCCCAGGATGAGAAACCACCTTCAAGTATGTATATTTTCTTAAACCCGGTTTCCCCTGCCATCTCGGCAGCCTTACCGGTCTTAAGGCCCTGACCACAGTAAAGTACCAGGGTCGGTTTGTCATTATGCGATGAAAGTCGTTCCCTGAATTTTTTGCTTCGAACAGGGATATGTATCGCACCGGGTATATGTCCGTCAGCATACTTTGCTGCATTTCGTATATCAACGAGTACAATATGGTTGCCATTGTCCGGATCGTTTATCAATGAATGTATCTCTTCGGATGAACGGGTAGATACATTGCTGCAGGATAGAAGCAGAAATACAATAGTGGCGCAAATGGCAGTATATACCCTGTATGTCATGAATATATCATGAATAGGTTGCATTAAAGCCTCGCAGTGTAATGCGATTTTACCATCAAGGTAAAGACGATACAATCACAAAAATTTTTAGTTTGTTTAAAAAATGCTGGAACATGTTAATAGATATATATTTAGAGGTCAAGAAAATAATATAATTATAATATTATAAATTATTACGGGGGTATTGCCCCCGTAATATGGCAATGGATATAAAAGGGGTGAAAATTTCCTGTTGATAGACATACGTAGTACCTCTCGTGATCAGTTGAAATTTTTGGTTTTGGATGTACGGGGTTTATCTATATGAAACACCGACATATAATAATTAAGTATAAAATAAAATAATAAAACGTCAACAGGGGGAATACATTTTTTTGCTACTTATGGCTGGAAAATAAAAAACCCGGCATTTTGCCGGGTTTTGAGTGCGATATAATACAACTTCTGTCGGACTGTATATATTATAAGTTCCTGTGTTGTACTTATCCTACGGTTCGAACGGACACAGCACGGGGGCCCTTGTCGCTTTGTTCGATGGTGAATTCTACCCTGTCACCTTCGAAAAGGGTCTTGAAGCCTTCACCCTGAATACCTGTGTGATGAACGAATACATCCGATCCGTCATCCTGTGAAAGGAAACCGTATCCTTTCTTTTCGTTGAACCATTTAACTGTACCTTTTGTCATTTCATGACACTCCATAAACTGTAAATTAACGGGAATACACCCGCAGTTGCAGCTTCATCATGTCCTCGTATTCTTGCCGGAATTAATAATTCGGGGAAGTAAAAACGGAGTACTGCGAGAGGCTATCAACTATTAGTTGGTCATATTACTATATATCATAATTTCGTCAATTCAAATTTTTTTAAAAAAGGATGAAACG
>CAYFSO010000102.1:0-10753 GCA_964345775.1 uncultured Leptospiraceae bacterium | reverse complement strand
CAAACTTGACCTTGCCCCATACTACACGTATTTTCTCCTATCAGGTGTAAATCACCACCGAAAACATATTTTCGCGAAAGGAGAAAAACATGAAAAAGAACATGGGAACCATTGACAGGATAATCAGAACACTGCTGGCTGTTCTGGTATTGATATTGTATTTTACAGGTCAAATAACAGGCACCGCAGCAATAATACTCGGGATTGTGGCTATTCTTTTCCTGGTTACCAGTTTCCTGGGATTCTGTCCAGCCTATCTACCTTTAAAAATAACAACAAAAAAGTCATAATAGCTCTACAACCAGGACAGTGACGTTATCGTCACCTTCAGCATCTAAAGATGCATGAATTAAAGCATCAGAAATTGTTGAAGGCTCTGACCCCTTACCCAGCATACTGCCAATCGTACTATCATCGACAGGCCCGGTAAGACCATCAGTGCAAAGAAGAAACACATCCCCACGCATGCTCTGACCCCAAACACCCCCAGGCTCGATCTCAGCATCAACCCCCGCAGCCATTGTCACCACGTTGCGCCGTGGATGCACCCTGGCCTCTTCTTCAGAGATCTCGCCGGCATCCACAAGGCCCTGTACGTATGAATGATCACGGGTAAGCCTTGCCAGGGAACCTTCACGATACAGGTAGGCCCTGCTGTCCCCCGCCCATGAAATGAAATACTGGTCTTCAACAAGTGCCATGAGAACAGCAGTTGTTCCCATCACACTTCCACGTCCCTGTTCCCGCGAGTAAGTATAGATTTCCAGGTTGGCTTTTTGTATGGCTTCTTTCAGCAATGAGGCTGTATCAGCATTCGTGGTGTTTTTTTGCAATTTACCCGAGAGATACTTCTGTACCCGGTCAACAAGCATCCTGCTTGCCACGTCACCTGCCTCATGACCGCCCATCCCGTCCGCCACCATAAACAGGCCATTTTCTTCATCTATACGGAAAGAGTCCTCGTTGACCGGCCGAACAGTACCCCTGTCAGTTTTACCTGATGCCCTGAAATCCATGTGCTCAGGTTACCACCTTCAGCTCGGTTTTCCCTATCATGATGGCATCACCATTCTTCACCTTCACCTTTTTCCCGGCCTGCACCGGGTTTTTGTTTACGTAGGTCCCGTTGGTGCTGCCCTTGTCTTCAAGGTACAGTGTATCCCCGTCCTTCTCGATAATGGCATGCTTTCGGGACACAAGGGGATCATTTTCGATAACGATATCATTCACAGGGTCCCTGCCGACCTTTATCACCTTCTTGACATCTATGTCCCTGTCCTGGAAACGGATCTTCGTCCCTTTTTCGCCAGTACCTGAAGGAACTTCACTGGCTTTCTTATCCCGTTTATAAATGGTTTCATCAGCCATTAGTATTATCCATCCTGCACTGAAAATAATTTTCGCCTGTTAAACTGCAACCCCGGCGTTTCCTGGTACACTTGAAAATAGACTACTACAAGCACCCGGTCAACCAGATTTTGCCCATTGTGCTTGACCACAGCGGTAAAAACATCATATACTACGGGCAATTCACAAGGGAGATGCTTTATGTCTAAAAAAATTAAAGATTACAGGATAACCAGTGAGGTCGGTACCGGAGGCATGGGGAAGGTCTATAAGGCGGTACACCCGGACCTGAAAACCAATGTGATCCTTAAAGAGCTCAGCATGACAGGAAAAGATTTTTCCCAGCGCTTCAAACGTGAAGCTACCATCATGTTGTCCCTTCGACATGACAACATTGCCTATTTTAATGACTATTTCAGCTGGGAAGGTAACCGCTACATCGTGATGGAATACGTGGATGGCATCTCCCTCTCCGACTTAATAAAAAAACGGAAGAAAATAGATCCCCATATTGTTCTACTTATCATGCACGAGGTGGCACGTGGCCTGGAATACGCACATGACAAGGGAGTGCTTCACCGTGACCTGAAGCCACAGAACATCCTCATTTCAAAAAGCGGACAGGTGAAGATAATTGACTTTGGGATCGCCAGCTTCCGGGAACAGGAGGTGGACGGGGATGCCACGAAGGTGGAACTGACCCGTACCGGCATGGTAATGGGCACCCCCGCCTACATGTCACCGGAACACCTGAGTGACATGAAAAAAGTCACCGAACGGTCAGACCTGTATTCGCTGGGGATCATCATGTACGAAATGCTTACCGGGGAGAGGCCCTATGATGACAGTTTCAGCACACAGGCTTTCACCGCGCGAATGAAACAGCAGTACATTACCCCGGGCAACATCAGCAGGGATATCCCCGCATTTTTCAACAGGATCATCAGGAACTGCCTTCGGCCCAATCCTTTAAGTCGATACAGGAACGTGGGTGTGGTACGCAGAAAACTTGAGAAATACATCAGGAAGCTTAACACCGAACAGTTGAACCGCTGTATTGCAGGATATGTTTTTCAGAACAGGATGGCAGAGGATATTACCCGCATGCGCCCGTTGTATACATCCTTCACCGCAAGTTTTACCGAGTCACGGGCCCGCAGCAGGTTGCTGATCGGCTCAACTGTGACAGTTTTAATCCTGGTTATTGTATACATATTTCTTGTTTCAAATATTTATTACCATGTATTCAAACGGGGAGATACCGGGATGGTAAAGATACAGTACACCCTGCCGCTCCCGAACATAAAAAAACTCCCTGACCCAGAAGAATATCCAGGTGTGTATGCTAAACGAAAAGAATCTGCACAGAAGGAGCTCTACAGTTTTATAGACCGGTGGTACAGGGACATGCTTATGAACTTCCAGGTCAGGGCATGGCTTATACGGCTAAACGAAAAGCGCAGGCAGGTAGAGGCTGAAGACGTCCTGCTCACACCCGGCAATGTTGTTGCTCTGACCCCCGATGATTTCACCATCGAGCTTGGTGATGAACGCACCATACCGGATAACCTTGTCTTTACCAGCAAAACTCTCTACCGGGAAGCCGGCAACTATGCGATGAAGATCCAGTTCAACAGCAAGGCATACTGGTCCCACTTCACCCTGGCTCCCATAAACAGGCAGAAAGAAATGCAGGTGATAACAACCCCATTCTCGGCAACACCCAGGAGCAAAATCTCGTTCGAATTCGACTTTATAGATGCCCGCACCGGAAAAAAGGTTCCTGATGTTGATATTTACATGCTCAGGAAATACCGTGGAAGGTATATCTGGGTAGACTGGGAGAAACTATCTGATAATAAGAACTTTCTTGAGAATCTCTACAACGGCGAATCCTATTATTTCAAGTTCGATCATCCTGATTATGACACTGGAAAAAGCATTAAGGTTTATGCCAGCAAGGATGATCGTGTTGTCAATATCAGGATGAAGTTTTTACCAGCAAATAAAAAATAGCGAAGAATCTGTCATACAATATGATAAATATACTTGACATGCTATAGTTGGAACGATACCCTTAATTCTGAACTTTGAACGTCTGACCAGCCGGGTATTGATATGAATGGTGTAATGAAATATTTCCTGGTATCTTTTGAAAAGCTCTCCCCTGTCATCTTCCGAAAGGCCTATCTGCTGGCTCTCATGAACATTATCATTGTCGTAGTTGTATTGCCGGTTCCAGTATTGGTACAGGTTGTTCGCGGAGATTTCATGCGCCCCGCAGCTATCGCACTCCCCGCTTTGGCCGGATGCATGATCAGTCTCGTCATGCTCCGCAGGGGGTTTTACTATGCTGCAGCGAATACAACTTCTCTTGCAACTTCGATTACAATCTGTGTCGGCATAACATTACAACATGCTCTTACACCCGGTATCGGGTACTCATCAATGGTATATGTAATACTTGCAGGCATTATTTTCAGCGCAATGTTCTGCACTCGCACCTGGACAACAATAATCACCGTCCTGTTCATCACAGGTAACATTATATTTTATTTTGCCATACGCTCATCCGGTACGGTACAACCAGATATAGCAACTACAGGATTAATAGACAGTCTCCTGGGGATAATTTTTACATATGCACTTGCTATCCTCATTATCAGGACCAATAAACAATCTCTTGATGATATTAAAACCGAGTCCGAGAAAAACAGGAAGCAATACATGATCATACATGAGCTTCTTCGATCATCATCTGACCTGTCAGACAGTCTTTCACTCAGTTCAGATGAGCTTTCAGATACCAGCACTATGTTCTCCAACAAAACACAGACCCAGGCTGCCTCCATTGAAGAAATATCCTCATCGATAGAAGAGATTACTGCCAGCATGGACCTTGTAGTGGCAAACATACATGAGCAGTTTTCAAGCATGGAAATACTCGTTGCCAGCATTGAAGGGCTCTCCGGGGAAATATTATCCATGGAAGAATTGATCACGGAAGGTACAAAAATATCTGAGATAACAGCCAGTGATTCCCAGAAAGGGGAACAGAGCATACAGATTATGAATGAGACCATGTCTGCAATTCGAGAAACCTCATTGCAGATGAACACGGTGCTGTCGGTAATACAGCAAATATCCGAACAGATCAATCTTCTATCACTTAATGCGGCCATAGAAGCTGCCAGGGCTGGAGACTCAGGAAGAGGGTTCGCCGTTGTATCCGATGAAATATCAAAGTTGTCAGATCAAACGGCTCAAAGCCTAAAGGAGATACAATCTCATATAACCAATACCGAAAGCGAAGTCAGTAGTGGAACTCAGAACCTGGAAGAGATGGTACTTGTAATGAATCGTATTATCAGTAATATTTCTTCCCTTTCAGACATGGTCCAGAGAATAAAAAATGTTACCGGGAAACAGGTAGCAGTTAATGCAACCGTCCAGGAGCAGACCCAAACAGTAAAAAATAAATCAGAGGAGATACGTTCATCCATTGAAGAACAGAAATCCGCTATATACGAAGTTGCCCGTTCCATTGCTGACATGAATGAATCTACCCAGTTGATCGCCAATGGCAGTTTGGAAATGTCAGAAAATGTCCGGGGACTTTCTTCAATGGCTAACGATCTAAAAAAACGCATACGCACCAATGAAGAGGAATAGCATGAATCACTATTACATCTCATTTTTTTCAATTGACTGTTAAGTGCTACTGTCATAAAAATCGAACCAACTTTAACATTTCCCCAAGGATCAATCCAACATGAAATTAAGTTCAGGTCTAAAACGCCTCACCGTAAAAGCCCTTTCTGAATCCATGGATGTAAACACCATGGTAACCATCACAAGAAAACTCATTCCGGGGTACGACATATTCAAACGAACTGGTTTTCCTGAAAGTATACCAGTCCCCAACAGGGACGCTGCGGGCCAGATAGTAAGAGACATGGAGAATGCTGATCTTTTTCACCATTTCGTGAACCTTCTTATGCAGGTACACCAGGTGGGATTGATGGGAAGGCTATATCCCATATCACATCTCCATGAAATTATCCAGGAGATCATCGATCTGGGGTTTGTGTACGACAAGGAAAACAAGCTTTTCGTTGAAGATGGGAAAATACTGAAAACCAAAAACTGGGGTGTTCTTCGAGAAGGGGACGAATATATATTCGCGTTTTTGAGGCTTGACATCGTTGGTAACAGCAACCTGGTACGCAAATACCCTGAAAATGTGGTACAAAAGGCTTACGGTGACCTTCGTGATATCGTTGAACGCTGCATTGACCAGAGAAATGGCAGAATATGGAACTGGGAAGGTGACGGGGGACTTGTTGCCTTCTTTTTCAGCAACAAGTCGCTGCTTTCAACCTTGAGCGCCATGGAGATCATTCATGAACTCTTCATTTATAACCAGGTATACTGTACACTTGATACGCCACTGGCCGTGCGTATTGCTGTCCATTGTGGCAGCTGCAATTTCAGCTTTGACGTGGATGAAATATCCAAACACGATGTTATCAAGGAAATTGTGCGTATAGAATCAAAACATACCGGGCCAAACACTGTTACCATTAGTAACGTTGTGTACCCTGCCCTCAACGAATTGCTTCTTATGCGGTTCAACCCCATAAAAGCTGATGATGGGAAAACCATGTATAACTACGAACTGAACTGGGAGAAATAAATGCAGGTTCTTATATTTTCTGATAATAAGATTACAGGGAAACCATTTGCAAAAATTGATAAAAACAGGGATCACACATTGCATTTCTTCCCCCTTGCCGATTTAAAAAAAGTTATCAAAAATACCGAACACGGCTCACTGGTATATGTAGATATTACAGATGTGCCCGAGGCCGACTTGAAAAAAACCCTGAAATATCTCTCAAAAATGGAGAATAACTATTACGGCATAATAGACAGGGAAAATACCATAAAGGATGTTGCAGACCTTTTTCATAATAATGCCAGTGATTATATTGGAAAAGAACTGTGTAAAGAAGAGATATCACCGAAACGATTAACCAGTATTGAAAACTTTAGAAATATACAGTTGCCATATCCAGATGACACAAAAAAGGGAGAAACACCGTACATTCTTTCCGGAAAAGACTGGAGCAGTGTCAGGGTTGGCAGGGAATATACATTCTGCATGATGTTCATCGAGCTGGACAACCAGAAGGAACTCAAAAAGAATATGGGTGCAACACATATTGACCAGGCGGTTATGTCATTCAGGAAATACCTGGAAAAAGCCCTTGAACCCATAAACGGCCAAATCTGGATGTGGATGGACTTCGGTGGACTGATCTTGTTCCCTTTTGATGGGGATAATTGCGACGCAATCCTTGCCTCCTTTCGTTTAATACTGAACAGGCATATCATTTGTATGGAAAATACCATCTTTAATACAACCATCTCTTACCGTATCGCAATTCACCTGGGCAATACGGTATACAGGAAAAAAGGTGATACAGGTACCATAATTTCCGATTCCATAAATTCAATTTTTCATCTTGGACATAAATACACATTTCCCGGCAACTTCTGCATTACACGTGAAGTATTTGAATTTGCTCCCGCCGGGCTTAAAAGAATGTTCCTCGATGCGGGTGAATTCGAAGGAAGACAAATACTGAGAATGCGCCTTCCCGAATAAGCCGATTTTTCTCCTTGCATTGGCCCCGAAACCAACGTATAATATATGAACAAAACAAGTATATGTATCAGTTTAGTGTTTCACTGGTACTATACACGTATTCCAGCTAAAAACCAGCAAGGAGGACTCGTTGATCGTTTCAATAGGTGAAATATTGTTTGACCAGTTTCCAGATTATCGACGCACAGGCGGTGCGCCATTCAACTTTGCCGCTCACATGAAGGGCCTGGGATTCGATACCGCGTTCATAAGCAGGGTAGGGAATGATGAAAATGGTTCATTGCTCATCAATGAGGTTACACGCCGGAACCTGAAACCGGAATATATTCAGGTTGATGCTGACCATCCAACCGGGGAAGTACTTGTCCAGCTGGATGAAAATCGAAATGCCACCTTTAATATACTTGAAAACGTTGCGTACGATCACATCGAGATGACACCATCAGCATTATCCGCCCTGGACCAGGCCAGTTTTGTATATTTTGGGACCCTGGTTCAGCGAACCAGTAATGGATTTTCGTCAATTCAGGACATGCTGGCGGTGAAGAAGAAAACTACTATCGGGATGTATGATGTCAACCTTCGCCCAAATTGTTACAGCACCCGTATCATTAAAGAATCCCTGAATTACACCAACATCCTGAAATTGAACATCGACGAATTGAGGGAAGTTGGATCAATGCTGTATAACAGCGAAGATGAAAATGAATGTATCAAGTCCCTGTTCAATGATTACCCCATACAGATGGTATCGTTAACCGGCGGATCAACCGGCAGTAAAATGATCACTCCGGATGATGAATACGTTGCTGAACCCGACCATTCCATCCAGGTAGTTGATACAGTGGGTGCCGGTGACGCGTATTCATCCATCGTCGCAGCAGGTTTCATTAAAGGATGGGAAACACAACGTATCCTTGACCTGGCAACACGATTTTCCACTAAGGTATGTACCATTGAGGGAGCCATTCCCGACGATCAATCTTTTTATTCTGAATTCAGGGAATTATTCAAGGAGAGCTAAAAATGAAGAAAGACAATCTGTATATCATGATGTTCAGTGTTCACGGCCTGCTCAGGTCAGAAAACATGGAAATGGGCAGGGACGCGGATACAGGAGGACAAATCAAGTACGTTGTTGAGCTTGCCAAAGCACTGGGAGAGAATCCCCATGTACGCAAGGTAGATCTTTTCACCAGGCTCATTGATGACAAATCGGTTTCCGATGACTATGCCCGGCCAATTGAAGAAATTGGGGAAAACTCACGTATTGTCAGGATAAAGTGCGGCGGACGCAAGTACATGCGCAAAGAGCTTCTCTGGCCTTATCTCGAGGAGTATATTGATAAAACATTGAAATATATAAAGAATGAAAACGACATCCCTGACATAGTGCACGGTCATTATGCAGATGCCGGCTACGTGGCCTCCCAGCTTGGCAAGGTTTTCGGCATTCCTTTTATTTTCACCGGTCATTCCCTTGGAAAATCAAAGCTTTCAAAGCTTCTGAACGATGGGATGAAAAAGGAAGACATTATAAAGAAATACAAGATAGATCACAGGATAAATGTTGAGGAAGAGGTATTGAAAGACGCTGAAATGGTTATCACCAGCACCAACCAGGAGGTTGAAAAACAGTACGGTCAATACAATAACAAGGATATGGCCCGGTATGCTGTCATCCCTCCGGGTATTGATCTTGACAAGTTCTATCCCTATCACAGGGACATGATGCCCGACTCCAACAAGGACGAGAGGGAGGTACTGGCACAGGCATCCATCCGCGACGAAATGAACCGTTTCTTTATGAACCCTGACCGTCCCGTAGTACTGGCACTGTGCCGCCCTGACCAGCGAAAGAATATTTCCGGCCTCATAGAAGCCTACGGTGAGGACATGGAACTGCAGGCAATGGCCAACCTTGCCATTTTTGCAGGTATTCGAAAGGATATATCAGATAAAGAAGAGAACGAAAGAGCAGTGCTCACCGACATGTTGTTGTTAATGGACAAGTACGACCTTTACGGAAAAATGGCCATCCCTAAAAAACATGATTTTGAATGGGAAGTACCCGAGTTGTACAGGATAGCCGCCGAAAAACGGGGGGTATTCGCCAACGTGGCCTTTACCGAGCCCTTTGGCCTCACCCTTATTGAAGCTTCTGGAACCGGCCTCCCCATCGTGGCCACCGACGATGGCGGTCCCCGGGATATCGTATCGAATTGCAAGAACGGCATACTGGTTGATGTTACCGACACGAAGAGCATCAGCAAAGCCATAAAGGATATCATCGTCAACCCTGAGAAATGGAAAGAATATTCACAGGACGGTATTCTGAATGTTCGTGAATATTACTCCTGGGAAT
Organism: uncultured Leptospiraceae bacterium; assembly: GCA_964345775.1. Lineage (GTDB taxonomy): Bacteria > Spirochaetota > UBA4802 > UBA4802 > UB4802 > M55B154. Next base: position 1,370 of record CAYFSO010000102.1, on the reverse strand, counting down.
CACACGTTGAAACATATCTCAATGAAATAGAAAAATTACCGGAGGAGGACGTGGAAAAGAAATTCTCAACAAGGGGAATGCAGCAGGCAATCGGGAAACGTCTCACCGCCCTTCGATACCTGCTCATAACCGACATAGACTATACCCTTATCGGGGGTGAGAATGAGCACCTGGAAGAATTGAAACAGTTACTGAACGAGAACAGGGATCACCTGGGATTCGGTGTTGCTACCGGGCGTACCATAGAATCTGCCATAGAGATACTGAAAGAACATGACATATCCCAGCCCGATCTCATCATCTCCTCGGTTGGCACGGAGATATATTATGGGAACGATCTCAAGTACGACCAGGGATACGACGCCCATATCTCCAAGAAATGGAACCGTGAAAAGATACGCTCTGTACTGGAAAAATTCGATTTTCTCATTTACCAGGAAGAGGACACGCAGCGCAAGTTCAAGGTGAGCTACTACATGGAACCAGAAAAAGACAGCCTGGCCATGGTACACGATGCCCTTATGAAGAACAAGATCAAATACAATCTTATATATTCCCATGACCAGTTCCTTGATATCCTGCCATCGGCCGCGTCAAAGGGCAAAGCCATCCGCTATCTCAGTTACAAGTGGGAGATACCCCAGGATCACATGGTTGTCAGCGGAGACTCTGGTAACGACGAGGAAATGCTGCGGGGAGACCCACTTGGAGTAGTAGTTGGCAATTACAGCAGTGAACTGGAGCGCCTTAAAGGCATGAATAGAATATATTTTGCTGACAAAGAATTTGCAGGTGGTATCATTGAGGGTATACACTATTACAAAATACTGAAAAAAGCTAAGGGAGAGTTATAACCATTGTCTGCAAAGAATATCATCCACAGGATAATAAGTGACCAGGAACTCCGTGAATTCAAGGAATTTGTGGCAGCACTGTCAGAACACGAGGGGAAATTCCTGCTTCGTAACGATATACTGCTTATTTTTAAGGAATACTGCGAGACCTATAACAAGCCTCAGGGGCTTCTTGAAAAATCTTCAATCGCAGTATTCCTTCGCAAGATACAGGAAATGATCGTTCGCGGCCATTTTACGGTGCTCATGCACAGGTATGGTATTGCCCGGTACCGGTTTTACATGCTTCGCATGGACGGAGACTACATGGAGGAAATAACCGTCAGTGAGTACCTGGATATGAAGGATACACAGGTAATACCGCAACCGGGCGAGCATTCCCATCTTCATATAGACTTTATGCCATTTTACGATTTTTCACCATCTATAAAGGATACTCGCTCTGTGGGAAACGGTATACGTTATTTAAACAGGTACCTGAGCAGCAAGATATTTCAGAACCCGGGCGAGTGGAAC
>CAYFSO010000101.1:0-11034 GCA_964345775.1 uncultured Leptospiraceae bacterium | reverse complement strand
TATATAGTATCACATATAGCAGTCATTATTAATAATATACCATGTTCCGCAAGGAATTTTATTAAAATAGTTTCGAGTGAGAGGTGAGAAATGAAAAGTGAACAGTAATGCTAACAGAAATGTTTTAATTGAACTTTTCAAACCCGCAGTTTATTAAACAGTTGCAGGTTGCGGGCGCGTGCTGTTATTTCAGGGGGCAGTTTTTCCCTGTTGTTTGCTATATATTGGATCAGTGCCTGGGTTATCCCCAGTATGCCGGCCATGTCACCGCCGGTATCCACGAAATTCCTGTTCCAGGCGTTATCCATTTGTTTTCGGGAAAAATCAATATGGAAATCAAGCATTTCCTGGAGTTCGTCTTTCCGTTCCCTGATCTCTTCGGATGCTTCACACGCGTCTGCAAGATATTTCATGAATCCAATATACGCTTCAACGATGAGGGTCCTTTCCACCATGCTCCATCGCTTGAGCAGCTTTCTCAGATCCTTGTCCTTTATGGGGAAGAGGTTGCTTTTATCACAGCGGCAGTCATCAATAACAAGCATGCCGTGTGAAATGGTATACAGTACTTCGAGGTCCTGTGAAACAAGTGATCCATCGGGTATAATCTCAACCGGGAGGTAGACCATTTTACTGTAATGATCATCTCCGGACCTGCGGCCTGTGACCAGGAGTACATCCGCGTCATATCCGCCGGATATATATTTCTTGGCGCCATTGAGAAGAACGGTTGATTCTTCTGATCTTATCATCATTCGGTTGTCCCTGGGTTCATTATGGGCCATTGCCCCGATGACCGTATCGTCAACCGATGATATCCTGGAAACAAGTGGATGGTCATCCTTCATGTCCGAGAGGGCATCCTTTAGAATGCACCTGAACAGGGCAAACTGTACGATCCACAGGATGGCGAAACCCATCTCGCCTGCTTCCATGGCGAAACGGGTTGATGGGAACATGCTGGTTTTATAATCGTGATCAGCCGCAGGTGGAAACTCCCTGCATACCTGGTTCCAGGTTTCCCTGAACAGGGATCTGTCGTTTGAACGTTCAATAAATGTTTTTTCAAGATTTTCTATTAAGGATCCCATGTAATACCCCCCGGTACTATGTTCCCCGCTTGTTTTTCAGGAGAGTTTCGATCTTTCCCTGTAAGCCAAAAATATTGATGAAGCCCGTTGCATCTTTCTGGTCATACAATTCACTTTCATCAAATGTTGCGATATCAGGTTCGTATAAGGTGACCGGTGATTTTCGTCCAACAACGATGCAGTTACCCTTGTAGAGTTTTATCCTGACAGTACCGCTAACATTCTTCTGGGTCTCGTTAACGAACGCGTCAAGCGCTTCACGGCGTTTGGCAAACCACTGGCCGTTATATGCCAGTATGGCATATTCAACGGACAACCTGTCTTTCAGGTGCTGCGTGTCCCTGTCCAGCGTGATGGATTCCAGGTCTCTGTGGGCAGCGAGAAGGACTGTTCCAGCCGGTGTCTCGTATACACCACGGGACTTAATCCCCACAAGCCTGTTCTCGACGATATCTATTCGTCCCACTCCGTTCTCACCTGCTATCTTGTTCAATGTCTGCATCAATTCTACAGGCTTGTACTGCTTCCCGTCAAGTGCGACTGGAATACCTTCCCTGAATTCTATATCAATATACCGGGGCTTGTCAGGTGCCTTTTCCGGGGAATTCGTCAGCAGGAACATGTCATCATCGGGTTCTTTGAAAGGATCTTCCAGCACTCCTCCCTCGTATGATATATGCAGCAAATTCCTGTCCATGCTGTAGGGTTTATCCTTTGTGATGGGCAGCGGTATATTATGTTTCTCCGCGTAGTCGAAAAGCAGCGAACGCGAGTTCAGGTCCCATATCCTCCATGGGGCGATTATATTGATCTCCGGGGCAAGTGACATGAAGGCAAGCTCGAAGCGAACCTGGTCGTTACCCTTGCCGGTGGCACCATGGCATACCGCGTCGGCTCCTTCTTTCTTCGCTATCTCGACCTGTCGTTTGGCAATTACCGGACGCGCGAGGCTGGTGCCAAGAAGATACCTGTCCTCGTATATGGCGTTTGCCTTGATGGCTGGATATATGTAATCGGTGACGAATTCTTCTTTCAGGTCTTCTATGTAACATTTACTGGCGCCGGTGTTGATGGCCTTTTCTTCAAGGCCGTCCAGCTCCTCTTCCTGTCCAACGTCCGCCGCGTAACATATAACCTCGCAGTTATAGGTTTCAAGCAGCCATTTAACTATCACCGAGGTGTCAAGTCCCCCTGAATATGCCAGCACAACCTTTTTCACATTCATAATAGTAAACTCCTGGATTTATCCCGTTTATTTCATTAAGGCGCACATTATGGCCTTCTGCACGTGCAGCCTGTTTTCCGCCTGGTCGAATATGATAGACCTCTCTGATTCCATTACGTCTTCGTCTATTTCCTCTCCCCGGTGAGCGGGCAGGCAATGCATTATTTTGCAGTTCTCAGCACATTTATTTACAAGGTTCCCCGTGATCCTGTATTTTGCAAATGCTTTTCTTCGCCTGGCTGCTTCTTTTTCCCTGCCCATGCTGGTCCAGACATCGGTATAGAGGAAATTCGCGTTCTCAACCGCCATGTTCACATCGGTGGTGATAACCATTTTCGAGCCGGATATTGATGACAGCTGAAACGCGTACTCGATTATTTTCTTGTCAGGTGAATATGCCTTTGGACATGCGATGGCAAAATCAATACCCAGCAGTGCCGCTCCCAGCATGAGAGAATGGGCCACGTTGTTCCCGTCTCCCACGTACGCAAGCTTCACTTTTTTAAGTGTACCATTGAATTCAAGTATGGTCAAAAAGTCCGCCAGTGCCTGGCATGGATGATAGGTGTCTGAAAGTCCATTTATAACAGGTATGGTAGCGTTCCGGGCCAGTTGTACCGCCTTGTCATGTGAAAATGTCCGCAACATGATGCCATCCACGTAACGTGACAGTACACGGGCAGTATCGGCGATGGTCTCACCCCTGCCGATCTGTATATCATCCTTCGAAAGGAAAAGGGCATGGCCGCCCAGCTGAAACACGCCTGTTTCAAAGGATACCCGTGTACGGGTCGAACTTTTCTCGAATATCATGGCAAGGGTTTTACCCTTGAGAAAGGTGTGCGTCTTGCCCTGTTTCGTTTCCTTCTTCAGTTTTAAAGAAAAATCGAAGAGGGACAATATCTCGTTCTTTGAGAAGTCCGTAATACTCAGGAGGTCCTTGCTGGCAAGTGCTGGATTTTTCACCGTAATTATCCTTCTTCCCTGATGATGGTTTCAAACAGTTTCATGCCTTCTTTTGCTATTGGCACAGGTATGGTAAGCGGCGGCATTATTCGTATAATATTCTGAGCCGTACAGTTGATGACAAGACCCGTTTCAAGCGCCCTTTTGACAACTGGCATTCCCGGCCTGTCAAGTTCTATGCCTATGTGGAGTCCCTTTCCGCGAAGCTGTTGTATACAATCATACTTTTTTTTCATATCTTCAAGATAATCGTATATATACCCGGATACCCTGGTTATATTTTTCTGAACGGTTCTCTTCTGCAGTTCTTTCAATGTGGTGGAAACCGCTGTACATGCCAGGTGACTGCCGCCAAAGGTGGTGCCGTGGGCCCCTCCGGGCAATATGTCCACAAGCTCATCCTTTGTGTGCATGGCTCCCACGGGCATTCCGCTTCCCAGACCCTTTGCCAGGGTGAGTATATCAGGTGTAACGGGGTAATGCTGGTATGCGTACATCTTCCCCGTCCGTGCGATACCCGTTTGTACTTCATCAATGATCACCAGCAGGTTATACTTTTTTGCAAGAGTTGTGATCTTTTTAACGAAATCCCCGCTGGCAACGATGATACCGCCTTCACCCTGTATGAGTTCAAGCATTATGGCACAGGTGCGCTCGTGGTTCTTTTCCACTTCTTCTTGCAGTTTTCGTGTATCATTATATGGAAGGCTGGTGAACCCCGGTACAAGCGGTCCGAAGCCTTTTCGTATCTTCTTTTGCGCGGTTGCGCTCATGCTGCCGAAGGTTCTGCCGTGAAAAGAGTTATCAAATGTAATTATATGGTATTTTTTCTTAGACATGGACAACCCGCGTTTCCTGGCCAGCTTGATAGCCGCCTCGTTGGCCTCGGTACCGCTGTTCACGAACAGGGTCTTTCCCTTGAATGCCGTTTCAGATATGAGTTTTGCCGCCTCTACCTGTTCATTGTTGTGAAACCAGTTTGAAGTATGGATAAGGCTGTCCAACTGGTTTCTCAGTGCCGCGGTAAGGGCAGGGTGTCCGTGTCCCAGCGCGTTGACAGCGATCCCGGAAAAGAAATCAATATAGCGCCTCTTATCCTGGTCGTAAAGTTCAGAGCCTTTACCGTGGGTGAAACATACCGGCAGCCTGTCACCGTAATTTTGGAACAGGTATTGCCTGTCCAGTTGTATGATCTTATCCAGTTTCTTTGATTTGCCCATAACGGCCATGCCTGTTCTGCATTAGTGTAAAAAAAATTAAAATCGGGGGAGAACCCCGATTTATTGAGTAAATTGTACGGTGTTACCATACCCTCATAATGTCAATAAAATTATTAATAAAACAGGTTTACCGAATGCTGTAGATAACACCGAAGACCATGGATGTCATGTTCATGGCTTCGTCCTTGAACTGAATACGTTTCAGGGCCAGGCCGCCGGTAAAAATGACGGGGTTGAACGTTATATTGCCGCGAATGGACAACGATGCGTACGGGTCCATTGATTCTTCCCTGTATTCGGGGCCTAAAGGACCATCATCGGTTCCTATGGGGATCTTCACCTGTGATATGGCCAGGCCGCCGGCAAGTTCACCTGTTACGGAAAACAATTCAGAGAAATTGTGTACATAGCCGATGCCCAGTGAAGGCATGTATACATTCATCCACGACATGGTGGTGTTCTCCATGTATTCACTGTTCAGTGACATGAATTCAAAATGAAGGTATGCGGCAAGGTTTTTAACGAAGGACGTATAACCACCCGCGGTACTGAAGTTGTAGCCGATAAAGGCATCTACTATCTCGGTATCATTATATACGTCTTTCCATTTTCCCATGGGATATGCCCGGCCATAGCTTATTCCCAGCTCAAGTCCCTTCATGCCGTGGTATAAACCAATGAAAGGAGATGAAGCAATTTTACTTTTATGCTCGGCGTATTGTCCCTGCAGTTCACTGTTGATCTCGTTGCTGATATTATCTATTATAACGAAAAGCAGCGCGCCGATCTTCTCCCTGGATGAACGGACATCCGCGATTTTCCCGGTATTGACATTGAATACCTGCGAGCGTATTGCAATTTCCAGGTTCTCAACAGAATACGAACCTGTTACAATGTAGTCCGCGTTCTGCTCTTCTCCTTTTTTCTTGAGAAGACTAATGTCGTCACTTGCAAGTTCGGGAGTCTTGTAATTATCCACGTATCCCATTGTGACGGGGATGGTTTGTACTTCGAAGTTTTCATGTTTTCTCAACTCTATGGATATGGAGTCAGGTATAATATATGAATAATAACGGTAGTCTTTTGTCTTCGACTCATCGTTGAAGTAATATACTACTACTTTCTGGGTGAGTTGCTGCTGCCCCATCGCTGGTGAAGCCATTATAAGAAGGAGACAGGGCAGTATAATTAGTGTGCGCTTTTTCATCTGGCATTTACCGGGTATTTAATCGTTATTGTTGGTAACAGTATACATTCCGTAAGTAACAAGTCAACACTATATTATCGTATTGAATGCCTGTTCAAGTTGAGTATTCAGCGTTAATTTTTACATATTCATAACTGAGATCTGTTGTGAGAAATGAAAAGCTGTTATCTCCGGCACCCAGGTTGATGGTGACAACAAACGATTCCCGTGCCAGGATTGTTCGGATGTCATCAACGGGATACTCAACAGGTTCTCCCTTTACCAGTAACGGCATATTTTCAATTTCTATCGTCAGCATGTCTTCCCGAAGCTCTGCGCCCGAGTAGCCGGCGGCACATGCAACACGGCCCCAGTTGGGATCTTCGCCAAAAAGGGCGGTTTTCACCAGCAGTGATTCGGCTATACTTTTTGCCGCTTTCCTGGCATCTCCAGGGGATGCCGCACCGGTCACGTGAATGGTAACACATTTGCCGGCGCCTTCACCGTCCCTTATGAGCATAACCGAAAGAGATTCAAGCAGGTGAAAAAGTGCCTGGGAGAAATGCTCAATGCCGGTTTCGTCGGTTACCGTATCATTTGTAACGGGTGACAGTATAATTGCGGTATCATTTGTTGAGCTGTCACCGTCAATGGTAATGGCATTCAGTGTACGGTCAATACATGACCGAAATACTGCATCCAGTTTTTCTTTTTCCAGTGGAAAATCAGTGATCATGAAGCTCAACAGTGTTGCCATGTCTGGTGCTATCATACCCGACCCCTTGGCCACACCTGCGATGGTGTAGCTGCCGGATGATGTTTCAAAAGACACCGCGTATTCTTTCGGACGGGTGTCCGTGGTCATGATGGCACGTGCCAGGTGGGGTCCGTTGTCTGCTGAAAGGCCGTCTACCAGTGATGGGATTGATGATCTCATCTTTTCTACCGGGAGCTGCACTCCTATAATACCTGTTGATGCCATAAGCACGGAGCTTTCAGGTACGCCGAGAGCACCTGCAGTTTCACCGGTCAACTGCAGGGCATTGTTGTACCCCTGGTCACCGGTACATGCATTGGCATTGGTCGCGTTGATGAGTATTGCATGTATGTGGTTTGCCACGCGTTCCCTGCAAAGTTTTACCGGTGCGGCGAACAGCCTGTTCCTGGTAAAAACCGCCGAGGCATGACATGGTTTTTCAGAATATAAAAGTGCCATATCAAGCCTGTTCTCATATCGAATTCCGCATTCAATGGCGGAAAAGCTGAATCCGGGAACGTTTTGTAAACCACCTTCCAGTATATTCATGGGCCTATGATCCTTGTATTGAAAGTAACTGTTACCATAAAAGAAACAGAAATCCTTTGCAATAATTTTATTGGATATATCATGGATGGCCTACCGGCATAATATACAACGGGGTCTCGTCCTGGCCGGCCTTTATTATTTCACGCACCTGGTCATCATCGAAGGCACCGATGGCTACCGTGCCAAGCCCCAGGGTCTCACATTGCAGGTAGATGTTCTGCGACGCGTGGCCGGCCTCCATGTGCGTATACCGTATGCCCCTCTGCCTGTATTTCCCGGTGACACGCTGGTACACCGCGGTGATGATGATATCGGCCGGTGCCGCGGATACGGCTCCCTGACCCAGTGCGGCACCTGATAGCCGGTTCAGCATGTTACCCTGCACAACAAGTTCCAGCGAATGTGAAGATGGCTTGTACCTGTAAATGCCCGGCTCAAGGGACTCAACATTGGCCGCAGCAATATATATTTCCAGTGGGTACAATGCTCCGGGTGAGGGTGCGGTCCTGTAGAAATTTGCTTTTGTGATCCCCTGTGCCGCCCAGAGCAGTTGCGCTGCATGTGCAAGTTCAAGGGGCTGGTTCTTGTACGACCTGGTTGAACGCCTGTTTGCAAGTGCCTGTTCAAGACTTGTATCACTTTTTTTTGCTGGAGATGGTAATGAGATTTCCATTTTTTTACTTTCTCCATTTGCCGGTGATGTTACCTGGTTCCTGGTCGCAAATGTGATCAAGACCAGTATTGCACACAGAAGTATCAATCCCGGTATTGAGAACAATATTTTTTTCATAGATGTTACCTCTTGAAATAAATATGGTACCCTGTTCCTTTTTCGGTGTCAACTTCCAGGGTGCCATTGAGCTGGTTCACAAGCAGGGGGACAAGGGACATTCCCATGGTCTGGGCCGTACCAGGATCGATATCTTCCGGAAGTCCAATACCGTTGTCGCTGATGCACAGGTGGAGGTGGCCGTCAGTTTCTTCCATCGTAATAGATATTCCCGGTTCTTCAATTTCATCGTCCGGGAAGGCATGTTTTAACGAATTGGATACCAGTTCGTTCAGGATGAGCCCGCAGGGAATGGCTTTTTCAATGTTGAGATTGATATCATCCATTTGCACATCTATCTTCTTTAACCCGGTATCCAGTTCCCTCGAATACGCGTAGTTCAACTCGGTAGCAATAATGCTTGCATACTGGTAGAAGTTTATACTGGAGAGGTCCCCTGTCTGGTACAGCTTTTCGTGTATGAGGGCCATGGCCCGTATTCGCTGTTGTATCTCGTTTATGACATTCCTGGTTCCGGTATCTTCTATGTTGCGGGTCTGGAAATTGAGAAGGCTGGTGATCACCTGGAAATTGTTTTTTACACGGTGATGTATTTCCCTGAGAAGGGTTTCCTTTTCTTTCAAAGCCTCCAGCACCTTTTCTTCGGCTTCCTTCCTGACCGTGATATCCTGGCCGAATTCTACCAGGGCAACGATATCTCCATGATCGTTAATTACAGAATGTCCTCGCAAAAACCATACTCTTCCGTCAGGTGTTTCACGTTCTATTTCATGCGGTAAGCCTGTTGCCTTTGCCTTTAACACGGGGCAGTTGTTACAGGGTTCATCTGACTGGTTCCACAGGTTATAGCAGTACTGGCCAACCATGTCCTCAGGCTGCATGCCCACCGAATCGGCAGCTGCCCGGTTTGCCCACTGGATCCGTAGATCTGTATCGTAATAACAGAACATCTCATAAGTAGAATTGAGCACCAGGGACATTTCTTTTTCTGAGCGTGACAGGGCTTCTTCCATTTTCTTCTTTCCTGTGATATCCGTGGCTATGCCGCACAGGCCTATTTCATCTCCATTTTCATTGAATATCTTCCAGACCCTGCTGTCCAGTATGAGCCGGTTTCCATTCGCATCATAATTCACGACTTCACCACGCCACGCCCCTTCTTCAGTGACAGCCTGGTATATTTCATCCTGCGTGGCACCCCGTGTTGCGTCATCACCGTACCGGCTTACCGGTTTCCCGATGAGCTCGTCACGTGATTTCTGCAGCATCCTGCATTCGGCATCGTTCACGTAGGTGATGTTCCCCTCGAGGTCGGTGGCAGTTACCAGGTCCTGTATCTGGTTCAGTAACATGGAGTGAAAGTGGTGTTCTTTCTCTAATTCCTTTCTCCCGGTAATATCGATCACGATACCCTCGAAATGGGTTATGCTGCCACTGTCGTCACGTTCAATGGATGTCCTGTCCTCCACCCAGTACACGGTTCCTTCTTTCCCGGTAATACGGTATTCCTGCCTGAAGCCATCACGGCCTGCTGCCACATGCTCACGGATCTCGTCCTGCACCCTTGTAAGGTCATCGGGATGTACCATAGACTTGAATGGAATATCACCGGACAACAGTTCTTCGGGGGTGTACCCGAAACGGGTGACATTCTGGGTCACAAAGTCAACGGGCCAGCCTTCTCCGTTCTGCCATCTGAACAGTACCGCGGGGCTGTTCTCGATAACCCTGCCGGCATAGTAGAGCTTTTTCTCTGCATCAACCCGGTCGGTAATATCGTGTATGAGTGAATACAGGTATTCTTTTTCTTCTATTACCAGGGGTCCGGTGTATACTTCCACATCTCGAACCGAGCCGTCTGAAAGCTGATGCCTGAAGATGAAATAATCGCGCTTTTCTGATGCGGCCTGTTCCATTTCTTTTTTAACCTGGTCTTCATCCAGGAGGTTGATCAGGTCGATATTCATGGACATGAGTGTATCGGCATCGTAGCCGTAAAATTCGCATGCGGCGGTATTTGCGTCGAATATGGAGCCGTCGGCAGGATCGATGACAAGCATGGGGGTTTTGCTGTGGTGGAAAAGGCTGCTGTACCGCTGTTGGCTTTCTTGCAGTTCCTGGTTGGTGGCGATCAGTTCTTCGTTGGTGGCTTCGAACTCCTCGTTGACCGCTTCCATCTCTTCAATGGTGGACTGCATCTCCTCGTTGGTGGATTCAAGCTCCTCGGTCTTTTCAAGTAATGCTTCTTCAATATTTTTTATCAGCGTAATGTCAAGACCGTGTACAAGTACCGCTTTCTTCTTGTCGTAGATGATATGGGTTGCCTTGAAGTGCAGCCATTTTTCTTCATTATCTGTGCTCACGATCTTTGCGTCATATTCAGCCGGTACGTCCTCTTCGTCTCTTAGCCTTGCCCGCGCCCTCTCTTTTACCAGGTCACGGTGATCTTCGTGAATGAATTCCCAGATGTGCCTGCCGGTAAATTCGTTACTTTCCAGGCCAAACATACGCTGGCATTCAGCGTTTACATATATAATGCCTTTTTCTTCATAGATGATGATGGCGGCAGGGGCTGCTTCCATCAGGTGTTCAAGCTGCTGCCGGTTCTGCCTGAGGCTTGTGCTCATTTGATGCATGTGTAATGCCGAATCAATCGCGGAGTACAGGTCCCTTTCGGTGAAGGGTTTATTGAGGTACCCGCAGGGTGATGTCTCCCGTGCCTTTTTGACCATGTCCTCGTCGGCATTCGCGGTCATGTAGATGACCGGTATATGGTGTTTTTCATGAATGGCCCGGACGGTTTCAATGCCGTCAAGGTCCCCGCTGAGCAGTATGTCCATCAGGATAAGATCGGGGTTAGTTTCTTCAACGCTTTCCAGTGCTTCTGTACCAGTATGGACAATGGCTGATACCCGGTATTCCATTTTTTCCAGGGAATTTTTCGTGTCTAAGGCAATGAGAGGTTCATCTTCTACTATGAGTATTCGTGGGACTTGCATGGATCCTCCGCAATGGTGGTAAAAAACTCCTGGTAGTATATATAATATGAGGTATTGCGCAAGTTACTTTTTTAAAATATATGGCTGATTCCGGAATGTTGGGAAAAATTATCATACTTTCAATAAGTCAAAATTAACCTTGAATTCTTTCTATTCTGAGCAACACTTTTCCTTCCAGGGAATCTGAAAAGAGCGCGAAATTATATTTCAAATTTCAGAACACTCTTTGTACCGTTATGATTTTCAACAGT
>CAYFSO010000100.1:0-11045 GCA_964345775.1 uncultured Leptospiraceae bacterium | reverse complement strand
GAAAGGTATTGGATACAGTTTGCAGCTGTTGGCCCATATGCTGATGTGCCGGTTAAAATGGAAGCTTGATGGTAAATGTTGTCCCTTTTTTGGGGGTATTTGTAACATAAAAAGCCCCGCCGTGTTTATTGATTATGGACTTTGATACGGGAAGGCCAAGACCGGTCCCTTTTATACGGTAGTTTGAAACTGATTCACCAATGACCCCCTTGCTGGTATAAAAAGGATCGAATATTTTTTTAACATTTTCTTTGTCGATACCTGTGCCGGTATCCGCGACTTTTATATGTATCGTAGTATTACTGAGTGAGAGTGATATGGTGATGGTGCCGCCATTCTTTGGCATGAGTGCGTGTCTTGCATTGATGACCAGGTTTATAAGTACCTGTTGTAATTGAAACCTGTCAATCATGGCGGCGGGAACATGCTGAATATCTTTTACGATCTCAATGTTTTGGTTGATGAGATACTTGTGCTGCAACGAGGAAACGGTATCAATAATATCTGAAAGTATTACCGGCTCAAGATTGATCCTGGTACTTGAAGAATAATAATTCATGTTTTTGCAGAGCTCGGCCCCGCGCTGTGACTCTGACTCGATGATGGAAAACGCCTTATCCAGCATCTCCCTGTTGGCATAATCCTTTCTTGCCAGCTGTGAATATCCTTTTATGCCGGTAAGGACGTTATTGAATTCATGAACGATACCAGCTGCAAATGTACCGATTGAGGCAAGTTTTTGCAAATGGGCGATCTTCTCATTATATTTTTCGTTCTCGGTATGATCATCCGCGATGATCATGCAATAACAAAAGGAATTGATATGAACAGGGTAAAATGATAAGAGAACGGGTACCCTGGATTTATCGCTCCTGGATACGGAATACTCAATTTTTTCCACCGGGTTGCCGTTGACGGCCATCTTGACATGATCAACAAAGGATTCCCTGTTGTCACCTGTAAACAGAGATCTCATTGTACGTCGAACTTTGTACTGATCCAGGTCAGGTAAAACAAGCTTGTGAAAGGGAAGGTTCGCGAATTCCAGGATGCCGGCCCTGTCGGTGATGGCAAGGGGGAGTGGCATCAGTGATAAAACGGACGTCATTTGTTGTACTGTAACCTGGTTCAGGCCGGGCATGCCGGCAGCCAACACAAAACCCTTTTTCCTTTGCAAATATGGACGTATGGAATACCTGTACAGTATTCCTGTCATGATTATCAGCAAAATGATATTGCTCAACAACACCAGTATCAGCAAATTAAATTTACCAGGTTCCACCATGCATTTGTACCACTTATCTTTATTTTGTATTACCAGTCATACGAGCCGGGCACAACATAATTTCAGCAAAAACAATGATTATGTTGTATGTTTTTCATCTTGTTACAATTTATAATGATTATAATGTTTATGTCAAATGTTTTATTGAAGTCTTTACTTGTTGGTATATACTGTCATTATTCCGATAAAAATAGTATTGTAACATGGATATGTAACTTACACTCATTTATATTTTCTATAGTATAAAGGATAGTTTGATGAATTCTACGAAGTGGATAATTATAGCGGTTACTCTTGTGGTCATACTGGCAGGGGGTTGCAAGAAAGAGAGGGATCTCACTGAACCCGGGCAACTGCTTAACGGCTGGGCCAACGCAACAGAAAAACTGAACTACTCGAAATACAGCAATGTAGAAGCATTTCCCCGTGCTGAGAGATCTTTCAGGAAGATGTACGAGGATCATTATATATCCCATATCAGGATAACAGGTGTTGACCCGAAAGAAGGTGTAAAGACAGGGAAAGATCATAATGGCACTGCAATTGAATACATGAACGTTCAATTTATAGCAAATACCGTGAAGAGGAATACAGGTAAGCCCCTGCAATCTGTAAGAGGTGAAGTGAAGATGATACGGTATCCCGAAGGCAGTAGATCTGGTAAAGGATGGATGTTGTCAAACAGGACAATTATACGCATTGACCAGTAGAGCAGTTTATGAAAAAAGTTCTAAACATACAGATCTTTAAACCCAGGAGCCTGGTAATATTACTTCTTGTAACGGGTTTCATTTTTACAGGAAGTGATCCCGGCTTATATTCACAGAGTATCAAGCAGATAGATGCCCGCGCAGAGGAGTATTATTCAAAAAGGGAGTTGAGCAAGGCCATCGCTGAGTGGCTGAAGATACTTGAGATTGATCCCGGGAACGAAGAAATACAGAGGAAGATTGAACGGGTATACGAAGAAAAACACCGCAAGGATATCGCCTTCCAGAGGGCAAAACTGCATCTCAAGCTGGCAAGAAGAACCCTTTATGACAATCTTGACGTTGGAGTATCCAACGCGGAGATAGCTATTTCAAATTACGTGACAGCGTATCGCATCGACCCGCAGGATCCGGAAATACAGGCCCTCAGGGATGACATGGAAAACCTGGACCAGGAGGTGAAGATAGAGAAAGCCAAGAAACGCCTGTCAGAGGAATTGAAGAAAAAGTATTTTGCATTGCTGCCCGTGGCACAGGAGCACATGGATAACGAGAGATACGAGGAAGCTCTCAAGGTATGGAAAGAAATACTGAGTTTTGTTCCCATAGACAAAACAGCAAAGGAAGGGAAGAGGCAGGCTGAACTTGCCATACAGAACCGCTTGAAATTTGAGAAAATAAAGGGGCTTATTGCTTCAGGGGCGGCCCTTTTCAACCAGGAAAAGTATAATGATGCAAGAAAAGACTTCGAGCAGGTTCTAAAAATCGATCCTGAAAATGATGATGCGGAAGAATACATTGAAAGGATCGATGATATCATTGAAGAAAAGAGAAATTATGAGCAGCGACGACTGCAGGCAGAACAGTTCTACCTTGCCGGTATTTCAAGCATCAATTCATACCAGTTCGACCAGGCTGAAGAGAATCTCGAGAATGCGCTTGCGTTGATAGAGGGGTACAAGGATGCCCGTGCCCGTCTTGACTCATTACCCCGGTTGAGAAGAGAATACCAGGAACAACAGAAAAGACTGCGTTTACAGAATATTGACAGAACCTTTCAGAACGGTCTTGTTGCACTGGCAGGTAACCGGTACAGGGATGCCATAGCATCCTTTGAGGCAACCCTTTCCCTGGATCCGCAAAATGAGCTTGCCAAAAGATACCTTGAGACTGCACAGGATGCCTTGCGACAGCAACAGGAAGAGGTAGTAGACGAAAATTCGCCTTATTATGACGTAGTACAGGCGTTGATAGAATCCGGTAATCGTTTGTATGATAAAGGTGAATACTCCCATTCCAGGAAGAGATGGGAAAAAATATTACGCCTGTTCCCGCAGAACAGGATCGCAACCGAGTACCTGTTAAAATGCGACCTGCAGTTGAACCCTGGTTCTTATAAGCGTTTTTCTTCTGAAACCATTGAAGAGGGGAAAAAGCTGTTACAAGACAGGAAATACAAGGAGGCACTGAAAAAATTTGAATTGATTTATTCCATTTCACCTGACTATGCTGGTCTTGGATCGTTGATTGAACAGGCTAAAAGGGGATCGAAAACAAAGACTCCTTCCGGCGTCAGCAGGGCCGAGATAAACAGGCGATATAGAACGGGCCTGAACTTTTACCAGCGGGGAGGCAGGGATAATCTTCAAAGGGCACTTCAGGAGTTCAGGTGGGTCGTTGAGAGGGATCCTGACAATACTCGTGCACTCATTAATATCAACAAGATCGAATCACAGCTGCGCTTTGGTGGAAGGACTGAAGTACAGGAATCACGTTTAACTGCACGCCAGCGTGAATTGATCCGGGAATACTATTTCAGGGGAATAAACTATTATTCTCAAAACGAATTCGCGCGGGCTATTACCGAATGGAGAAAGGTTCTGGCAATTGATCCAAATCATGAAAAAGCAAGAAATAATATTCGGAAAAGTCTGATATTACTTGGCAGGTAAGAAATGGTGTTTGGAAAAAAAAGATCAGATGCAGAAGAAGATACCGGTGCAGCCGGTAACAGCAACGAAGAAGCTTCCGTATCAACCCAAAAGAAGAAGGTGAGGTTCGGGCTCCGACTGAAGTTCTCGCTGGCAATAATATTACTTGTAAGCGTTATTATCGGTATTATGACATTCTACTTTATCCGTGAAGAAGCAGGCCTTCTTAAAGAACAAATCATGCAGTTTGCTGAACGTGAAACTGAGCACCTGGCAAACATCGCCCAGGAAGCAATAAGCCAGAAGGACGAGCTGCCAATGGTTGCCGCCATCAGGGACTTGAAGGAAGTGGAATTTATCGCGTATGCATACGTACTTGAACCATCTGGCAGGATCATCCAGAACTTTGATCCATCATTAAATGGACAGGTTCTCGAAGATGAAATAACCAGGAAGGCACTGGAATATTCAAACAAGAAGGAGCCTCTGATCCAGTCATACGACGATACACAATATGGTGGAAGTATTGTATACGATATATCCATTCCGCTTTTTCACACCGTGTTCCAGGAGAGGATCGGGACAGCGCGTGTTGGTTTTTCAAACAAGATAATCCAGCAGGAAGTTGCAAAGATGACCAGGACCATTTCGCTTATTGGGTTGTTGTTCCTTGGAATATCAATATTAGCATCCATAATGCTTGCCAGTATAACCATTAAACCGGTAAAGAAGCTGACCAGGGGTGCTGCAATAATAGGTACCGGGAACCTGGACCACAAGATCGATATCAATACGACAGATGAACTTGGCCTGCTGGCCAATGAGTTCAACGATATGACCAACCAGTTGAAAAAAGCGAAGGAAATGGAAATTGAATCCAGGATAATGGAGCAGCAGCTTGAAGTGGCCCAGGAGATCCAGGAAGGCCTGAATCCAATGGGCTTCTATAACAAGGAAGGAGTGCAGATCAAGGGATACACAAGGGCTGCCAGGGGTGTTGGTGGTGATTACTTCGATTACATTGATATTAATACCAACAAGGTTGGCGCACTGATAAGTGACGTGGCAGGAAAAGGTATTCCCGCGTCCCTTGTCATGGTCATGATACGAACCGTTTTTACCTCGTATCTCAACCGGGGAGAAGTGCAATGTGCCGGAGTAGTTCGTGCCATAAATGACTCATTAAGCGCGGAATTTGCCATTGATAGTTTTGCCACCCTGTTCTTTATGATATATGACAGGAAACGTGGCGAGTTGGCGTTTTCGAATGCCGGACATGGCCCACTTTTATGTTATCGTTCATCACTAAAAGGATGTACAGTCACCAAGCTTGACAATGTACCTATAGGTATAATGGAAGATGTTGAATACAGCCAGGCGAAGGTAAAGATGGATCCGGGTGACGTGGTTGTTATGTACACGGATGGGATAACAGAAATGCGTAACGCGAACAAGGAAGAGTATGGTACAGCCAGGCTTCAGAAGCTTATTATGGAACATAATGATAAAGACGCAAATGAACTGGTGAATACAATAGTTGAAGACGTGGAAAAATTCAGGGGAGAGGTGTCTCCCCATGATGATATGACAATCCTCGTTTTAAAGAGGTCCGCGTAGCATGGCGGGTTGATTGAGCCTATATCAGGTCTTCCTCGTCCTCGTAAATTGTGAAGAATCTATCCAGGGTTGCCAGTTTAAGGATGTTCAACACATCCTCGTGTATATTCATCAGGGCAAATTTTCCAGTATGCGCTTTCATCTTTTTCTGTCCGGCCACCAGGGCTCCGATCCCGGATGAGTCCATGTAGTTTACGTTTTTCATATCAACGATAACACTGGGATTACTCCCATCGGTAACACTGAAAAGAGCTTTCTTCAGCTCGCTGACATTATAGAGGTCTACTTCCCCGCTCACTTCAACGATTTTGTGTTCACCATGATCCCTGAATTCTATATCCATTAAAGCCTCCAAAAAAATGCTACACCAGGCAAGCACTCACAATAAGTGTTAACCAAAAAAAATATTGTGTTACATGGTATCATTTAATTGATACCTCTTATTATAATAAAATACCTGTTGTGTAATCGTGTCAATTAAATACTTGTTTTTTTAATGATTTTAAAAAATAGTGATGCATGAATAATGCATCACTATGTGTCATTACATTTATGTGTATCACTATACAATGATAGAGAAACAGTATGTAGTAAAAAAATCAACAAAATTTTTCTAAAAATTGATGTGAACAGTTATAATATTACCTCTCAATACAGGGTAATGAGAAATAGAAGGTTACCCATTCACCGTATTCTGATTCTGCCCAGACTTCACCTTTATGTTTTTCAATGATCTTTCTGCATATATACAGTCCAAGTCCTGATCCCTTGACCCCTTCTGTACCTTTCTGCTTCAACCTGGAAAACTTATTAAATAGTTTATCCATGTCTTCAGCAGGTATTCCAACACCCTCGTTGTTAACAGAAAAAATGAAAGAATCCCCTTCCTGCGTCACTCGTATTATGACCTCTGTATCGGGCTTCCCGTATTTAATTGCATTATTAACATAATTTGTCACAACGATTTTCAGAAGATTTTCATCACCGTATACTTCTGGTTCAACTTCAAAATCTGTATTGATTCTTATATTCTTGTTATTTTTTACATGTTCAGGTATTTTTATAATGGGATCTATCACGTCAGCAATAAGGTTTATCCTTTTCTGAAAAGACTTCATGTCATCTATTTCCATCTTGGACAGGTCAATATAGTTCCTGATGATATCTTCCAGGTATTCACAGTTTCTCAATATAGTTTCAATAGTTTTCTGTTGCTGCGGATCCAAATTACCAAAATACCCTTTATACAGTGTTTCGGCGGTAGTATGTACAACTGATACCGGGCTCTTGAGCTCATGTGAAACAATCGCCATAAGATCAAGCATTTGCGTGTCAGACTCGGATTCTCTTGACTTGATTGCATTATCAACGATATCGCGAAGTTCTTCGGGAGTAAAGGGTTTAGGGATATAGTCGAAAGCGCCGTTTTTCAGTGCCTCACGTGCAGTTTCAACGGTGGCATATCCCGTAAAAATTATGACAGTAATACCTGGTTTTTCTTTTTTCAGTGTTTTCAAAACTTCCATTCCACCAGTCCCGGGCATTTTCAAGTCGGTTATTACAATATGGAATTGTTCATTATTAACCATCTCGAGCGCTTCGTCACCTGAAAGGGCAGTGCGTATGTCCAGGTCATCCCGTTTTGACAGGATCTTTTTGCAGCTTTTCAGGACGATATCCTCGTCATCAATTATTAACAGTTTTACGGGTTCTGCCATATTATCCTTCCACTGTGCATAGAGTACTTATAATTGTATAAATTAAAATATACTGGTGTCAAGCGTTATGTGCTCCCGGTCTCTTCAACCGGAAGCATAATGGTAAACGTGCTTCCTTCGCCCGGCTTGCTGTCAACATGTATGGTTCCATTATGACGTTCAACAACGCCGTAGGTTACCGCCAGTCCAAGGCCTGTTCCCTGTCCGGTATCCTTGGTGGTAAAAAATGGATCAAATATTTCGCTGATCTTGTCTTCCGGAATACCTTCGCCGGTGTCACTGAAAGCCATGACGATCATGTTAGTGGTGTGATCCATTCGTGTCATTATAGTAAGCACCCCGCCATCCTTCATGGCGTCGGCGGCATTCACCGCAAGATTGTTGATCACTGATTTGAACTGGCTGGAATCCAGCATGGTTTCTGGAATGTCCCTGGCAAGGTACTTCTTGATGGTGATATCCTGAAAGGATACATGACGCTCAAGTATGGACATGGTTGATTCGATTATATCATTGATATTGGCGGGCTGCTTGTCCAGCCTGGTCTCCCTGGCGAAGTCGAGAACTTCCTTGACGATCTTTCTGCAGCGCAACGTCTCGTCGACGATCACCCTCAGGTCTTCAGCATGATCAGGATTGTCGCAGTCTTCCAGCAACATGGAACTGTATGTCAGTATACCGGTAAGGGGATTGTTTATTTCGTGGGCAATGCCTGAGGCAAGTCTGCCCAGTGAGGCCATCTTCTCAAGCTGCGCGGTTTTTTGCTGTGTCTGTTCTTTCAGCTTCCTGTCCCGCTCAACGATGGCATCAACCATCTTGTTGAAGGTATGGCACAGCCTGCCCAACTCATCACGGGAAGAGAATCGTATTTTCCGGTCATAGTATCCCTCTGTTACACTGCGGGATGCCTGTACCAGCTGGTTTATGGGGGTTAATATGTTTTTTATCAGGCGTATGGCAATAAATATGGATATTACAAGTGAGATTACAATAACCAGTACATAGGTATAGGTTGTTTCATGCTTCATTTCGATGAACCTGTCTTCAAGAATGCCAACATAAAGGATACCTATGACGTCACTTGTAATGTTGTATATTGGCTTGTACGCGGAAATATACCAGTTATTTACTACGAAAGCCTTGTCCAGCCAGGTATTTCCCTTTTCCACAACTTCATTGTAAACTTCTTTTGATACACGTGTTCCGATGGCACGCTGTCCGTTCTTAAGTGTTACGTTTGTGGAAATACGGATATCATCGAGAAATATGGTGGCAGTTCCGTATTCTGCGCCGTCCATTTCCTGATCATCAAATATAAGGTCTTTTATGCTGTCAGGTATGTAGTAATCCCTGTTCAAGAGTTCCGCGCCGTAAAGAATTGCCATGAGTTTTCCATTCATGTACACCGGGGCAGAAGCTTTCAGCGCCAGTCCGCGTTGTAAGACGTCAATGTCAACATGACGTGCCTTTCCCGTAGGTACCAGTGAAATGTGGGCCTGCTCTGCCAGTTTTCGGCTTTCTTCACGGAGAACCTTTCCGGAAATAATGCCGGTACCTGCATGGGCCTTGCCGGAGTCCAGCGACTTCTCCAAGAAAGGATCATCCATGTCTGCCCGTTTTGTTGAAGGATGGTTGGCACCGACCAGGAGTTTTCCCCCGGGAAGATAAATATTGAGTATATCCAGGTCAGCCTCGTTTTGGACTTCACGGAGTTTTTTCAGGAGTAGTGCAGTATTGCCAGTCTGCACAGCGCGCTGAACATATGGCAGTTTTGACACGTGATTTACGTATATCCGTATCTCGTCCAGCCGCTTGTCGTAAATGAACTGTGCGGCATTAAGATCGCTTCTGACCGATTCGTATGCCTGGCCGATCACGTTGTCGTTAATTATTTTAATGCCAATTATCGTGGAAGATATACCAACGATGAGTACCACTGTTATGAGGCTCAGTACAAGTTTTATACGGAGGCTGTTGCTTACGATTTCCCTGAATGCTTTTAGTCGAAGTCGCTTGAGTCGTCTTCTAAGATCCATTGGCGTGAAGGTATCCCGGCTTATTTTGTTACAAATAGTTTATCAATAAAATCCGCCAGGTCAATTACATTATTTACTTCACGCATCTCTGTACAATACGGCTCGTACAGTGTGGCTATGCTGTCGCTCCAGTCCCAGAGGTGACGTTTATCCGGGTTCAGCCAGAAGAGGTTTCGTGAACGTTCCTTGATGCGAAGAAAGGACTGCATGCCGGGATCCTGGTTGTTGTTCCTTGCGTCACCCAGGATAAGAACCGTTGCCTTGTTGGACAGGGAATCACTGTAATCTTCCATAAACTGGTTAAAACAGTTCCCGTAATTACTTCCCCATCCGTATGTGAAGTCGGTATCAGAAAAGATGGAGTTAAGGGCACGCTCGGGGTCCATTTCCCTGAAAAGCCGGGTGATCTCCACCATGTTACTGATGAATGCGAAGGTCCGCACCTTGGAAAACAGGCTTTGCAGTGTATAAGTGAGCAGCAGCATAAAACGGGAATACTGGTTCACCGAGCTGGAAATATCGCACATGACGATCAGCTGCGGCCGGTCAATACGCTTATCCTTGTGAAACAGTTTAAATGGAATGCTGCCGTATTGCATGTTAGTGCGAAACGTTCTTTTTACGTCAAGGCCGCCATGCTTCACTTTCTTCTTTCGAAGAGAAATGCGGTTCTTCATTTTCTGCCCGAATCGTAGAATGAGCTCACGCATTTCTTTGATCTCGTCAGGTGTAAGCTGGTAGATGTACTTGTTGAGCAGGTATTCGTCGTGCTGTTTTTGCTGAATGCCGATATTCTTTTCGTTTTTACGTCTCTGCAGCATTTCCAGCATCATGTTGTACAGCTGGCTGTCCATGCCGGCAGCATCTTCAGCTTCATCACTGTCTTCTTCGGAGACACCGGGAGAAGAGGTTCTGCTTCTTGAACTGAAAAGCATGAAGCCCAGTCCGCCCCCGCCGGATTCAGAAGATTCGAGGCTGTCCAGGAAAAGGCTGAGAAGCTGTTCAGGGGTTTTTTCAAAAAGAGATTCAGGCGGCTGGTCGTCAAGAAAACTGTCCATCTCTTCCTGTAGAATATCCATCTGTTCTTCGGTTAGATGTCCTTCATCGTGTGATCCCTGTCTTTCAATTGAAGTGCCGATGAGTGAATCCAGCAGTGAGTCAGAATCACCTTCTTTTTTCTCGAAAAAACGCTGAAAACAACGGTCAAATACGGGAAGATCAGTGTAGTCTTTTATAAGGGTGGAGGACAGGGTTTGCTTGAAGGACTCCCTGTCGTCGAACTGTATATACTTGAGGGCCTCGAACATGTCCAGTACTTCAACGGTTGAGATATCAACGCCGGCGTCTTTTAAAATACCGGTAAAATCAGAAAACTTCTTTTTAACCCGGTGATGTATATCCTTTTCTTTATTCATACCCGTTCTTATTGTACAAAGATATTGTCAGATTTTTTCTTCACAAGCTCAATATCTTTTTCGTATTTCAAAATGAAATTCAGCGTGTCTATTGCGGAATCCTTCTTCAAGACTTCGCATCCAAGCAGGGAGAGTGCCTTTGCCCAGTCAAGGGTCTCGCTGATACTTGGTTCCTTCTTCAAAGGAAGCTCGCGTATTCTATGAACCGTGTCTATTAATTCTTTAGTAAGGTAATTCCCGCATTCTGGAACCTTGATGCGGATTATCTTCTCTTCCAGTTCCTTCGAAGGAAAGTCTATATACAGGTGCAGGCATCGTCTTTTCAACGCGTCT
>CAYFSO010000099.1:0-11119 GCA_964345775.1 uncultured Leptospiraceae bacterium | reverse complement strand
CGCGATGAGACTATTGTATGACAACAAAACCCGCAAGAACTTTTTAGTTCCATGACTTCGATAAGTGCCACCGAGACACAGAGAGGACGGAGGGGTTCGTTCTTGTTGGAGTTTTACTCTTATTATCACGTTTGAAAAGTTAATAATTATTTGGAGAAGGATATATATTTATATCTTTTCCTGCAATGAGTCGTCAAGGTTTACCCTGGTGTAATATGATTTCAAAAGCTACAAATATATCTCCCCTCAACGAAACGGATTTTATAGTAACAAAGGCAAAATACTTGAATGAAGTCAAAAAAGAGTGAGACCCTCCGCCCTCTCTGTGTCTCGGTGGCCCAGTGTTTCTATTTCCCAAGCCTGCGGAGGTTGAGCATCGAATGTATGATGACGGTGGGTATTATAATGAGCCCGCCGATGAAGGCAGCCTCGGGCGGCACCTCTCCCATTACCATCCACACCCAGACGGGGCCCAGCACCGACTCAATGAGCATGAAAAGGGTCACCTCCGGCGAAGGGATGTACCTGGTGCCGGTGGCAATGAGCACCTGGGCCGCCGGCATCTGCACCAGGCCCATGACGGCAAGGGCGGCGTAGCCGGCGAGACCAATGGAGAATGGCTCCGCGAAGAACACGCTTATGAGGGCGGTCACCAGCCCGCCGGCGCATACCAGGGGTATGCGCTGTGCACGGGGATACCCCCGCAGCAGGGTGAAGTTCCCTCCCATGATGACGGCGATCATGAGGGCGAAGATGTTACCTTTCAGGTCACTCACCGCCAGGGAGCCGCTGAAGATGATGAACACCCCGCTGAATGCGGCAATTATGGCTATCCATGTTCGAAGGGGAACCAGCTCTTTCAAAAGGAACCAGCTGAATACCGCCGCGAAGAAGGGGCCGGTGCTCAGTATAATGACGGTATTGGCCACGCTGGTGTGGGACACCGACATGACGAAGAGGATGCTGTTCACACCGAAAAGCACCGACGCGATAGCGGGCGGTCCCCTGAACACGTGCAGCACCCGTCCCGCCCTGCCCCGGTTACGCACCAGCACCACCAGCAGCATGGATATGAATATCCCGGCCCCCCTCCAGAAGGCCACGTTCCAGCCGGTGGTGTCAGCCATCCGTACCAGCAGGGCATCGAAGCTTATACAGAACACCCCGGCAGCCGAGAGGGCCATGCCCCGGAGATGGTTTTGCCTGTTATTAATGGCTTCTGTCTTCATAACGGGAGTGTACTGTATCTAACGTATAGTTACAAGCCGGCAATAATAAGACCAGTTAAAAATTATACATTTTAAACTATCCTCGACTTTATGGATCATGCCCCCTATGGATAACATTTTTTTGAAAACTACTTGTAATAAATATACCTTCTCGTTATGTTATGAAACACGTTCACCCTGTCGTTGATCTTCAGATCAGTCAATAAGGAGAAACACGGTGGCATTCAAGGATGAATATGATTTTGATCTTCTTGATAACCAGATAGAAGACGTGGTTATACGCGAGCTGGAAAGGCAGCTTGCCCAGGAAGAGAACAAGAATACCTGCAAGTGCCAGGACTGCGTGATCGACATGGCAGCGGTTGCATTAAACCACCTGAAACCGGCATACAGGTCTTCACTTTCCATGAAAGGATACCTGTACAAGCAGAACCTGCACGCGGGAAACAGGGACCAGGCATATGCGAAAGTGGTGAAGGACGCAATCCAGAAGATCGCCGAAAACCCGTCTCATTGATTCACAATTGCAAACGGAAAGATCCCGATGATCAAGACTTATCGTTCTTTTCTTTTTGTCGTTTTTCAATATATACTGCCAGCTTTTCAGCCCGTTTACCCAGTCTCTCAATTTCATCCTGCATTTCTTTCTTTTTCTCTTTGTCTTCAACCTCTTTCATTTTTTCAGCCAGTTCTTCTTTCTCTTTAAGAAGTTCGTTATATCTCTCCTTGAGCTTTTCTATACTTTCGGCCTCTTCAGCCTTATCGAAAGCCAGATCTTCTACCTTTGATTCACCGGTTATTTCACCTTTTTCCTGTTGTATCACCGGCGGTATAAAAGATATCTGTTCATTATATTCCCGCCTGTTCACAAAAGATGGCGATACGATCTCTATGCCATCCAGGTGAAGCGCATCGAGTACCTCTTTTCTCAGGTCCGACCTGAATGTCATCATCCTGGCTGTCTCTTTCAGCAATCCAAACACCCTGTATTCAACTGCATGATCCAGGAGATTCTCCACGTACACAAACGGTTCTTCAAGTCCCAGTTTCTCAGCAGCCTTAACAAGTACCTCTTCTATTTTCAACCTTGGTACATCATATCCAAGCGAAACTAATGCGGAGATAAAACTCCCGTCTGAGCGGGTCACCCGTATTGGATGCTGTATCAGGTACAGGTTGGGGAAAGAAATGGTATCACGGGTAATTATCTGTACCTCGGTGTTGAAAAGGCCCTGGTTGAAAACCCTGCCCCGCGTATCCTCTACTTCAATAAAATCACCAGGCCTGTAGCTTCCGGATATACGCAGCATAATACCCGCCATGGCATTGCCGATAAGACTGGTGGACGAAAGCGCGACTACCGCACTCAGCATCACACCCAGGAGGCTTAAGATCTGTTTCTTCAAGTCATCACTGATTGGCAAAAACAGAACGATGAGGAAGAGCCCAAAAAGGGCCATCATTAGTGACGTGGTCTGGTAATAGTACGGTTCTGCCTGTTTTTTTCTGAAGATGGTTTTAACAGCCAGTATGGATAAAACGATCAGTACTATAACTATTGCCACCCCGGTAAAGGGTAAAACATGTGACCACACGTTAGCAATTATATTCAGTACATGATCCATTTCATTAGTTAAGAATAACTACCGAAAGAAGTCAACAAGTTTAATACCGATGGTTTTCCCGGTTGGCCTGGTTGTCTTTTTCGCCTTCCTGATGGTTCTTTATGTGTTCTCTCATGATCTTTATTTTCTGTTCCAGTTGATAAAGATCATCGTACTTGTTATTGCCTGATCCCGTTTTTTGCTGTAATTGCTGCATATTTTCCCTCCCCCGGTTATGCTGCCGGTACTATATACAATATTTTTTAACATGTAAGGTGGAAAGCTCCTGCAACCTTTTGGCCATTTTCCAGCTTTTCATTAAAAAGGCTGACCGCCTGCCGGGTGGGTGTTGATATCAGTTCAATCTTCCTCTCCCCCAGCAGTTCCCTTGTTTTTTCCGGTACATCCATGCGACCGGGATCACCCGTGCCGATTATCACTATCTCGGGATCATACGCAACTACCTCCTGGATGTCTTCGGGGTTACAGGTATGCCCATCCTCTCGCCACCATTCAGGACGGACCCTGTCTGGGAACACTATTACATCGTTTGTGAATTTCTCACCGTCTATAACGATATTGCCAAATGTATACTCCTCTATACGCATGCTTACTCCATTCTTTATTTATAATACTCTCTTCTCATGATACATAATACATAACGGAAAATCAAAAGTAAATTCACACAATCTATTAAAAACTATTAATGGAATTCACTACCCGGTAATAACAGGTATCATGATCTTAAAACAGTGTATTCCTGGTAGAGGGCTTTTTTATTCGTACATCTCTTCAATGACATCACTGTACTTTTTCTGTATTTCATTCTTCTTCAGCTTAAAGGTTGGAGTGATCAGTTTTTCGTCTATGGTAAATTCCGGTAGTATTTTGAATTTCTTCACGGATTCGTAAGATGCCAGCCTGCTGTTCGCCTGCTGGATCTCTTTGTCTACAAGATCGATTATTTCAGGCCTGTCAATTAGATCATTTATGCTTTGAAATGGAATACCTTCCTGCCGTGCATATTCTTCAACCGTGTCCGGGTTCAACGTTACCAGGGCCGAAACGAACTGCCTGCCATCACCAACCACGCATACCTGGTTGATCACCTGGGAGGTGGTGAACAAGCTTTCAATGCGGGCAGGCGATATGTTCTTACCGCCCGAGGTGATAATTATTTCCTTTTTGCGCCCGGTAATCACCAGCCGACCATCGCTATCAAGAAACCCCGTATCACCCGTGTGCAACCAGCCATCAGTAGAGATGACGTTTGCGGTCTCCCGGGGCAGTTTATAATACCCTTTCATTACATTTCTACCGCGGTAAAGTATCTCACCATCATCGGCGATCTCCTGCTCTATTCCCGGCGCCGGGTACCCTACGGAGCCGAACTTCAGGTCATCAATTTTACCGGCATTGGTGAAGGACGTGTTCTCGGTCATGCCATAACCCTCAATGATGATTATACCTGCCGCGTGGAAAAACCTTGCCACCGCTGGATTGAGGGGCGCAGCACCACTCACACAGAAACGCACCCTGCCGCCAAGTGCCTGGTGAATTTTGCTGAAGATCAGTTTTGTTGCAAGCCAGTAGCGTAAACGCAGCAATAAGGGGACATGCTTCCTTTCCAGTTTCAGGTCACTCACGCGATACCCGATCTTCATGGCACGGTTGAAAAGCACAAGAGCCAGGCCGCCCTTCTGCCGCACGCCCTCGTTGATACGGATATACACCTTTTCGAAGACACGCGGCACACTGGGAAACCAGTGTGGCCGTGCTATCTTGAGGTCATCAACAACCGTAGTCAATGACCTGCAAAACGTAAGGGTGATGCCGGTTATAAGCGTGGCGTACACATCAACCCTGGCAAACACATGCGGGAGTGGCAGAAAGAGCACCGTTTCATCTGTTTCCTCAAGAGGCATGTAATTTTTAACCAGCTGGCATGTAAATATGAAGTTATCATGGGTGATCATTGCCCCCCTGGGTTCCCCCGTTGTACCGGAGGTATACACGATTGATGCCAGGTCAGACGGCTCTACCGTATCTACCCGTGTTATAAATTCATCCTCGCTAACCTTTTCAGCCATGCCAATAAACTCGTCGAAGGTGATAACCCGGTCATTTGTACCATCATGACTGCCGCTAAGCAGAACGATCTTTTTCACATTCGGGACGTTTTTTTCAATAGATTCAAGTTTTTCCAGTTGCTCCGGATCCTCCGCGAAGACTATCCCCGCGCCTGAATGATCAAGAAGACTTGCGCAATCTTCCGGTCGCAGCGAGTGATACAATCCCACTGTCACTGCTCCAATGGAGACAGAACCGATATCACATAATGCCCATCTATATGAACAATAACCTGCAATAGCTATCCTGTCCCCTTTTTCGACCCCCATGTGAAGCAGTGACCTGGAAACCTTCTTCGCCTCCTCGTGAAACCCGGCCCATGTCACCGAGCCGGTATTTCCGGTATCGTCCAGGATCCAGCGATAGGCATCCTTATCCGGAAAAGACCGGAACGTATGTACCATCATTTCATAGATGTTCTTATGATCTATAACTTTTTCCATTAGCCTTCCTCCTGCTCCTTCTCCACACTTGTTGAGTTGATAAGCTGCTTCAGGTTATCGGTCATACCTGACAGTTCTTCCATACTTGCAAGTATCTCTTCGGCCCCCGAAGAGTTGGCCATGGTAAGTTCGTTGATGGAAAATACGGTTTTGGTGATCTCGTCCGTTGCGGTCTTATGCTCACCCGCAGCGGACTGGATCTCTTCAGCCTTCATTTTTACAGTACGGGTATACTCGTTAATACTTTCATTTACTTTTAACTGTTCTTCCATACGTGCCGAGATGCTCTGCGTTTCCCGGTAATTCTCCTGGATGCCCTCGGTTATCCTGTGAATGGTTTCTACGGTTTCATTCACGTGTTCCGTCCCCGAAACTATTTCACTTTCGTTCGCCTGGATCAGTTGCCCGATATTCTTTACGCTCTGCGAAGTCCTGTCCGCCAGCTTGGATATCTCGTCTGCAACAACGGCAAACCCCCTTCCCGAGTCACCCGCCCTGGCCGCTTCTATGGCGGCATTCAGGGAAAGTAAATTTATCTGGTCGGATATGTCGTTTATAATGTTTATTATACCGGTAATCTCGTCTGAGCTGCTGCCTATAGTATTCATGCTCTGCTTCATTAATTCAAGTTTTTTGTTCCCGCTGTGCGCCAGGTCTGTAATAGCCTGCGCTCTATCATGGGTAACTTCTACAGCTTTTTTTACCTCGTTGATAGTCTCGGTAAATTCTCCCATTTTTTTGGTTAACATTTGCATGGTTTCAGTCTGGGAATTGGAACTGGCGGCAATATTGTCCACACCGGCGGACATCTCCTCCATGGAAGACGTTATCTCTTCTACGGACGAAGCCTGTGTCTGCGCATTTTCAGAGAACTGGCTGGCGGTTGCTGAAAGCTGGTTACTTGATGATGCCAGGGTATCCGCAAGGGACCTGGCACTATCAAGGAGCCTCATGATAATACCGGATTTTTCCCTGTTTTGTTCCATCTCGGCTGATATTTCCCGCATTGCAGAGATCATGTTTCCCAGCAAAAGAATGCACTGTATAACGATAAAAGTGGTTATGGCAAAGTGGGTTCCTATTATTTTTTTCGCCAGGGCATCATCAATTGTTTCATTCATCATCACCGCCAACATGCCCAGAAAAAATGTTAACGCCCCGGTGGTGATAACAGTTACACGTGTGCCCAGCAATGCACCCGCTATTATAAACAGGTAGGGAATAATAATTGCAATTAAAAATGCAACTGGCGTCTCATGGGTTCCCAGGAATACGGGAATAAAAATTGATATGGTAGCACCAATTGACAACAGGTTTGCAGCCATGTAATAGGCTCCCATTTTAAGCAGGGTGAGACCAATGATACCTATGATAATGAGAATTGCCCGTGACAGGAACTCTATCGAATGCAGGCTGTACACCGACATGACAACCATCGTACTGGTTGTCAGGATCAATACCGCGCTTATTATAAGAACAAAATACAGGTATGTTCTTGATTTACGCTGTACTACTATGGTAGCTGATGTATATTCTCCCAGGAAATACGATTCTAATCTTTTAAACATGAGCACCTCTTGATAAGTTGCATGTAAACATACATATGGTTCTTTGTTTCCTTTTATAACGACATTACTACCATATTTTGATAATGTCAAAACAAAAGTATTCTGGTCTTGATAATCCCGCATAATTCTTTTCATAAAATGAATGGCAGTAATAAAAAAAATCATTGACAGCTGTGATTGTTTCTATAAACAGAAACGCAATTGAGGTAAATTACAACCATGCACGAAACGTTTTTTAGTGAAATAGTGGAGATGCTCTGCAGGGAGAAAAACCCTGATGCGATGAAGCAGATCCTCACAGAGCTTTTCACGCAATCAGAGCTTGAGACCCTTACCCTGCGCTGGGCACTTATGCGGGAGCTCTCCGGGGGAGCGACCCAGAGAGATATTGCCTCTCGGTATAATATCAGCCTCTGCAAGATAACCAGGGGAGCAAAGCTCCTGAAAGATGAAAATTCACAGATGCACAGAATATTTACTACTAAAAAGGAGAAAAAATAAAAGTCATGAGTACTATTGCTAATCTTACCGTTCCCGATGAAAAA
This sequence comes from uncultured Leptospiraceae bacterium, assembly GCA_964345775.1. Lineage (GTDB taxonomy): Bacteria > Spirochaetota > UBA4802 > UBA4802 > UB4802 > M55B154. The sequence continues at coordinate 3,600 of CAYFSO010000099.1, read as the reverse complement.
GGATTTTTCGGAGAGTACGGCGGAAGCTTTATTCCCCCGCAACTCCAGGATATTATAGACGAGATCACGGAAGCTTATGGCAAATTCCGTAACGATCCCGATTTCCAGGCCGAGCTGCAGTCATTGTACCAGCATTACGTTGGCCGACCGAGCCCCGTATTTCATGCGGCCAACCTGTCCGGGACCATCGGTGGCGCACAGATCTACCTGAAACGTGAAGACCTTAACCACACCGGGGCTCACAAGATCAACCACTGCCTGGGAGAAGCCCTGCTGGCAAAACGCATGGGCAAGAAGAAACTCATCGCCGAGACCGGTGCCGGACAGCACGGGGTGGCCCTGGCAACAGCGGCAGCACTGGTTGGACTGGAATGTGACATCTACATGGGAGAGGTGGACATCGCCAAGGAATATCCCAACGTGATGCGCATGGAGATCCTGGGAGCAAGGGTGGTACCCGTAACCCATGGCCTGAAGACATTGAAAGAAGCGGTTGATGCCGCATTCGAAGCATATCTTAAAGACCCGGTTACCCGGATGTACGCCATCGGTTCTGTGGTTGGCCCCCACCCCTTCCCCATGATGGTACGCGACTTTCAAAGCATAGTTGGCCGCGAAGCAAGGGAACAGATCCGGGAAATGACGGGCAGTCTTCCAGACCATATCGTGGCCTGCGTCGGCGGCGGTTCCAATGCCATGGGTATATTTACCGCCTTTATTAACGATACGGACGTTGCGCTGTACGGCGTGGAACCAACGGGCCGCGGTCTTGAAACCGGCGATCACGCCGCAACCATCACCTACGGGACCCCTGGCATGATACACGGCTTCAAATGTTACCTGCTGCAGGATGAGAAGGGAGATCCGTCACCCGTGTACTCCATAGCCAGCGGCCTGGATTACCCGGGAGTAGGCCCCGAGCACAGCTACCTGAAAGATATTGGACGGGTCAACTATAAAGGTATAAACGATCTTGAAGCAATCGACGCTTTCTTCAGGCTATCCCGTGAAGAAGGAATAATCCCCGCGCTGGAAAGCTCACACGCCATGGCCTATGCCATGGAGCTGGCGGAAGAGCAGCCCTCTGACAGCATTATCCTGGTAAACCTGTCAGGACGCGGCGACAAGGACCTGGATTATATCGTTGAAAATTACGGGGAAAAATATAACGTTCGCACGAAAAGGAACGGCTGATCCCGTTGCGGGCACGTTGTTGTATCCCGTTGTTGCAGGTATATAATATCCCAAATAGTATTTGACCATACCCATTTACATGTATTATCGTATGTCATTTATTAAGCACTATTCAGGGAAGAAAATATACAATGAAAGCCCTGCAAACTCGCGTCAACATCCCCTTATGGGTAACCGCAAAAAAACCTGGCACCGTAGCTGGCACGCAGAGACATGTTTTTGAAATTGTCCTGAAACCAGGGAGAAGATCATGAGGTTTTCACTTCTGCTAAAGGCACTTTCCTTCATTCTGAAACGGGCCTCCCGAAAAGAGGAGGCCTTCAAGCATTACATACGAAATACCACGGTGCGTATTCTCATCACCACCGAAAACCGCAAACGGGGACGCCTCTTCATCTTCGACCGTGGAAAGATCACCTCCAAAGGCGGAGGGCACCATGACTTCGACGTGGCCCTGGTCTGGAAGGACGCCAAAACCGGGTTCCGCGTAATGACCGATAAGTCGGACGAAGCATCCTTCAACGCCGCGGCCGAGGGAAACCTGACAGTACTGGGCACCAGTTTCTACGCCCAGTGGTTCCAGGATGGACTTGAGTTGATCATGTGAAGATCAATGTAACATAGTACTAAGCAGAACAAAAAGAGGAGAACCATTATGGCAGCTATCAACGGCGGGCATCTTGTTGCGAAGTACCTGGCCGAGGCAGAAAGAATATCAACCGTATTTGGTATTTCCGGGGGACATATCGAGAGCATACTTGACGGACTGAACCGGTACGGCATACGGGCCATTGACGTGCGGCACGAACAGGCCGCGGCCATGATGGCACATGCCTGGTCAATCTACACCAGGGAACCCGGGGTATGCATTGTAACCGCCGGCCCCGGCTTCACCAACGCCCTTACCGGCATCGCGAACGCACACCTTGAGAACATGCCCCTTGTTGTGCTCTCGGGCAGGCATCCCCTGCGCGATGACCTGCGTGGCGCGCTGCAGGAGATGAACCAGGTTGACATGGTTAAACCCGTCACCAGGTGGCAGGCCACCTGCTATGACACCGCCCGCATCCCGGAGTACATGGCCATCGCCTTCAGGATGGCGGTATCGGGCAGGCCCGGCCCCGTGTTCCTTGAACTTCCGCCGGACATATTGAACGTAACGGTTGAAGAGAACGAGATCATTATGCCCCTGTGGAAGACAATACCCTTAACCATGCACGCGGAAGACAGCGACCTGCGGGAGGCAGCCCGCCTGATAAACGAGGCAAAACAGCCTGTTTTCATAGGGGGAAGCGGCATTGGCATGAGCACCTGCGACACCCAGCTGGATGAATTCATAGAAAAAACCGGCATGCCCTTCTCACTGCTGAACAACGGACGGGGGGTCTTGCCCGACAGCCATCCTCTTTCAATGGCCGACGGGGGCTATACCGCCATCCTCACCGGCCTGCCGCAGGCCGATCTTGTGGTGGCCGCCGGCATCCGGTTCAACTGGGTACTGCAGCATGGCCAGTTCTTTCCGAAGGCGAAGGTGATACGCATCGACATAGAGCCCACCGAGTTACACCGCAACAGGGAGGCCGACGTGGCCCTGGCAGGTGACGCAGGCTCTATACTGTACCAGCTGAACAACCTGGTACAGAAACGTGATCACCGCCAGTGGGCAGAAAAACTTAAAAAGGCATACAGGTCATTCATGGCAACTGAACTTGAAACCAGGGAAAAGCCCTCTGATCCAATACATCCGGCCCGGCTGGTGGCACAGGTCCAGGAAGCTGCAGGACGTGAAACCTGCTACGTGGCCGACGGCGGTGACACATGTTACTGGGGACTTGCAGGGTTCCAGTCAGACCTCAGGGCCGGTGTTATTATCGGCGCAGGGGGGCTTTTCGGCTGCCTTGGAACCGGTATTCCCTTCGCCATGTCGGCAAAGCTGGCAAACCCCGACAGGCCCGTTATCGTGCTGAACGGGGACGGGTCGGTGGGATTCAACATCATGGAATTTGACACCTGCCTGCGGCATGACATTCCCATCGTATGCGTGGTGAACAACGACTGCTGCTGGGGCATGATAAAGCATTCCCAGGAGATGAGCATCGGCAGTGACCGCACCACCTGCTCTGACCTTGGACTGCGGAACTACGAGAAGGTGGTGGAAGGACTGGGCGGCTACGGTGAACTGGTAACCCGGGACGACGAGATAATCCCCGCCATCAGGCGTGCCATGGAATCGGGCAAACCCGCCCTGGTAAACGTTCTCACCGACAGCACCGTCACCAGCCCGGCAACCATCATGTTCTACCAGAACCTGTCGGATTTTTAACGGAATTCCATGGAATATACCTGTTTTTCCTCTTCCATGCAGAAGAATTTTTCATCGAGCCAGGCGTCGATCATGTCTGTATT
>CAYFSO010000098.1:0-11258 GCA_964345775.1 uncultured Leptospiraceae bacterium | reverse complement strand
GACAACTTGAGGAAATCCCTTCTACTAATAGGCATTTTTCTACCTCCTGAGTTTGGGTATAATATGATAAAGAACATTTCGATCCATCCGGCCGCCACATATACCATAACTTACCAACATTGGGTACGCATGCGGCTGGATGAACAGGCTCTTCTTTCCAAACACGGGAGGCAAGTCGATTTCTCAGCTTACCCTGTCGATCTTCCCCCGTAGCATTACATACCGTAGGCGGAAAGATTCGAAGAGTTTAATCGTATTTTTCCGGCCAACGCTATTTTTGTCAAATATTATTATTAAAAACATCAATAAATTGGCTTCGCAATAAAATTATTTGACAAATCAGCTCCATACAACTGCTATGTATCAACATACAATGTATTTTTGCTATAATATAGAGGCTACAAATATGACCATTCCACTCCACAGTGCCTATCTTGCACAAAACCGCGATGCTGTACTGGAAAACAATCTTCTTGGCGCCAACACCCTGGACTTCTACAACTCCCTTTTCCAATTCCAGGAATCCGCGTACCAGGAGATAAAAAAGGCCGGTTTCGATCTTATCCGGCTCGAAGATACCGGGCTGCCCTTATTGAATGGGAATAAATTTTCATTCCCCGAAGAAATGCGTCCATTTTTTGATAATGCACTGGATGAATTGCTGATGATCGTAGAAACGCATCAGCAGGATATTCTTTTCGATTCACTTGCCTCAATGCTTCACGATGACTATTCTCTATACCTGCAACTTGCAGGACACCTGGTAAACCGGGATATGGATTCTCTGCAGGAATATGCCACAAAGGCGAAAACCGACATGGATGGGCTGCTTTTTGTTATCATCAACCTGCTCAAACCGGTTTTTATCTCGCTTCGCGAAGACATCATGGGAGACCAGGGTCAGGACAACTGGGAAGAAGCCGCCTGTCCATTTTGCTCTTTTATGCCTGACATGGCTAAGATAGTGGCATCTAAAAATAATAAACGGATCCTTCATTGCGCCCTCTGTGAGCATGAATGGCAATTTAAAAGGGTATGCTGCACGGTATGCGGCAACCAGGATACCGAAACCCTGGGATATTACACCTACGAAGACAACGAACTTTACAGGTTCGACTATTGCGAAAAATGCAGGGCATATATCAAGACCCTCCAGATTCCAGAGCAGTTCGATGACAGCAGGTATGACCTGACTGTAGAAAACATTCTCACCAGCTTTCTCGATGCTTCAGCCCTCGACATGGGGTATGTTAAGCCGTAAAGGGGACCTTATGCAGTTCGATACTTCAGCATACATTCTGGCGGGAGGGAAAAGCACCCGTTTCGGGAAAGATAAAACCCTTCACATGTTCAACGGGAAACAGCTGGTTGCGCACGTATACGAAACGATCGCCCCCCTTTTTGACAAAATTGGCATAATCGCCAATGACACGGATAAATTCAAGCATTTGACCATACAAACCCATTCGGACATCATTGAAGGAAAGGGGCCCATCGGGGGAATTTACACAGCCCTTGAGATATCCCCAACCAGCAGGGTTTTTGTTTTCGCCAGCGATATGCCGTATCTCAACAGTGAATTTATTTCCTACATGTTACAGCTGCCTGATTATTATGACGTGATCATCCCCTGCCTGAATGGCAACTACGAGCCGCTGCATGCAATATATTCAAAAAACTGCATACCACACCTGAAAAGGCTCATTGATGCCGATGAGAATAAAATAATAAAGCTGCTTGATACAGTGGAATCCAGGGAAGTTATCGAAGATGAGATCTTTTATTACGCGGAGGATCCATCAAGCATCTTTGCCAACATAAACTATCCTGGCGACGCAGAAAATATCATGTAATTGGATAATGGAACTCCCGGATATTACAACTATTCCGGTTCATCATTACCGGCATGCACAACACACGGTACTGAAAGGCCAGATCGCCATAAGCACCGAGTATCCTGTTCTTATCACTATCAACGGACATCCTTTCATTACTATCGCCTGTTCCGGTAACAACATTGCCGACCTGGTAACAGGGCACCTGTTTGCAGAAGGCATCATCACCACAAGGGCTGATATAAAGAATATTGATCTTGATAATGAGCAAATGATCGCCGGCGTCCAGGTGGAACCATCCGAACAGGTCAACGCAACCCTTTCCCGATCTCCTTCACTTGTAACCTGCGGTGGCGGGAGCAAGCGCCATCTCCCCTACGGTAACCATGTTAAGGCATCATTGCCAGATGTAAAAGCAGCGATAATTACCCGGGTCATGGACGAATTTTTAAGGCAGTCATCACTTCATAAAAAGACCCATGGTGTTCACAGCAGCGCCCTTCTCGACCTGCACGGAAACCAGGTGGTCTTTTACGACGAGATAGGCCGGCATAATGCTATTGACAAGGTGATTGGATTTGCCATCAACAATAATATCGACCTGCATGACAAGATGATATTGTCAACCGGGAGAATATCAAGTGAAATAATAATGAAAATAATTATATCAGGTGTACCGGTATTTATTTCACGGGCTTCTCCCACATCATATTGTGTAGACCTGGTAAAACAGTATAATCTCTTATGCATTTGCAGGGCACGGCAAAATGATTTTGTCATTATAAACGGTTCCCGGCATGTTATTCTTTGAATAATCGTTACTACTCAGCTATTACCCAAACAACAATCATTTCTCTATAATTAACAAAATAGTGATGATTCCCCCCCGCCGCAGGCGGGGGAATCGTCATGTTATTATTCATTTTACGTTTCAGCTATTACCAAAACAAAAATCATTTCTCTATAATTAACAGCAATAGTTACAAATAATGTAGCTTCTCATTTTCGGGGGGCATAATAAATGCTTTTGCTGCTAACTACTGAAAAAACCAGAGTGCCGCCCCGCCTTCGGCGGGGCAGCCCCCTATTTTTGAGAAGCTACCAAATAATCAATAAATATTTTTAATATTTTATTGACACATAGAACATCTTTTCAGATAGTAAATCCGAGTTACTGGAAATTTTATATACAATTTTCGTACACATTTTTAAGATCTTATACTTTAAAAATGCCACTCCACAAAAACAAGGAGTATTACCGTGAAAAGATCATTACTTCTCTTTGGTATCCCGTTTATTGTTCTCTCGGTAGTTTCATTTGTTGTTTTCGGCAAATCATGTGATCACGTAATGGCAAACAAGGCAGAAAAGCCAATACCATTCGACCATAAATCACATCTGGCAAAGTTTAATGAAGATGACGTGGTGTCGATATACGGCATTTCAGACTGCACTGACTGCCACGGATATTATTCCAATGGCAGGTTCAAGGGCATTCCCACAGTGGGAGACTGCGTTGGATGTCACAGCCGCGAGGGGACAACCAGGGTTGTCCGGTCAAACGGCAGGTCATTGCCCGCGAGAAAGCCCATGTTTGATGATTACAAGGATAATGAGAGCCCCTGGGAATCATATGCCAGGCAGCCCGATCTTGTCTATTTCAGCCATCTGGCAGTAATAGAAGGCTATAAGAACCATGGCAACCTTGAGGCAAGATGCGCATCCTGTCACGGCAACAAGGAAGATAGCAGAAGGGCCTCGGTAAAACTAAAAGGGAAAATGCCGATGGGACAATGTATGGATTGCCATACGGCGTTAAAGCTGAGCAATAAATGTGCAGTATGTCATGACTGATCAACCGTAAAGGTATAAAATAGAACAGTCAGCACATGTAACTATTGATAGAACAGGTGTTATTTACTTCAATTAAAAAGGGATAACCGATGGTTATCCCTTTTTAATATTGTCCGGCCCATTGCTGATCCCGGGCCATTTTCTTTCAGGCAGGCATTACTGGCTTTTCCTTTCGAACCAGTCATCGGATGGTGTTTCAGTGTAACGGCCTTCTACATGGTCCCAGTAATAACCGCTGCCCATCATGTCTTTTATTCTCCAGCCCGGCGTAGAAGCAGATGCGGCATCCTTTCCTGTTGCAGACCTTCTCCACCAACTTATGGTGCATTCAACAGGGGGATCAAACGCGTAACTCCAGAAATAATGATACCTTGCGACAACATGCTTTTTATCGATCTCCCATGAGCTGTAATACCACGGCCTGAGTGAAGTACAGGCTACACGTTCACGCAGCGGCTCATTATCATCACATACAAATCCAAGATCCAGGCCTGTGGTATTATACAATTCAACTACAAAACCGGGATACTGGTCCATAATATCAAAGAGCCACCACCGTGAACGCTCCCCGGTCCAGTCATTGTTGCCGTCACCATCCATGTCGCCAAGATAGTCCTTCCCATTTTGTGTCCAGGCCGGATCAAGCAACGCCACACGATCTGGAAGCATGTTCTCAGGGAGCATACCGTCTTCGATGGCATCGAATACCATCCCTGAAAGATAACATGCCAGCTGACTTCCAAGTGAATGTCCCGCGATCCTGATATTACCGCTTGTGTTTCCCGAGACGGCCTGTACATACTGCTGGTACAGTATATCACCAACAGAAGATGCTGGAGACTGGGTAGTGCTGTATGTGCCATCGTCAAGGCGGTATCGCATTCCCTTCGGGCCATACGCGCTCCATATCTTTGCCTCTGCATCCTTTACCTCGTCCTCGTCGGCGAACTGGTTCCAGTAGAATACGCCCACGTTCCATCCCTTATCAAGCCAGGAATGTTGAACGAACACGTCAACATCATCATTCACAAAACGAAAGTTCTCGCGCGCGTATCCATCAACACTTGTACCTTTCTGCCAGCCATGGCAATAAATGATAACCGGTTTTGATGGATCGTAATACTGGTTGCTTTGGCCTTCAACGAATTTCTGGCTGTTATTGTTATAGCCGTACCAGTAAAGGCCATAATCAAGGTACTCTATTGAAGCACTTGTTGGCTGTCCCTGGGATACGAAGGAAACCACTCCCAGTAGAATTACAAAAATTGATAGAATTTTACCCCTCATAACTCCCCCTTCCTCTGATTAATATCGTTTCCGATATAATTGATTATCTACAAGGTACACCGGGAGGAGACCCTTGTCAACTAAAAACCGTCTGGACTGCCTATTATTTTTAATTTTTTTCAATTAAAGCCGTATCCCGCCATTTACAAGGAAACGAACTGACTGAAACTCTACATCGACGTACCTAACCATCATATAATCCACACCGCCCTCCACAAAGAAAGAAGACGTCAGCGGGGCCCTCAAGGATACACCTGAAACCAGGTATTCGTCCCTGGAAGTATAGGTTCGTGATCCTGAATACCTGCCTTCTTCGTTGAAACTGCTCATTGCAATACCACCACCTGCCGAGATCTTGAATACAACCGGCTGGAAAATAACAACCTGGTAATACAAACGGCCTCCAAGGAGAGTCATGTTCATACCGGTTAGTACTTTTTCAGGACGTTCTTTACCCTTAAAACTGGTATACGAGGCCTCCAGCATTGCACCCGTTACATGAATAAACGGAATGTCCCGCAATACTGGAACATTACCCAATCCAGAATCCATGGTTACGTGAATACCACTGATAGAACTTTCAAATATGGTACCCCAGCGTGCCACCGGAATGGTGGCAAGATATCCAACCGATATATCCAGGGGAGAAGCAAGGGCCATGGCTGGCTCAGCATCCGACCTGTTCTCCTCTATTATGAAAACGTCACCCGTTTTAACCCGGCTGCCGCCCGGGTTGACAATCTCAAGGTCATATGCGCCGCTCCTGGCATTCTCCACGTCAACAGTAAAACTAATTTTTGAATCAGATATATACTCAACATTACGGGCCTCAAGGGATATATTTTTTTGCCAAAGCTTTACCAGTGCCCCCCGCATAATATTCTTTCCCGTAACCAGTATTTCGTTTGGCAAATCACCCTTGCGTGTTTTTTCGGGAGATATCCGGTCAAATTTTGGATTAGGAGATTCCAGTATCACCAGTGGTGCCCAGTCAGACCAGCTGCCCACCTTATCAAATTTGTTTACCGCTCCTACCCTGAAGCTGTATTCTCCAACAGGCAGGGGCACACGTATAGTGCTGGATGAAACCTTCCTGGTAACTACAGGCCTGTTCTTTTCGCTCACTATTTCAACGATATAGCCCGTAGCGCCATCTACTTCCATCCACTGCAGGTATGCACCCGACATGGTTCTTCCCTGCTCATCTCGCTCTGCAAAAAGAGAAGATGTGAATATTGCCATACAGGCAAATATGAACACCTTCGATAGAAAGGCTCTTCTGTTAGTCCTGTTTTTCATATTGTATCTTTGGGGATATTATCTTCGGTTTAACCATCTTCCTTCCAAGTGTCACGATAAAACTGTTCCGTATTTCAGGGCTTTCCCGCAATACCACGCTTTTGTCATTTCTTGCCGTATCTACAGCCTTTATGCTCCATTCAAATCTTCCTTCTTCCAGCAGGTATAACTGGTCCATCCGTATAGTGGTTCTTGTTACACTGTATTCTTTTACTTCCTTCTTCCTCGAACCTTTTATAGATGATAGTTTCACCCGATAATGATCAGCCCCGGGAACTCTTTCCCATGCCATGGTGAAATAGTCTCTTGTTTTCAGGTTAACGATATCACCTGAACGGGGAGTAACCGCTACCGGCCTGTTCAGGCTGCCACGTACTTTCACAAGGCGTGGAGCACTTCGCGTAAGTTCTTCACCCCCGGGACTTATCAGCGTGATCCTCCAGAAATATTCACCGGCCTCAATGGATGGAAGTGTGACAAAATTCTCTGATACTACTTTACTGGCATATATATGGCGGTAATCATACCCCGCTGATACCTCCAGCTTGTACCCATAGTCTCCAGTATACCCTTTCCATCTGAATGTTACCGGTATATCCTTCTTCCCCGCAGGTATACCTATCTCTGCCGATTTTTCCGGTGTGATGAGACCAATGTCAAAGGCAAGGGATATGGAGAACATCCGGTTCGAACTGAAATGATCATCCATGGTATTTCCATCAATTACGGGTGCCACCCGCCAGTAGTACCTGCCCGGATTGAGCGACTTCTGCAGCATTACGACATTTCCACTGCTTCTTTCCGTCAGGATGTTACTTGAAAATGAGGGGGTATCAGCTACCTGAAGTTCATATTCTCCCACTCCCTGCTCTTTCTTCCAGGAAAATGGTATGGTCTCAAGGTTGACCGCATCCCGCTTGATCACTGCTTCGGCTTGCGGATGGATAAGCTCTATTGAACCGGAAGACATGCCCTTTTTCAGGGTAAAGCTTCGTACAGCACTTTTCACCCTGTATTCTTCAAGACCGGGGGCCCTGGCCTCACCCCATACCGCCCAGTAATATGTTCCGGGACCCGCTTCCACTTCAACAGCTGTATCAGGTACAATACTTTTCTGTCTCAGAATAATGTTTTCCATACCGGGGTCTCCTGCCACAGCAAGCACGTATGACCCAATATGACGATGGGGTTTCCATGTAAACCGCACAAGTTTGTTTTTATCACTTATCCGAACAGCAGCATCATTACGTGGTAACAGCAATGATAATGGCTCCATCTTCAAAACTGTGAACTTATTCCATGCTGGTTCAGTTTCTTCTCTCTTCTTACCCGTTATCCGCCAGTAATACGCCCCTTCTTCCAGGCGTACTACAGTTGACCCCCCCCCTGCTCCTTTTCGTTCTATCACGTTCCTGAAATCACTGTCCCCGGCAATTTCAAGAACTGCTCCCGGGATCGACTCCTTGTATTCCCATTGAAAACGTACGGGCTGAAGGTCCTCCCTGCCCGCAAAGAAAGTACCGTTTGCAGGGGCCAGCAGTTTCACCGGCAGGGATATCACGGTTGCGGAATCTCTCCCGGGACGAAGCTCAGCTTTCTGGTTATCAGAAACCACTACGTCATCTTTTCCCGCAGAAACCAGGCGTGCTTCTCCCTCCTGGACGGTTACATCCACATTGTTATCAGCTTCTTTTTTCAGCATAAGGTTACTATCATCAACAGCCACGTTTAACGCTCCAGCTGTTATTGCCAGCTGCAGATCGCCATCCCCTTTCCTCTTCCTGGCTGTCATTGAACCCCTGCTGAAATCTACTTCCATTTTTTTTGAAGCTACCTGCAGCAGCACCATGCTGTTTTCATGAAGTACTATATCAGTGCCATCTGCCAGGCTGATAACAGCTTCTGAAAGATCAGCAGTTCGTATGGAATCCCCGTTATATACCGGCGTATTGGAATTAACATTTTCCCATATCACCTGGTCATTGTATTTTCTTTGCGCAGTTCGGCTGGTAAATTCTATCTTCCCTATCTTTTTTCCTGAAGAGATATCAATTGAAGCTGACATGTCATGGTACAGCAGTAATCCAAAGATTACAGCAGCAATTATCAGCATGGCAGGCGGCAGAAATTCTCTACTGAAGAATCTCATATTTTTCTTCTTCTTCGCCCAATGATTCGCTTTTTTCCAATTCAAAGCCTGAACCCAGCATGCTATGCAGGTCTTCAATTGAACGTGGACGGTTATTATCGTCAATGCGTCCCAGTACTGCATATACCTGGATGATCCCCTTTTTACCCTTTACCCTGATCTTCTCCATTGGTACACAGTCATATACATCCTTAACCCTGTCATACGCATTTTCGGTGATCAGAATATCGGTACCAAATGGTTTATTCAATGACTCTATTCTTGAGGTGAGGTTAACCGTGTCGCCTATTACCGTGTACTCCATACGGTCTGGTGACCCGATCTGGCCAGCTACCACCGGGCCAGTATTTATACCGCAACCCATCTGAATATGCTGCAGAGCAGAACCGCGGTTTTCATCATTAAAATCTGCGATGGCTTTTCTCATCGCCAGTGCAGCATCAATGGCCCTTTCAGTATCGTTTTCAGAGGGAACAGGGGTTCCCCACAGTGCCATTATCGCATCACCGATAAACTTGTCTACGATACCTTCATTTTCGTTTATACAATGCACCATTTTGGTAAAATACCTGTTGAGGAATTCCACCACCTCCTCCGGCGGCATAAACTCAGATTGTGCGGTAAAGTTTCTCAGGTCGCTGAAAAGAATGGTCACGTCCTGTTTCTGCCCGCCAAGCTGAACCTCGTCGTGAAGCACCATCTCCGCAATATTCCTGTTAACGAATTTCCCAAAAGCATCCTTGATCTTCTCCCTTTCCTGCAGTCCTCTTCCCATTTCAACAAAGGAACTTGTAAGCACTCCAACCTCGTCATTAGTATTGGGGATTATATCAACATTGAAGTCACCTTCCTGGATCTTCCTGGTGGCATGAACCAGTTTGCGTATGGGACGCGTCAAGGTCTTCGAAAAAAAGAACACAACCAGCACGGCAATGTTCAAAACGATCACAAGAATGTACAGGTTTCTCCGCTGAATATTGTATACTTCGGCGAAAGCCCGTTCCTCGGGAACAGAGGTGATCACTCCTATACCTGCAACACCTGTCTTCTTAAATGATCCCAGGTGTGCCACCCCCTCCCCGTCAACATACCGGGTTTGCCCGTTGGCCACCCCGCTTTTCATCATCATTTGCACTATTGGAAGATTTTCCATGTTCCCGCCAGCCAGCACCAGCCTGCTGTCACTGTGGGCTACAAGATCACCGGTTTCGTTTACCATGAATGTCTCAGAAACCCCCTGTGTCTCACCCGCGCTGATAAGTCTTTCCTGTTTTATGAGCGTCACAATTACAGTTTCATCGGCATATGAATTTTCCTGCCGGTAACGGGAAACAACAGCCAGGACAGGGTATGAAAGATAGGGTGAAAAATTCTGTACTGCCATATCCCTTCCCGACACGGTAAATTGTCCCGATTGTTCCTTCACAACAGAGTTTATCTTTCCTGGTGAAATGCCAGCCTCCCTGCTGGCAGCATCGTTCACACGACTGAACGAAAAACGGATCTCTTCTGTTCCGGGAATCACCTTCCCTCCACCAACGAACAGTATATCAGGATCTTCCATCATCATAACATCAACGGGATTTCCTGAGCCGGTAAGCGAGGTGCTGTTTTTCACGGCACTTTCGGCAACCAGGTATGATTTTTCAGCTATCATCTTCAGCTCAGAAACAACTTTCTGTCCCATTACATCTGATAATTTCAGGTTACTTTCCTGTATCCTTATTTCACTGTCATTACGGAAGAAATATGTGGCCAGGGCGATCATCAACCCCATTGACACAACCAGTATGAGGGAGACCATGCTTATGAGCTTGGTTCGTATGGGGAATCGTATATCCTTGAAAAGCTGTTTATCTGCTGCTCTACCAGCCGGTTTCTCCGTGTCCTTCTCTTCATCTGAAGATACTTGTTTATCATCCATGGATTCATGATGACGGGCATTGTGCTTTTCAACGAATTCTTCCTGAATTGAACCAGCATCTTGCAGCTTATCATCAGTAACCGCATCTATCACGTGTGCGGGTTCCCTGCCGGTACCCCTGATGCCGCATTCTGACCCACAATACCCAATAAATTTCTCCAGCAGGTCTGTCATTTTCTCATCATCGGCCACCTGGATCACGCTTTTCCGTATTACGCCAAGTGTTTCTTTCACGGGGACACCGGAATATACCAGCAACGAACCCACAATAAAACCAAGAAGGTCCTTTTCGTGGAGGGACAATACAAGTATGTTCTCCCTGCTTAACCTCCTGTACATTCGTTCAACGATGGCATGTATGGTATCCATGGAAAGACGCCCGTCAGGCTGCATGGGTATGGTAATGACACCAAACCCGTCCCTTTCGATGATCTCTTTTACCAGGCTGACATTATCCATTGTTGAGCGGCTTGAATACACCATGAATACCATGGAAATGTTCTTCTCTTTCCATCGGTTTGCCCGTATCTTCAACAGCTTGTCAGCATCTTCCTGCTGAATCCCTTTACGTAAAGAGCTATCGAAAAATATGTTTCGATAGCGATTATGTATTACTATGGAAATGCTGTTCTCCATGCCTCTCCTTCCGGGTATATATATTCATAAATTTTTTTTCTATTTCGCCATCCCCTTAACCCGGAATACGAACGGATCTTCGTCAGGATCATTGCTGGTTATTTCTACGGTCCCAAAAAATACAACCCCGTTTGGTGAAGAGAACCGTATTTCAAAGACAACCTCATCACCAGGGCTTATTGTATCAGGTGCCGGATTTGTCACTATGGTGAACCGTAACCCCGCATCATCCGTTAACTGGATTGTATTGACAACCAGGTTAGCATTGCCATGG
>CAYFSO010000097.1:0-11282 GCA_964345775.1 uncultured Leptospiraceae bacterium | reverse complement strand
TTTAACGAATATTTATTTACCTGCTCCTTCCGGAGCTACCATAGTCTTTTTAATAGTATCGTTATTTATCGACACATCTTTAACAGTATTGTTTTTCGCGTTTGACAGGTTCTGCAGGTATCGTCCGATGATCTCCTGCTTTTGCCTTGGAGCGGCCGGTTGCATTGTTTCCTGTTGTGTACTTGCAGCCGGTTGCTGAACCTGCTGCACCTGCTGAACCTGCTGCCCCGCATTCCCTGCCGGTACTTCCTTTTTCGGTGGATACACCGCGTGGATGTTCTCCATTGAGATCTCGCGGCCCTGTACCAGCAGCTTCATCCCGTCTTTCGCGAAAACGATACGTGAAACTTCACCCCTGAGCGATGTGCCGGTCTCCGGGATGAAGGCTTCTACTTCCTTGCCGAGAAGCCCGTAGGCGTCACCGAACTGTGACCTGTTATTCAGCTTCTCAATGCCATTGTGGATGTTGGTCATCTGTTCCAGCGAGGAGAACTGTGCCATCTGGCTTATGAATTCCCTGTCCTTCATTGGATTAGTGGGATCCTGGTGAGTCATCTCTGTCACCAGCAGCTTCAGGAAGGAATCCCGTCCCAGGCCGCCTGGGATTTTTCCATTTTCGGCCTTTATCTTCTGGTTTACCTCGTTTGCCTGCCTCTTGGCGTGAGCCATGTCGGCTGCTGACATCTGTGTGTTTATATCACCCATGAAATACTCCTATATGATAAGATCAAGTGATCCCTGGTGAGCGTACTTGTACGTTCCCGTTTCATAATCTTCCGCTGCCAAATCAATCGGCATACCCGGGATAACCGGTATGTTCTCGGTATCCTGTTCGTTGCGTCCCTGGCCGTCATGGCGAACGTTTACCTGGAACTCTCCCACGGATATTCCCTGTTCCTGCAGCTCCTGTTTCAGCTGGTCAAGCTGCCCCATGAGCGCCTGCCTGGCCTCGGTGTTCTCAACCAGGAAGCGTCCATTAAGTACACCCTGTTCCAGGCCAAGATGTACCCGCAGGTTGCCAAGCGAGTCGGGGTGCATTCTCATGGAAATGGATCCGTTCTGGTTATTCTGCACGGTTATCCTGGCCTGCTGCATCAGCTGCTGCAACTGGCGGTCGAAAAGCCCTTTCGGGGTACCCTGCCCGGCAGCGTTTTTCTGAACAGTTTGGCCGAATAACCTCATGTTGCCGTTATTCATGTTAAAGGACGAATTCTGGTTGTTCTGGTCAGCATTGTTCCCGGTCGTATCAGAATGGTGTGCTGTGGTGGTCCCGGGTGCTTGTGTCTTTGTGTTATCAATTGCGGTCTTCTGGTCAGACATGTTCGATGCGTTTTTAACGGGCTCCCTGTTTTCCCTGCCGGCAGCCTGTACCATCTTTTTAACGGTATCGGCCAGGTCTTTCAGTATCTTTTCTGCATCGGAACGTTCCAGTGTTTCTGAAAAATTCTTCATTGAACCCGCATCTTTCGTTGCTTTTTCAAGTGCAGTTACCAGTTCCCCGAATTCCTTTGCAAGCTTACTGGACAGCCTTTCGAGGAGACCCTTTCCCATTTCCATGCCGCCGGATTGAAGCTGCTGGAGGAATTTCTGCAGTTCAGCCTTCAGTTCTTTCATTCCACCCGTGTCTTTGGGCAGCTTTGACAAAAGCGCCTGCATGTCCTCTATGGACTTTTTCAGGTTTGCTGTCTCCGGGGATCTTTTCAGGTTTTCCAGGTCAATCTTAACCTGTTCAACAAGTGCCTTGAGATCTGTTTCGTCATCAGCACTGGTTTTGCTTTCAGATGTTTTTTCTTTGGATGCGGATGCTTCAACACTGGTCTTTTGGCTTTCGTCGATTTTCCCTGCGTTGTCCCGTGCGGCAGTGATCTCGTTGTGGTGCTTTTTCTCGTTCGTGTTCTGATTCACCTCTTCGCGTGATGATGTGGTGAATTCTTCACGGGTCTTGTCGCTTTCCCGGTCGCGGCTGGCCTGGTGATCCCGTATATCATTGTCACGGACCTGTTTTTCGTCCACGGTGTTATCACGGATATTGCGTACTGATTCCAGCACGTCAAAGAAGGAAGACGATGATTTGCTCATCTTCATCTTTTCGGGCGTTTGCCCGGGCAATGTAATGTCCTGAGTGGATTTCAGGTCAAATGGAACCAGGTTTATCATCCAGTACCTCCGTACAACTGCTATTAATATCGAAATTTCAGAAAATAAACTGAATTGAAAATTCGATAATTTTGAGAATGTGCTACATTATAAATAATCGTTAATAAATGGTTAATTTGCTTTTTTTGGTAAGTACTGGATGAATCTAATTGATTTGTTATATAAAAATTTTATTAAAAAAATAAATTTTTTCTGTTGTCAAATCAAGACGGTGCTATAAATATATATGTAACTTCTGCGCTATTAGCAGTTAGTTTTTGGATACTTCCATAATTGCCGATCCTCCATTTTGGATCCCAGACTCACGTCCCCAAACGGGAGACCTCTTGGACACTCATCCCTGCACCAAAGCAGGGATGCTTTTTTTTATACCCGTTCACTTGATTGTACCTGTGTTTTATTGCCGGCATGAAGCGCAACGGGGGGGTTCACGCAACGGCGCGAAGAACGCGAAGAGTGTTTCAATACAGGGTAGTATCGTTTCCCAGTCAAACAAACGATTATTGTTGAGATTGATTTAGATATAGTGTTTTACAGGCTGATAAATATATATTTCGCTCCAAAAGCAAAATATATCCCTTATTTGTAAGGACCTGAAACGATTGAACTTTGATATTTCCTGACGATACGGCAATAAAGAACTCAACTCGTCGCGTTCTTCGCGCCGTTGCGTGAAAATTTATTAAAATACCGTCTGGCAGGTATTAATTTTCTTGACATGCATCCCCCTTGTTTGTATTATGTATGACAGATGTATAGAAAATTTTCTTAGGTTAGAATAACCGGGGGGTATTGTAATGAAGAAGTTATCCGCTATTTTCGCATGTATAATTTTTGTCTCATTTTCCGTTTCACTTTTCGCCTTTTCACCTCCTCCACCGGAGCCGGAAAACCGTGATATCTTTGACACCTACGTAGCCATTGGTGACAGCCTGACACACGGCTTTCAGAGCGGTTCGGTTGATGAAACAAGACAGCCCTTCTCCTACCCGGCACTTATTGCCGAAAGGATGGCCACATCGTTTACACAACCGCTTTTGAAATTCCCCGGATACCTGGTGAATATCGAGGACGTGGGAAAGGGAAATATACCCTGGTATAAATATTATTACCCGCTGGTAGGGGGAAAGCGTGTTGACGGGTACGATGACCAGTCGATACTGAACAACTTCGGGATAACCGGCGCAGATGTTACCACCGTGATGGAATCAGACGGGTCTGAAGGCGGATTCTACAAGCTGGTACTTGGCAATGACGGGGAGCCTGCCGCAGAACAGGCCATAGACCGGGATCCCACCTTTATCACAATGTGGGCAGGGAATAACGATGTGCTCAGTTGTGCCCTGTGGACAGACCCTTCACACCAGACAGCTATCGACGTGTTCAGGCAGAAACTGGCCAACCTGGTGGACAAGGTGTTGTCAGCGTCATCATTACAGGGGGTTGTAATGGCCAACGTGCCCGATGTTTGTGCTATTCCCTACCTTGAAGACGCAAATGATCCTGACGTTCCGTACGGTTCCATGAAGGCCTTCTGGAACAGCAGTGTATCTGACAACGACGAAGTGCTGGATCCTTCGGAGATCCAACAGGTACGTGAAGGTGCCCGTCTTATTAACCAGGAAATACGTAATACTGCAGTTGCCAACGGGTGGGCTTTTGTGGATGCGAATGCCATCTTTGACGAGATGGCCATGTACGGTCACGCGTTGAAACGAGCAAACGGCAACAGTACCGGCCGGATAGTGACCACGGATTACCTTGGAGGCGTATTCAGCCTTGACGGCGTGCATCCATCGGTGACCGGGCATGCCATAGCCGCCAACCTCTTTATCGAGGCCATCAACTACACGTACGATATGAACCTTGAGATGGTGGACGAGTATGCTGCCTCTGAAAAGGATACCCTCTACAAGGATCCGTATGATCCAAGGGGGCTTATCAATTCCTGGATAGGACGTGCCGTTCAGTTCGTAGTAGAGCTTTTTATATAGGAAAATACTTGCAAACTGACCCATCGTGGGTTTACAAAGGAGCTTACATGTGTAGGCTCCTTTTTTATTAAGAACTACACGGAAAAAGGAAGATGGAATGAAAAACAGAAGAACAGCCATATATGCCATTGTGATCATACTGCTGCTTGCGCTGGTAGTGATCCTGCAGATGGTAAGCCGTGAGGGTGAAGTAAAAGGCCGGGATGACAGGATACAAAGCTCCCGTGAATACGGGCAGGGGACGGGGGATGATCCTGTTTCCATGTTCGGAAAAGGTATCATGCCCGGTACAACTTCAGCCGGGCCAAGGGAACTGACAGACGAGGAACGGCGTGAAAACGAGAGGGAGTTCAGGCTGATGCGGGAAAAGATGCCGGATAACATGTGGCTTCCGGGGGATGTAAGCAGGGAAGAGGCAAAACGCCAGGAGAAACTTCTCAGGGACATGATCCTGTTTGGCAACAAGGTACAGAAGGGTACGGCTACCAGGGAGGAATCACGAAGGTATTACTCGCTGAAAATAAAGTCTCTGAATGACAAGATCGAACTTATAAAGTATTTCCAGGAACGCACCGCGGAAAAGGGAAAAGAAGAGGGGAACGAGTATCTCACAAGGGAAGACATTGAACAGGGGAACCAGGTAATAAGTGAATTGAAAGAGGATGTAAATCAATACAGGGATAAACTGGAGACTGTGCGGTGAAAAAGAGATGGTTAATTATTGCAGGTACCATCCTGCTGGTGTTTTCAACCACGTGGGCCTGTTCAAAGAATAGCAATGATAATGAGCACACCATAAAGGACCCGGTAACACGTGCGTATAACAGCTGGCTTGCAGTCGGGGAAGAAGCCATACCTGATATTAAGAAAGCAGCCGGTAGCGAAAACTGGCGGATGCGTTCTCATGCCATGCTGGCCCTGGGTAAGCTTGGCGATCAGCGGCATGTATCCATTGTTCTTGACAGGCTGAAGAATGACACACGTGTGCCGGTTCGTAATTCAGCGGTTATCGCCCTTGGTAACCTGGAAGCTGAAAAGGCAGTACCGGTACTGGTGCCCCTGCTTCAGAAGAAAAGCGGGGTGTCTCAGTCACTGGTGGCAGAGGCTCTTGGCAGGATAGGTGACCCGGTTGCCGTTAAACCCCTGTACAGGGCCATGTATATGAAAAACAGGGCCCTGCGATTGAAGGTGGTAAATGCCCTGCTTGCAATAGATGACCCACTTGCATCACGCCTGATAATGAAGGACATGAAAAAGATCAGGTCAAGCGATCTGGAACGTTACGCTGCACGCATATTCGGCAAAATGCCGGTTCCCGGTTCTGAAAGTTTTTGCATTGAGCTTGCTGAAAGTGGTTCTATCCCTGAAAAAACATCGGCCATCGTGGCCCTTGGCCAGATGCGTTCGAAACCAGCGGTTCCCGTACTGGTAATGAATATCAGGAGCGAACACGAACTGCTTCGTGAACGGGCAGCCGAATCACTTATAAAGGTTGATGCCTCATCAAGTGTTGCCCCCCTTACCGGTTTGATCTCATCAAAGGTTGAAGAAGTAGCAATGGTTTCGGCCAGGGTGCTTTCGCGTCTTTCTGCCCCCGGCATTGGCAAACGGGTATACGCGGTCTTCAGGGCAACCCCGTCCGCCAATAAACCGGCTGCATATGTACTTGGCAGAAAACGCTACATGAAGGCAGTCCCGCTGCTCCAGTCCCGGCTTGAAAAGAAGTCACAGGACGGCAGGAATGAAATGGCGCGGGCACTTGGCTGGATGGAGCATGAACCGTCCGCCTCCCTGCTGATGAAAGTTGCCGAAAGCAGGGACAGCAATGGCGCATACGGGGCGGTTTGGGCCCTGGGACAGATGAAGGTGAAAAGATCTGTTCCACTGCTCATCACCCTGCTTGATGCCGATGAGAAAAAACTGGTAGCAGAGTCCATCGCCGCGCTGGGAAGCATAGGTGATCCCAGGGCGGTGGAGCCCATGATACGGCTGTATTACGGGACGGGAGATACCTACGCTCCATACGTGGGTACCGCCCTTGCGAAGATGGGGGGTGAACGGGTACGTGAGTTCGTGAAGGTGAACATTGAAAGCGGTGACCGAAGCAGGCAGCGGATGGCCGGACAGATGCTGGTGCGCATGAAGGACCCGGAATTTCAGCGGTTCGCCATTGGCCTGCTGGATCATTCAGACAGGCTGGTGAGGGGATACGCGGTTGAATACCTCACCCGGGTGACTGGAAAGAACTTCAAAACGCTGTCCGGTTGGAAAGAATGGGCAAAAAGCCGGGGAGAATAACAACATATGTAATTGTTTCGGCGGTGCTGTGCGGCCTGGCATGGCCGGGATTCTTTAGTCCCTTTTTGCTGGTGTTCAGCTTTTTCCCTGCACTCCTGGCATTCAGCGTCATGCTTCCCGGCCGCTCTTTCTGGTTCGGGTGCCTGCACGGTGCCATCATGTATGGCATTGGCGGCTACTGGGTGGTTTTGTCAATTCATGAAGTGTTCAATGTGCCGGTAATGGTGTCAATCCCCGTCTTTCTTGTCCTGCTGGTCCTTTTTTACGCACTTCCATCCGGAGTCTTCGCGGCATTGTTCAGCGTTGCATGGAACCGGCGCGGTTACAGGATACCCTTTCTCGTTCTGTGCCTGCTTTTATGGCCATTGCTGGAATTTGTACGGGGTGTAGTATTCCCTGGTTTCAATATAATGACACTGGCATCGGCTTTTTACCGGTTTCCGGAAGTGCTTGCCCCGGTGGCTTTCCTGGGAGAGCACCTGTATTCGGGGGTGGTATTGCTGGTTAACCTGTCCCTGCTTGGACTGGCCGGGGGATTGCAGGTTGCAGGAGGTGTGAAGAGAGCTGAATGGAAGTACCTTCGTCCAGTCGTGCTTCCAGTGCTGCTGCTTGCCGGCGTGGTTGGTATGCATGTGATCCCCGGAATGATGAGAGAACATCCCGGGGGTCTGCATGTGTCTCCCGGATCAATTCTCATTGTTCAGCCCCGTATCCCGGCTGCACAGAAATGGGAAAAAGAGTATATTGAGGCCAACCTTAACCGCTGCATGAAGACCACTGCTGACGGGCTTGATCCCTCAACCAAAATTGCAATATGGCCTGAAACAGCCCTGCAGTTCTACCCGCAGCAAAATTCCAGGTATTCACGCCAATTACAGGAATTTTGCGAGAAGCATTCACTGCAGCTTGTGACGGGAGGTCCCGAGTTTGAGAGAAGTGAAGAAGGTATCAGGTATTATAACTCAATATTTTTGGTGACCGGGGAAAGTATACGATCGTTATACAGGAAGGAACGTCTCGTTCCATTTGCCGAGTACTGTCCCATGCAGATTATGCGTCCGCTTTTTGAAAAGCTGGCAGGCCAGAACCAGTATACACCCGGAACCGGGAATTCCGGTTTCGATACAGCAGGCCTGTCCCTGCGGTTTGGTATCTGTTTCGAATCACTGTTCCCGTGTCTCATGGCACGGAAAGCTGAGAATGGAGACCTGTTGGTTGTGCTCAGTGATGATATATGGCTTGGTACCCGGCATGGGGCTTTGCAGCACCTTGCCGGAACGGTACTGCGGACGGTTGAAAATCAAACCTGCATCCTCTTCTGCGTGAACAGCGGCATATCTGCTGTTATTGCACCCGATGGAACAATCAGTAATTCACTTCCTTTTGGTAAAAGCGGGAATATTCCTTTTCAGGTGAGAAGAGAAAACTAAAGAGTAAAAAATGAGAGGTGAGAAGTGAAGAGTGAGCAGACGTATGCTATAATTGTTAGAACAGTATAGGAGTAAAGAATTGTTATGGAAGCATTGTACAAAAAGGCACTTTTATATGAATACTTTACCATCGGGTATAATCTTATAGAGGCAGTTGCCTCCATTTTCTTCGGTACCCTGGCAGGCAGTGTTGCACTTGTGGGATTCGGACTGGACAGTATCGTGGAGTCACTGTCAGGTCTTGTGCTGGTGTGGCGATTGAAGAAACATGAAAACCTTACCGAAGAAGAGGAAGAAAGGATCGAAAAAAGAGCCATCCATTTTGTTGGTATCACTTTTTTTCTTTTGGGCCTTTACGTGTTGTACGAGTCCCTCTCAAAAATAATACTGCAACAGCCCCCGGAACCCTCATTACCCGGGATCATAATTGCTGTTGTTTCTGTATTAGTGATGCCCATCCTGGCATATAAAAAGTATTCTCTTGGGAAAAAAATGGGGCTTGAGTCATTGGTGGCAGACTCCAAGGAAACCCTTGTGTGTTCAGTTCTTTCCGTTGCGCTGCTGACAGGTCTTGCATTGAATTACTTCTGGGGATTATGGCTTGCTGATCCCATAGCCGGTATTGTCATAGTCATTTTTCTCTTCAAGGAAGGACTGGAGCTTTTTAACCGGGAAGAAGAAGTGTAAAAAATTTTCTATTGAATTATACTGACGAATATGTAATGCTACCATAACTTTATATGACGGATGGACTAATGGCTGGCAGGGATGATGTATCAATAGACCTGACAAGGTACCAGGAAATAAATGAATCGTACCTGGTAAAGCTTAGTGGCGACAAGGTGCTTACCTTTGATGTGCTTGACCAGGATGGGAAACCCGTATTTTCTACGGGTTCAAGGATATCCGGGGACGATATAAAAAAACACACCTCCTCGGGAAAACGTTTTTTCATACCGCGAACAAATGAGTCAACGGGAGGATTTTCCAGCGACATTATCAACAAGAAGAAGATGAACGACCTGGTTGAAGATACCGCTTTTGTGTACGGCGAGATACGACGAACCGGGAAGATGGATTATGAACAGTATCTCAGGTCAAATGCCCAGCTTACATCCATTGTTGACGGCCTGAGGAAAGAAGACAAAACGGGAGGTGTTCTCTCCCTGCTGCGTGATGTTCATGACTTTGATCATTACACGTATACACACTCTGTGAACGTGGGTATACTGGCCATGATACTGGCTTACAAGGAGTTGACCGGCAGTGATACCGTGAAAACGTATGCCCTGGCAGGATATCTTCATGATATAGGGAAACTGCGTATCGATCCGGCAATAATTCAGAAACCCGGTCTTCTCTCTCCAGAGGAATATTACCGGGTGATGGAACATACAAGGGAAGGGTACAGAATCCTGGATTCGGTAGAGAACCCCGCGGGGGAGAAGGTTGTTCCAAACGTGATAAAGCTGACCGCCCTTTTCCATCACCGTAAATACCAGAGTCCCGGTTATCCTTTCAGGACAATGCCGAAAGACAAGTCCCGTGAAGCCGCGTATAACGAGTTGCCCGAAATAGCCAGGCTTATCGGTATATGTGACATGTACGAGGCAATTTCAAGTACTGCCCCTTACAGGACACCGCAGGAGCCGGTTAACGCCCTCCGGTATATACTGAATCTTTCCAATTACCTGTATTCAATAGATGACGTGTACCGGTTTTTGAAATCGGTGAGCCTTTCACTAAACAGGGGGCAGCCTTTCCTGTCACAGGGTGATTTCATCATGATCGAATCGGTAAAGATCACCCCCGACACCAGGAAGAAGCAGCGCATCTACGAGATCGCCCGGATAGAGGATATAACAAGATCCAATTTTCTTATGCCAAAGGTGCAGATATTCTACGACGTGGTGAGACGCAAGAAGATAAAACCCATAAACGTGGATCTTCGTTATGATACAGCCCGTAAGATCGTGCGTGTTTTCGAAAGTACCCGTATAAAGGATATGATGCGGCAGCAGTTAAAGTGAGCTTTTCATCCAAAGGGGAACAACAGGTGAGATATGTCAAAAATACTTGTAGTATATGACAACAGGACATTCGGGGATTTTGTAAGCTTCGTGTTGAAAACAGCAGGTATGGAGGTTGACTACCTTGATGACCCGTTGCAGCTGTTCGATTACATTACTGCCAACACCCCCTCCTTGATCATAATAGACGTGTTCCTGACCCACGTGGACGGTCTGTACATACTGGAAAAAATGCGCATGGTTGAATCATACCGATCTATACCGGTTCTGGTGGTTTCTTCACGCAATGAGCCTCTCTCGTTGTTTGATGCCCTGGAAAGAGGGGCCGCTGATTACCTGGCCTCGCCCATTAACGAGGACCAGTTGATCGAAAAAGTAAATAAGTATTCCGGTACACAAGCAAGCTGACATACCAATGAAGAAACAGATACGGAAACTTGACTTCGACGAAATTCAGCAGAAGCAGTCATCCATATGGGAGAAGAATGGAAACTCTAAATTACCAGTGGTGGCAGTGCTTGAGAACATACGCAGCCTCTATAACGTGGGTTCCATGTTCCGCACGGCTGACGGTGCCGGCATTGAAAAACTGTATCTCACCGGGTACACCGGCTATCCTCCACGAAAGGAGATAGATAAGACCGCCCTTGGGAGTACAGAAAGTGTTTCCTGGGAACACAACACCGACACCATTGCAGTGCTGCGGCATTTGAAGGAACAGGGATACCAGCTGGTGGTGCTGGAGCACACGGATGCCAGTGTCATGTATACTGATGCTGCATTCCAGTTCCCCGTGTGCATAGTGCTGGGCAACGAGGTGGACGGGGTGACCCCCGAGGTGGCTGAAATGTGCCACATGGCCATCGAGATCCCCATGCGGGGAGTGAAGCAGTCGTTGAATGTGGCCGTTGCCTGCGGGGTGGTGCTGTATCATGTAACGGGACTTGTGGTGTGATTATGTATTTCACGCAACGGCGCGAAGAACGCGAAGAGTGGAGTTCTTAGTTATCGTTTCGTCGGGTAGTATGTTGATTCAATCTATTAAAGTTCGTTCAGAAAGAGGATATGTGTTGGCTTCAGGTTTGAATTCAACAATCTCTTAGCCTGTAAAAAAATATATATAGAACAAACTCAGCAACTACCGTTTGCCTGCATGAAAAACGAAGCTTGCCTGTATTGACCAAATCTTCGCGTTCTTTGCGCCGTTGCGTGAAACTTTTTTCAGGTTTGATGAAACCATTCAATAAATCTGTGTACATCTGTGGCTAAATTTCAAGTAAGGATTTTTACCATGACACATGAAATCGGTATCGCCATTATACACTGGCTGCAGCAGTTCAGGAGCCCCATGCTTGATGGCTTCTTCATTATGC
>CAYFSO010000096.1:0-11313 GCA_964345775.1 uncultured Leptospiraceae bacterium | reverse complement strand
GGATTGAAAAAAAAGTGGGAAAAAATTTGGGGTCAGAGCAAAAAAGTGCGAAAAACCAGGGGAAATGGACAAAAGGGGTCAGAGCCATAATAAATTTACGTCCAGTTGTTACCCCTTCTATCCTTTATTGTGCCTGCTATTTCTATTTTTAATATATTTTTTTGGTTAAAATACAATATATTATTATAATTGCTTATAGAAATAATGTCTTAATGTAATAACAGATAAATTGTTTAAATTAAAACCAATTTATTGTTGCAATAATTACATTATTTTTTATATTTACATAAATAAAAGTTATTCGTGAAATGAATATTATTCGACCTTTCGTAAAAATTTTCTTTAACACTTGTATATCACTATTAATACGATATACCATTAACCTGTGAGCAAATGCCATGGCAGATACAAACGAAACAAATAGATCTATTACACAGGTAAAAATCCCCACGCGAACACTTCGAGCGGGAAACAGGTATTCCTATGACGTATACGATGAATATGGCAACAGGATACTTGACGCACATACCCCTCTTACCCAGGCACTGATAAATCATTTACTTTCAAATGACATTGAAGCACTTTATTATGACCCCGCAAGTGCCCAGAATAAAGACAATGACGGCGAAGTAAACACTGCAAAATCTGTAATCAGCGAGGATAAAAAGGAAGAGGTTGTTGATCACACCCGTTCATTGTTTGACGAGATCCGTACCAACCTGAACATATCTCCCGCAAGGGCAATTTCCAGGGAGCACGTAGATACCACTCGAACCATGATCGACTCGTTACTTGGCGAGATCGACGAGAACGAGGACGGCGTATTTTCCGCCATGACAAAATTGAAAACCCTGGATGATTTTTATTATATTCATTCAACCAACGTATCTGTTCTGGGAGCCATACTTGGAACGAAGCTTGAACTCAAACAGGACGTTCGAACGGCAATGGGTGTAGGCGGACTTTTTCACGATATAGGCATGACATCGGTCTCAAAAGATATCCTGTCAAAACTGGATAAAACCAAAGAAGAGATCAACAAGATAAATCTTCATCCTCACGTGGGCTACAAGCTGGTGGAGAAGCACCCATACATGCAGAACCTGGAAAAACAGATACTGCTGCTTCACCATGAAAAAGCCGACGGGAAAGGGTTTCCATTCGGGTTCGAGTTAGATCATTACAGGGACCAGGTACCCAAGGAAGTACGTCTCATGTCAATTGTTGATACGTACGTATCACTTGTTTTCACCATGCCCAACTCAAAACCAATGAACAGCAATGAAGCTCTTCGGTCTATTCTCAACCTGGTATATGCACCATACAAAAAAGTATTCAGGTTCCTCCCCGAAGATTTCAGGGACTTTACCAGGGCCCTGGGCTTTACAGTCAACAATGGTAATTTTTTTCTTTCACGTGGTGACGTAGTACGATTGAACACGGGTGAAGTGGCACTTGTAGAGGAGTTGAGCAGGCTTTACCCTTTAAATCCAAAAGTGCGAATCGTAAAAAACAGCCAGCTACAGAACATCAAGCGGCATATTTCCGTTGATATGTTGAAGAATTATGGAAGCTATATATCCAATGTATTCGACCGAAGTAAAGACAATGCACAAAAATAATACTGAAATCATAGATACAATACAACAGAATAAAAAGAATTTCCGGTCATTCAACACGGATAAGTTGCAACACCTGTACAATTCATTTGAAAAGAAAGAAGACCGTCACCTGTTTGACCTTATTCCTTTTCTCCTTCATGTGAATCTCCCTGAATTCCCCGGATATATTAAATCAGATATTATGCCAACAGGTATTCATAATTATTCTCCACCCTCTTCTACAATGAACCATATACGGGCAAGGCATCCCTCTGTTATGCTTCCCAAAGATAAAACCGAACCTTTTATCCAGATGTTTGCCCTTATGGGAAGCGGCGGTACTATAGCGTTCAACAGCCGGTCTGATTTCGACTTCTGGGTATGCGCAGATACAGGCAACTATTCACCAATGGCAATTCGCCAGTTCAGGGCAAAATGCAAGTTGATAGAAAAATTCTATGCTGAACATCACAACAAGGAGATACACTTTTTCCTTAACGATATCACCAATGTACGTAATAATATTTTCGACGACGAAGACGAGGAAGGCCTGGCCGGGATATCACTGGGTTATCTCCTTAAAGAAGAGTTTTTCAGAAGCTCCATAGTGATACACGGAAAGATCCCTTTCTGGTGGGTAGTACCACCTAATTGCCCTGATGATGTATACAACAGGTGGCTTGAAACCGCCAAAGAAAAAGGACTCGACAGAGATTATGTAGATCTTGGCAACCTTTATTCGGCACATAAAAACGATTTTCTTATCGCGGCCCTTTTCCAGATACTTAAGTCCCTGGGTAATCCCTTCAAGTCCCTTATAAAGCTGGGATTACTTGAACGGTATATTAACGACATAGACAGGAATCCCTATATCAGTAACATGATCAAAAAGGACGTGCAATCAGGCAACATTAAACCTGAAAATACTGACGCGTATATAGTCATGTTCAACCACGTTTTCGATTATTATAAAACCATACGCGGTGATAAGACTGCTGCCAGCATCATGAAAACATGTTTTTATCTTAAAATCGATCCCATGGTATCACGATTCTTTAACATATCAAGAACTGACAGGCTTCCCGAAAGGACAAGGATTATGAACCAACTGGTCAGGGACTGGGGATGGAGTGAAAGTACTGTCAAACGAATTGATAACTTCGAAAACTGGGACGTGGAAGAAACCAGCAAATTAATGGTCAGCATCAAGAAGTATATACTTCATGGATATAAGAATATACTTGGCAACCTTGAAAGCAGTGAAACCATTAACAACCTGCACGCTGATACCCTGAAAGGGATCTCGCGAAAGATATATTCTCACTTCTCACCCGAAAATAACAAGGTGGATAATACCCTCAGTGTTAAAGCTTTCCAGCCTGAAAAACTATTATCTATTGAATTTGTAAAAGACAGGCAGGGTAAAGAATTCTGGATACTGGGCAAGACCAATATAACAGACTCGGGTTCATACAAATCAATCATGTACAAGACACCCGATCTTTTCAGTATGATCGTATGGGTCAGCATGCACGGCCTGTATCAGAAGGACTATACAAGACTTAACATCGAATCAGGCTATTTCCCGGTCAATCACAGCTTCATACAGGAGTTGCTGACCCAGTTGAAAAACCAGTTTTCCATCAAGGCTATTAACCTTCATAACCGGTACTTCCTGAAGGAACCCTTTCCTGTGATGAGCAACATAATTATCAATTTCTATACGAGGAAAACTCCCGGCATTGATAATATATTTTTCCTTTTTCATAACAGCTGGGGGGAAACCCGTTTTCTGCAATACAAGAATGAAACTGACCTTGCAATAATAATTACTGATATGGTGAATGGCGGACTTGAGACTGGTAATCCTTATGACCAGTTTCACCGTGTTATTTCTTCTGAACCATTTTCCTCCAGCAGGGAATTCAGGAGGCTGAGATCACTTATCCGGGATGTATATACCTTCTTTGTTGAAGAAACCCCGTTCAGGAAAAAGAGATATATCACAATGCTTGGTGGTTATTATTACGTCTTTTCAAACAAGAAAGCGGGCAACCGGACCGTTGTAGGTTATAAATCATGTGAGAACGAATTACGACTTCTTTACAGCATTGCGTACAACAGGGGAATAAAAACAGTTATTCAAGTTGATGAATCAGTGCCAGAATTGGATTACCTGAGAACTATTGTGGAAAACCATGTTGAAAATACTATACAGATCTATTTTCAGCTCGGTTCCAAGTACTGTTACTATTTCATATCCGATGAACGTGGTTCACTTATCTTTTACAGGAAATACGCCAGTCTTCATTCCGCCTACCTGGGAAGGTTATATTGTTTCGCAGAAAACGTGGTTAACACTGTTGTAGAAAACAACCCGGCTTCAGTTTTGGCCCATTCTGGTAACAGGATCAGGTTGTATGAATTAAAGAGGGACGATCATCACAATGTCAACATGGAAGAAATCAATCCGGAAATGGAACGTTCGGTATTCCTGACCAGGAAGAACCTGGTCCCATTCACCCTCTCCCTTCACCTGCTGGAGAACGGTGATTTCGGATACCGCTTTACCCTGCCTGACGGCGGCTACACTGATATATTCACCAGGTCAGACGTAGTGGAAGTCACCAGGGAGATACGGGTACTAATGGAAAGCGTTGAAGGATACATGTATTATGTTTCGGGTATAAACCTCATGTACACTGAAATTCCCATGTACAGCCAGTTCACGTCCATCTCCTTTTCTGAAAAGAACCGGTTCGAACTCATGATCGAAAAAGGATTACAAAAAGCAACCTAATTACAAGCGCCCGCAAAACAATATCTCACAACTTACCCGGTCTCAACACGGTTCCTGCCACTCTCCTTGGCCCGGTACAGCGCACGGTCTGCCCTGCTCACCATGGCATCAGATTCTTCATTCTTGCTTTCTTCCACCTGTGCAACCCCGATACTGCAGGTAACCTTAAAAGCCTCTGATCCTTCCACAAATGGCATTTCTTCCACGGTACTGCGTATCTTCTCGGCTACCGTAACGGCACATTGTTTATTTGTATATGGAAGAATAACCATGAATTCCTCACCACCAATCCTGCCAACCGTATCCGTGGTGCGAAGACCTGTAGCCAGCACCCTGCCGATCCGTTGCAACACCCTGTCCCCAACCGGATGCCCCAGTGTATCATTGATACGCTTAAAATGATCAATATCCATTATGAGAATTGAAAAGGTGATACCGTGCCGTCCATACCGCTTCACCTCGTTCTGAAGTGTGTTCATCATATAACGGCGGTTATAGATGCCGGTAAGAGAGTCCTCCCGGGCTAATCGTTCAAGCTTCTCCCTTTCAAGGGTAAGCTCCCTGGTCCTGTCTTCAACCTGTTTCTCGAGATCATGGGAAAGTATTTCGGTTGTCTCCATGGCCCTGGTAAAACGCAGTGAGAGCAAAACAGCCTGGGAGAACAACATAAGGAAAAGCCCTACAGGAGCAAGGTACCCTGTATTTATAACAAGGTTATTGTAGAGTATATCATTAATGCCGAACAGAAAGAATAAAAGCATTCCCACCAACACGATCACTGCTTCCTGCTGCTTGTCCAGGATGGCCCTTACAAGTATATATATAATATATACTCCCAGCACCACGAGGGCAATCTCGATGGGATACGCCGTATACGTATACAGTTTTGCCCTCGTAAACAGTATAAACAGGAAAAGTGCAATGGAGACAGCATTTAAAACTTTTATAAAAATTGAAGACATGTATTCACGGTATAACCGGTAAAAGAACATGGCCACGAATGGGATTATAAGCACCAGGTTCAGGTATTCGATCTTTGTGGCCACTACCCAGGGAATGGAAGGGAATACCTCGTATACCAGCTTTTCACCGGAAAGTGGTATACGCATTCCCACAACCACGCACAAAAGACCAAAAAACAACGGTGCCAGGTCCCGCGTACGAAAAAGGTACAAAATAACATGGTATATGGCCATGATGAGGATACTTCCAAGCAGAAACAGCTCCATGGCAACCTTTCGCATCTTGTAGTTACGCACTGTCTCCTCGGGTCCAAACACGATACTTTCTTCGGGTCCACCACGCCTGTGATAGTAATTGGACATCTGCAGTACAAGCTCTACCTGTTGTGATGCTGGCTGGAAATAATACTCATATCGTTTCCAGGATGGTATCATCTCTTCCCTGCTTTTCCCCACCCTGCCGCATTGTATTGCAGGTTCACCGTTTACCCATAACCTGTATGCTGATTCCATCTCGGTAAACTTCAGGCCATAACGTCTGTCTGTATCAGGTAAAGATATAATCAAACGGAAAGTAGCATAACCGTCTTCTTCCAGGTTTGCTCCATTAAGGGTATACCCATTCCAGAAGCCGGGAAATCTAAGTCTGCCGGTTTTGTCGGGACGAGGTGATGTATTGAGATCAGAAGGTTCAAGCAACTTTTGCCAGTAGAAATCCCACTGCCCGTCAAGCTTAACCAGTGCATGTGGTTTAAATTCATAGTCAGAAAGGTTCATTTCTCCCCTTACGGCGAACCGTTTCTCATCAACTTGCGAGAACCACGGCCCGTAACAGGAAACCATTGATGTCATGAACACCACAACGGCAAGAATTACCCTATGTGCTCCAAATTTGCTCATCATGACATACTATCCAATCCCCCATATCATGTAAACCCTTTTGGCCGCACATAATGTAAAATATGTATACTATTTCATCGCCTGCATTCCTTCATATCAATGATGGTCTTTTCCTCATCCATCGAAATTGCATTGACCACGCATTCATCCATGCATGATCCGTATAATGTACATTTATTCCTTTTACTGTCATTTTAAGCTCGGCAATACTCACAACTTTCTCATGTAGAACCTCTTGCCGCCATATTCGGTTTCAACCAGCCTGTCGTTTTCTATCATATTTCGTACGACGTTCCAGTTGCTGCCCGATTTCTGGAGAAAGTCCTCCACCGCGTCCTGGCGCATGGGATGCACCGAGGTGATGCTCAGGATATCCTCTTCCACGTTACCGGTGAATGCGAAGGTATTCCCCTCGTAGCCAATGAGGTATTCCACGTTCTCAATACTGTCACTGAACACCTGGAAGGCCCTGTTAATGGAACCCTCGTCCGGAAGCTCAACTGACTTCTCAGCCGGGGGCCTGGTAGGAATGGAGATATAGGCCACGTCCGGCTGAAATGATCCGATAAATGAAGCGATCCTCTGCAGTTCTTCCTCGTTATCGTTAATACCTTTTACCAGCATGGTTTCTGTTGCAAGAATACCATGGTAAGAAGCGGCAAATTCTTTTACCCCGTCCAGTATACGCTCAACATCAAGCTGCCTGTGGGGCCTGTTTATCCTCCTCCACGTATCCCCGCTTATTGCATCCACCTTCAGGGATACCCAGCCGGCTTTCCCCAGTTCATCACGCACGTCCTGCCGATCAACCAGCGAGGCGTTGCTGATGACTGCGGTTTTGATACCGGTTTTTTTCAATACATCAATGGTGTCACCCAGGTGCACGTCAAGGGTGGGCTCACCATCGGGCACTATACAGAGATAGTCGATCTGTTCGTTCCGTGAACGGGCATCGTTAATTCTCTTCTCCACGTCCTTCTGTATCTGGCCAGTGGAGTAAAACGTTCCCCTGTCCACCTGCATCTTGATGGCCTTTCCAAGCTGGCAGTACACGCAGGCATAGGTGCATACCTTGGGTTGAATGTTATTTATACCGAGGCTCTGACCCAGCCTCCTGGATGGTACCGGCCCAAAAGAGATCATGTGGTCTCTGCCTCGTACACCGTATTGGCTATCTCTGCCCATATCTCCCTTATCTTCATTGTTGTCTCGTTGTCGGTATATTCCACCACCGACAGCCCCTCAACCTGGGCCCTTGTAATGGACTTGTCATAAGGAATGGCTCCCAGGAATCGACTGCCGCTTTCCTCCACCAGTGTCACTATCTCCTCTGTCTTTTCCGGGTTGAGATCGTACTTGTTCACGATCACCCCCGACTTCACGTTGAAGAAGTTGATCACGTCCAGTACCCGGTACAGGTCATGAATGCCCGACACCGTGGGTTCTGTAACCACCAGCGCGTAATCAGTTCCCGTAATTGAGGCGATCACCGGGCACCCGGTTCCGGGCGATCCGTCAATGAGCGCCCTGTTCAACCCGAATTTTACGGATACCTCGTCCTTCTTGTTTCGCACCAGGCTCACCAGCTTACCTGAGTTCTCCTCGGCAACCCCCAGTTTCGCGTGGCTCATGGGGCCAAAACGCGTACTTGAAACGTACCACTCACCGTTAATGGCGGTCTCAAGTCTTACCGCGTCATAGTCACACACGATACCGCACACACCGCATCCCTCGCAGGCGATCTCGTCAACCTGGTACATGGTATTGCCCTCGTGTTCCACTTCCCTGATGGCATCAAAACGGCAATGCTCAAAACATTCCCCGCAAGCCACACAGGCCCCGGGATCAATGCCGGCCATGTACCCGCCGCTGAATGCGCCCCGTTCAACCACCTCGGGTGAGAGCACCAGGTGCAGGTCGGCGGCATCCACGTCGCAATCGGCGATCACCAGCTTCTTTTCCAGGGCGCAGAAGGCAGCCGCGATGGACGTCTTTCCCGTCCCCCCCTTGCCGCTGATCACTACTATCTCTTTCGCGTTATGGTCAGGTGACACGTTTTTCGTACCAACCTCAAGCAGGTGCCCTTCCTCCTGCCCGTGTGCAGCCTCTTTCTTTTTAATTGCAGGACGTGAATGCTGTGCCCGGTCCAGTATCCTTTCAGCAATGCCGTTGAATATATCCGCGTATTCCGGGAGGTTGTCAACGGCCAGGTCTCCAACGGAGTAACATTCGGCAACAGCCCTGTCATCGGGCACCTCACCGATGATCTCAAGGTTTTCCGCGCTGCAGTAATCTGCCAGCGCGCTGTTCAGTTCCTCCGCCCGGTTCACCAGCACCACCGGCTCACTGCCGATCTCCCGGCACATGTCAACGGACAGCTTCAGGTCGTTGATACCAAAGGGGGTGGGATCGGTTACCAGTACGCACAGGTCAACATCACTTACCGTTTCAACAACCGGGCAGGAAGTACCCGGAGCAGAATCAAAAATGTTAACCTCTCTGCCCGTGTACTGTTTCACCTTCTTGATGAGACGGGGCGACATGCCGCCCTCACCTGTTTTCAACAGGCCGTAATGCACGTCTATGGTGTCACTTTTGCCATGCAGCAGGCTGCCGATCATCCTGTCCTTCTCGATAATGGCGTTTTCCGGGCACACCAGCGTACATGCACCGCATATGTGACACAGGTCCTGGAACAGCAGGGCCTTCTCGTTGATAACTGCAATGGCGTTGTACATGCAGCTTTCCTCGCACTTGCCGCACCCGGTACATTTGTCATTGTCTATACCCACGGGAGAGAATACAATGGCCTCCTCTTGCTTTTCGATCACGGGCTTCAGAAAAAGATGTCCGTTTGGCTCTTCCACGTCACAATCCAGGTAATGTACCTGCTTTCCCTGCTGCGCAAGCACGCGGGCAACATTTGTGGCAATGAAGGTCTTTCCCGTCCCCCCCTTGCCGCTTGATATGGCAATCTTTAACGTTTCTTTCATTATATTCTATTACTCCTTAATGATTCTTGAACGAATATTGCAGTTTCCAATGGTTTATACCAGCTGCAATGCCTGCACGGGACATTCCTGCACGCATATGCCGCAACCGGTACAGAGTTCCGGGTCTATCCTGGCAGCGTTTTTGATGGTTATGGCGTTTCGGGGGCACACGTCCACGCAAAGCCCGCACCCGGTACACAACTCCTCGTCCACCACAACGGGGGCTCTGACCCCTTCTTTCGCCTGCTCTCCTTCGGCGATGTCCCGTATACGCTCCTGTATGGCACCAAGCTGGTCTTCCATCTGCCTGGCCTGCTCCCTGAGAGCTTCAAGTTCCTGGCTTGACCGTGCTGTCCCGGTAGCGCCTTCCGGGCGGGGGCTCTGACCCCTTTCGGCATCACGTCCGGGGCTCTGACCCCTTCCGGTACCGTCACCCATGCCCTGGCCCATGCCACGGCCCATACCTCTCCCGGTGCCCATTCCACGGCCCTGTCCCGTTCCGCGTCCTGAGCCCATGCCGCGGCCAGAACCCATACCGGCACCTGCGCCCATGCCAAAATGGGATTCCACGGATGGTGCGTTTGTCTCCGTGTATACGCCTTTCTTGAATCCTTCAACTGCCTGCCTCACGGTTACCCCGCCCGCGCCAAGCAGCATCTGTATGCCTGCCGCCTGCAGGGCCTGGGTGGCGTTTGGTCCCAGGTTTCCGGTAAGTACCGCGGAAGCCCCTTGGTCAGCCACGAACCTGGCGGACTGTATGCCAGCCCCGCCCGTGGCACCGGCGGCACTGTTGTCGAATGCTTCAAATTCCATGGTATCCGGGTCAACAAATATGAAATAACCGCAACGACCAAACCTGGGATCAACCTGTGATTCCAGGTCAGGCCCGGTAGAAGTAATGCAAAGTTTCATGAGGATTCCTCCTTAATCGATTTTATGATAATGAAAATCATTTTCACTTAATGGTAAATTTTTTTTACTCGGCCCTGCATTCACGGCACACACCGTAAAAGCGTATGAGATGGTCCAGTATCTTGAAATCGTATTTCTTTTCAAGCTGCCCTTCTATCTTGTTCAAAAACTCCTTTTCGTCATCCATCATGTCGCTGTAGTCGATTATCTTCTTGCATTCAAGACACACCAGGTGATGATGGTGCCCCTTACCATCAGGGTTATCAACCAGCTCAAAGCGGGCCTTCCCCTCCCCGAACTCGAATTTCTGCACAATGCCAAGCTGTGTGAGCATATCCAGTGTACGGTAAACGGTAGTAAGGCCTATGGTGGGATTTCCCCGGTGAGCCTGCACGTAGATGTCAGTAGCAGTCAGGTGTTCTTCTGAATTATGCAGCACTTTCAACACCTCTTCCCGGGGACCGGTAAGCCGTGCTCCTGAATTCTTCAGCCTGTTGTACCACCAGGGTTGCTCCTGCATGTCTCACCTCGCCATGTTTTAAAAAACTGGTTGACAATCTTATTATTGACAATGATTATCATTTTCAATATGATAATATTCAGTTATATTGTCAAGTAAAAATACTGGAGTTTTCTGAACCACTATGATCACAAGTTGCGTAAAATGCGGAAACACCTGCCCACCTGATGCCATATGCGTTGTAGACGGGAAAAATATCTGTACAAACTGCATGTACAATGGTATAAACCCGGTATTGATCTATCCCATCGGGTTCGTAGTGAACAACCAGGAACGGGCATCCACCGGCTTTGGACTGGAAACGAAAGACAGGCTTTCACGGATCCAGCTTATCAAGTCCCAGGAACCTTTCATGTACAGGCTTGAAGACGAGAAAAACATAACCGTCATATACTACCTGCACAGGTCACGACCGGTGAGATCCGTATTCAAGCGCGGCCTGGACGGCAAGAAGGTGGGAGTATTTGCGTCACGCACACCTGACCGCTTATCACGGCTTGCCATACAGGACGTGCGAATTGACCATATCGAGGGAACCACCATCTACGTTGAAGGGCTGGATGCCGTCAACGGCACCCCGGTGCTGGATATAAAGATGTGCTGGAGTAACCTTTAGGAGGAAGGC
>CAYFSO010000095.1:0-11549 GCA_964345775.1 uncultured Leptospiraceae bacterium | reverse complement strand
TCGTGTACGGGATTTAACGCTGCCCGGGGGTTTGGGTGGGCAAAGGGGTCAGAGCATATAGCCTCATAATGCTACTGGTTCATGCCAATAGACTCAAGGAACTCCTGGTAGTACACCTCTGAAAGGGCATCCACGTCCTTTATGGCAAAACCGACCTTGATGATCTTGTTTTCCATAAGCTCAATGTTCTTGACCATCGAGAGCATGGAAGCCTTTTTGTTTGCCGGCAGTATAAGGTCATAGTATATATAGCTGTTCTCCTTGAAAGAACGGATGTACTTCCTGTCGCGGAACACAACCCCCATTCCACTGGGCGAAACGTCGGATACCAGGAGGCGGTCTGTTTCAATGTAAAAAGTATTGTTCTTTTTAAAGAGCTCCTCGGCCACTATGGCCATACGCTTGATAATGGTCACCACCGCTTCGGTCAAACCCTTTTCACTGTTTACCTGGATATATCCATAGGGAATTCTACCCTTGTATAAAATAGGAACTGAAACTTCGGATATGAGATTTTTCCTGTTCTGCAGGTAATAATCTTTTGAATAAATATTATTTATGAAGTTATTGAAGGATTTTTCGATATCAGGAGGTGGCGGTGAATTAAGGTCTGGAATGAAAATGGGCACGGGATTATCATAAAAATGCTTCATCCTGGCATCTGTCATGCCTTCGTTGATAAAATATATTTTTACATGCTGGAACTGCTTGGTTAAATCGAATTTCAGGGTCTCCTTCACCTGGTCTACCTTCTTGGGGGCCAGGGCCAGGGAATTAGAAATGATAAAGTCTGATATGAGGTTGGCAATATAAAGGACCTGCTTGGAGTCCCCCCCTTCATCGAAAGAATAACGATTTTCTTTCCTTGACTGTGACATCACCTGGAATTTGACAGGATGGAAGAGGTACATGTTATCCTCGTCCCTGCCACTTAGTTTGAAAAAACCGTGCACGGTATACTGCTTGAAACGGGTGGTAATGACGCAGGTATCCGGCATGTTTTTCACGTAAGGGATGTTAAAGGCGGCGATACCATCCGCGTACCCGAAAAAGGTAATACGGAGGTCACCGCTTTTTGTCTTCAGGTAGACATTTTTATTATTATGGAAGAAGGTATAGAACACCTTCTCAAATAGATTACGGTCGCTAATTGTTTTGATCTGTTCAGCCATACTTTTTCTTCTTTTGAATAATTATACCACCAAAATACAGAAATGGGCAAATTCCCTGTTTACTCAAGTATACCAGCAAACCATACCAGTGAAGCATAAAAAGGTATATTATCAAGAAAAAAAGCTGAAATAATCAGAGGTCACCGATCTTTTCTACCACCGTGGCTTCGTGGGGTCCCAGTTCCATCTGTAGATCTATGAAATGCGCGTTTTTAAACTTGTGCGTGGAATAGAGCACCTTCCATTGTCCACCATTGTGCAGTGAGATCTTCTTTCTTTTTCCCGTAAAATTGAGAACCACGAATATTTCTTCTTCGCCCCAGGTTCGGGTGTAGGCAAGGATTCCACGAATTCCCTTTATCACTGGTTTCCAGTCCCCCGCATGCAATGCTTTTTTCTTCTTCCTGAGCTTAATAAGTTCCCGGTAGCTATGCAAAAGGGAATACCTGTCATTCTCCTGCGCTTCCACGTTTACATGTGTGTAATCCACGCTGAGCGGCAGCCATACTTTGCCCTCCGTAAAACCCGCATTTTGGGCATCCGACCACTGCATTGGTGTCCTGGCCGGGTCACGTCCCCCGAAAAGCGGCCAGTATTTCTTGCCCAGGGGATCCATCATGTCCTTTCGCCTGATCTTCACGTTCTTCATACCGATCTCTTCACCGTAGTAAATGAAAGGGGTACCACGCAATGTAAACAGGAGAACTGCAGCAACCCTGGCCCTCTTTTCGGCATCCTCTCCTCCCCCAAACCTGCTGATACTCCTTGGCTGGTCATGATTGGAAAGGACATTGCAGGGCCAGCCTTTTTCCGGAATACAGGAAGACCAGTCCCGAATGCACTTGTATACCTGCCTGGCGTTCCACCAGCGGTACATCAGGGAAAAATCAAATGCCAGGTGCAGTTCATCATCGCCGTTACCGAGGTAACTTGCAGATAACCTGGGATCTCCCGGTGGCATGGTGAATACCTCTCCCACTGCCATGCGTTCTTCGTACGCATCAAGCATTTCCCGCATTTCCCGGAATACCCTGTGTGAACTTCCCCTGTTCCTGTCATACCTGATCTTTAAAAACTGGTGAGGACGGAGTGACGGTGGATTGCTGCGAAAATGCTTATCCTTCACGAACCAGTTCACCACGTCCAGCCTGAACCCGTCCACCCCCCTGTCGAGCCAGTACTTTATTTCGTTGAACATGGCTTCTTTCAGCTCATGATTACGCCAGTTCACGTCCGGCTGTTCCTTAAGAAACGAATGCAGGTAATACTGGCCTGTTTTCTGATCGTATTCCCAGGCGCTTCCTCCAAAGGCGGACTTCCAGTTATTGGGAGGTTTTCCATGTTTCCCATCCTTCCAGATGTACCAGTCCCTTTTGGGACTTCCACGGGAAAGACGGGACTTGATGAACCAGCTGTGAAGATGTGACGTATGGTTCATCACCATGTCCATTATTATTTTGATATTGCGCTGGTGTGCCTTCTCAATAAGCTGGTCAAAGTCTTCGCGTGTACCAAAAAGCGGATCGATATCACGGTAATCGACTATATCGTACCCGAAATCATACATTGGCGAGGTGTTTACCGGTGAAAGCCATATGGCATCAACACCGAGATGGGCAATATGATCAAGCTTCTGTATTATACCCTGTATATCCCCTATCCCATCACCGTTTGAATCATAAAAACTGCGGGGATATACCTGGTATATTACTCCATGTTTCCACCAGTTCCAGTGTTCCCGTGTCATTGTACCTGGCGAGCCATCTCCACGTCTTGTACGAACTGGCGTATGATCAGATTGGCGTCGTACTGTGCAGCCCGTTCCAGTGCCGCCTTCCTGAAAGTCTCCTGCTTCTTTTTGCTGGATATGTAATCCAGCACGGCGTTTACAAGTTCCTGCCTGTTCCGTACCAGGTAACCGTTCTTCCTGTCCCTGATAATGTCCCTGGGACCTTTTGTTTTATATGCTGCAACAGGTAGTCCGCAACTCAATGCTTCAAGGACAACACAGCCAAACGTATCAAACCTTGAAGGTAGAATCAGCAGGTCCGCGGCAGAGTATATCTCGGGCAGCTTATCATGGTCTACCCAGCCCAGGAATATTCCATCCGGCATTGCCTCTTTCAATGCCTTCTCCGCGGGCCCCTTGCCGGCTATGGCTACCTTCACGTGAGGACAGGTCTCCCTGACTTTCCTGTAAATGGCCGGGATCTCCATAACTCCTTTTTCCGCGCTCACCCTGCCGGCAAAGAGCAGTACCACGTCCCCGTTTCTGGTACCGAATATCTTATGCTTGCTCACCTTCTTTGGCTTGAAGAACTCCTCCGCCCAGTGGGCGGTAAGATGCACCCGTGATTTAGGGAATCCCATGGCACTGCTGGTGAGCCATTTCTGCTGATCGGTGTTGAGAACGAACAGGCTGTCAAACCCCCGGTAGAAGGCCCTGAGCAATCGGCGCATCCTGCCAAGATTTTGCTGGTCAAAATTCAATACCTTGCGTGCGAACATCATCCAGTCGGTATGCACGTAGAAGTGGGCCGGCACCGAATAGGCCTGCTTGAGAAACAGGGAGATAAAGCCCATTGGACCCTCGGTAGAGCAGATGACCCTGTCGTACTCACCTTGCTTGAACAGCCTGTGTATTTCCAATATATTGGGCACCCGCACTGGCTGGTGTTCATAAAACGGCATGGTGAACTCCGACATTGGTCGTATCACTACAAGGTGATCTTCCGGTTCCAGCGTGCTGCTGCAGACCAGCAGGTCAATGGGAAGATCCCGTTTCTGGATCTCGTCCAGCATGGAACGAAGCACCATGGCCACACCGTTACTGTCCTCGAATGTATCGGTAAGCCACAGGGCCCGGTGAGGATGCCGCAGCTTTCCCAGCTGCTCTGCGAAACTGTCAAGCAGGGGCCTGTTATTGTACAAGACCTTTGCGCTTGCAAAAGATGCTCCCACAATGACCGCTGACGCCAGTGCGGGGAATGGAAGACCGTCAAGGAATTCCGTAAGATCAATGGATCCGTTCCCGTTACCTTTTTTATTGCGTGATGTATCCATGTATGTTCGCAGAATTCCCGGCAACTCAAGGTGATCCATTATCCGGTCCATGCTGAGGCTTTTAAAGTCATTTTCCTGTGCCAGTTTTTCCAGCTTTCCCGAAACTCTTTTTACAAGGAGCTCTGCCAGGTGTGTATATATCTGGAAAACCGAATCTTCGAATGTCTCTACCATTCGGTGCGGATCATCCCGCCTGGTTTCGGCCATTCGCATTGCTTCACTGAATACAGGCCTGTAATGGCGGGGAACCATCAGCCGTGTTTTCAAGCCGGGTACGTTGCCGGTGAAACATTCATGAAAAAGCTTTAAAAACTTCATGGTTACCCTGTGGCGGGTTATCTCCGCAAACCCGTTCACTATCCCGAACGACCAGAGTTTACGCATTGCGTCCCCCTTGTGCAGAAGGATGCGTAACAGCCCCGGGTCTTTCAGGTGCATGGGCACCTGGCAGAAATAATCCAGGAAAGTAACGGTCATTTTCTCGCTGTCATTATGTGAGCCGAAAGGCGCCATGTCGCCATTCTTTATGGCCTCCAGGGCCAGCTTTGAGCGGCTCATGATCTTAAGCTTTTCCTTCAGGTCGGGAATGTACAGCTGTGTACCGGTAAGTCCTGCGAAGATGCCCATGTGGCTGTCCGACCCTCCGGCCATTACCTTTTTATAGGGGTCACGGCAGTATCGGTCCGCGGGCATCTTAAATTTTTTCGATAACTCGTCTATTCTTTCAGGGGTAAGGCTTTCCACCCATGCCTTCACCAGCATGTTCTGCCAGGTATCACGCTGTCCGTTTAAAACCTCGAACCGTTCAAATACCAGTGCCATCTTGTCAAAGAAGTCCATTGATGGCATGCCGGTAGTCTTGTAGTGATACATGGGATGGGCCCATATTGTTGGTATGTCATTTTCACGGGCATATTTCTGGAACTTGTATATATCAGACCTGAGCTTGTACAGGTCCTTCTCCTGGGCAGGGGTAAACCCGTATGCAAGTACGTGGATACCAACCCTGTAATCCGGGACCGTACAACTGAACTCGGCACCGGTCACCACGTCCACCCCCTTTTCCCTGAGCTGGTAGCATGACCGGGCGTTATTATGGTTAGTAACAGTTATGGTATCGCAACCGTGGTTCTCAAGTACAGCTACCAGGTCTTCACTCGTCTCCCAGGTCTCGGGAAGGTTCAGTATCCTGCCCATCAACTCGTCCGGCTCATCACTGTTATGATCATGACAGTGAAGGTCCATCCTGAGAACATCTTGTTCGGGAAACTTTTTTTCCTGTTCTGTGAGAAAGGCATCCAGCTCTGACTGGATCTCCTTTCTGAATTTCTGATCAAACTTCATATGTCTCTCCATCTATGTTACTCACTGCTTTTATACATTTTCTTTACTGGTAATTAACCTTCTTCATGTTGTTATTTGCTGAAGCTTTTATGAAGAAAATGTGAATTTTTAATTGTATGCAGCTTTCATAATGGAACCCGGCGGCTTTTTGTGAATATAATGTAAAGAATACTTGAAGGATTTGTGAAGCAGGTTCATCGTGATAATATAATGAAACCAGTACACGGCTACATAAAAGCAGCATTGGTTTACAGCATACTCCCCGACAGGATAAGGACAAGAGTACAGAACAGGCTTGGGGAAAAACATCTTGATCGCCTGAACAGCAATCTTTCGCATGTAAAGTCCCTTGGATCCCAGCAACAGGCAAAGATACTGGAAGAATTCACCTCAAGAATGAAAGAGATGCAAGAAGCCCGCGAGAGAAAGATCAGCCGGGGACTGGTGGCAAGCGGGACTGTACTGGCATTGCTGGTACTGGGATCGTTTCTTGTGTCACTGGCAAAAGGACGCGGTACCGATGAGATCATAAAATTCATGGAACTGCTGCTGGCAAATGGCGGGATGCACCTGGTATTTTTCCCATATATACTGGAATTCATCAATGCGCATTACCGGATATCACCGGTGAGGCTCTTCCTCCCCTCGGCCAACATATTGATCGACCTGGTGATGGCGGCATTCCTGGCTCCCCTCGTAGCCCTTATGTTCATGCTTTTGCTGCCACCCCATTCAGTCAGTGCAACGGGAGCTGCCGGCATTACCGGTTTCAGTATTTTCTACGGGATCATGGCATTCACCGTGGGACCGGCAACCGAGGAACTTTTCTTCAGGTATCTCATGTTCCTCAGGCCCGGAGAGCAATATGGATTCGTCTTCATGGGTATCGTTTCTTCTTTACTTTTTGCGTCGGTGCATATGCCGGAGAGTTTCACTTCATTTGCTATTTACACGGCAACCGGGGGACTCTTCTGCGCAATCGCGTGGTACAGAAGGAGGCTCTTTGCCCCCTTCATAACCCACGCCCTGGCCAACGGGCTTTTGTTCTTCTTCAGTTAAGCTCGCCCCTTGCAACCTGCATTTTCTGGGCAATTTCTTTTGCCTCGTTTTCAGCATAATACAGGAGCATATCCCTCTTGGTCTCTCCAATGCTTGAAGGCATGCCCGCGTGCTTGGTAATTACGAACTTGCTCCCTCCGATAGCTTCACCTGCAGGAAATTCGAAAAGCTGTGATATGGTATGCAATTCGAATACATCGCCATAATTCTGAATAGTATAGGACGTTTCCACGGGGGTCCATACCACGTACAGGTACTTCACACCCAGCTTCTTCTGTATCTGCTTCACCTTCTCCACGTCCATCCTGGTAAAATCAGGTTCTATCTCCACGTATGCAAATTTCCATGGGCCCCGAATACGGGATGGATAATGCTCAATATTCTCCGCGATCTGTTTTTGCGACATCACTTTCAAACTGCTGTGCTTTCTCAATAACTCGGTAAGCATTATGGCATACGAAAGGTTTGGTTCACTGTTAATTCCGGATATAACGGCTATTTCACTGCCATCTGCATTCTG
This sequence comes from uncultured Leptospiraceae bacterium, assembly GCA_964345775.1. Taxonomy (GTDB): domain Bacteria; phylum Spirochaetota; class UBA4802; order UBA4802; family UB4802; genus M55B154. The sequence goes on along the minus strand of CAYFSO010000095.1, from coordinate 4,391 downwards.
TATCTCCTTTTTCAGGTTAAAATGAGAAACACATGATACCAGCGAAAACATAACTGCAAATGATATAATACATGCCCTGGTTCTCATTGATCTTTCCTCCTACTCTTGAGTTTTGTTGATGATCAGGTCTTCATCCAGCACGCCGGTCATGAACTGGCTGGATATCTTGTGGGATGCTGCAACCAGGAACTTGTCTATCACCTGGTTGAACGTGTATATGGTGGAAGAAAAATAACGGTCCTCGTAATTATATGAGGCAACAACCCTGTTTTCGGGGTATTCTACCACCCGGCAGGGGACAGACATCTTACACTTTTTCCCCATGAAAAGACTGAATATACAACTCTCGGTGATGCCGCTTTCCCAGAACCTGGCTCCTTCTGTCCATGCAAGAAGAATGTATTCAACTCCCAGTTTTTCCTGGATCTTCTTTAATGATTTCATGTTCTCTTCTGAAAGGTAACTGGGCTGTATAGACCACTTGTCAGTATTCGATTCCTGGGTTTTCATGAAATACATGGGATATTGGGGCATCCTGCGTGAAAGTTCTTCCTGGCTGAACACCTTGAGATCCGTGTTCTCCGATAATTCCCTGGTTATTTCCTTTGCCAGCTTGATATCAAACTCGCTGCCGCTGCCGGCAATGACAGCAATGGTACCTTTCTGGATCTTGCTGTTCCCGTTCACAAGCTTGAAATCAGATTTTGCCTTGTACGTTCCGCAGCCGATCAGCAACGCCATGATCATCAAGCTGATCATCGCAGGTAAGATCCTGGTCAATTTAAACTTCATTTTCATCCTCCTCGTGTATTATTCGCTATAATAAATGATATGAAACTATTCAGAAGCCTTATCATGCGCATTCCATACTCTTCTTTCCCATTCAGGCTTCCATCCATCAGTATCTTCTTTTTTTTCTTCCCGTACTTTGCCTGTTTGCGTGAGCTTGACCGGTATTTTCAATGTACTACCCGGTTTCAATGCGATTTTTTTGTCAAAACTGCTGAACCCCGGTTTACGTACCTGCAACTGGTAGGTACCTTTCGCAAGCCGAAGCTTTCGGACATCACCCAGGGGTTTCCCGTCAAGAAGCACGTTGATGGATCCTTCATTGCAATCGATCTGCACAACTGCTGCTTCCTTTGACACAACACCCTCGATATCAGAAACCATTCCTTTTGCAAGCGGACGGAAATAATGTGAGCCGGAGATCTCGTGATAACCGGATAACACGCTTCTACCGGTCACGGTATCTGACAGGCTGTATTTCACACATATGATATCCTCAAAGGACCTCACCTCACCTGCAAGCTGGTACTGAATTCCCTTACTTCTGAAGCCGTCATTGGGGTCAGTGTTCTCAAGTACCCCTGTCATGCGAAACTCTTTCTCATGGATAAGGGACTTCGAATACCTTCTTTCAACTACCACCAGTCCCTTCCTGGTTCCCAGTTCGGTATTGAGTATCTCTGAAAGGATGTTCCCGTAATTTCTCTCAAGTGACTTTTCGTTGCTGTCCCTGAACCTGAACACGGTAATCCTGGGAAGTTCTTTTCTGCTGTTATCTTCACGTGTATCTTTTGAAACCAGGAATTCCCCGTAATCGTGTGATATGGACTCAACAGCATAATCATAGTTTGAGGTGCTTACCCCACAGGCATGTTCAATCTCCCACGTATTGACGTTTACAAGCCGCGAGTCAATTTCATATAATGACCCCGGCTTGGATATTGAGCCAACAGATATATTGTCCACGTCAAGATTATACCTGTCTGGATTGATGGCCGAGGTTTGCAGCAAACCAGCCTGGCACATGGTAAGTTTATCCAGGTAGGCCTCGATAGCCCCGGCCGGACGCAGGCGAAGATGGTCAGAGGCCTTAAGCCTTTTTTCCAGGAGCCTTGCAAGTTCGTCCCCGCTGTTTTCATTCTTATCAGCAGACCGGAGTCCTTCAAAAGAGGAGATTGCAAGATTTACCTGTGTATTCGCCAACAGGATGGTAACGCCACACAGGAGTCCCAGGACCAGGCAGCATGTTTTTACCCGAATTTTCATTTGTCAACACCCCTGAGATTGCTGATCCATAGTTCTACAAGCCTGCGGTCATGTGCTGCAGGCAGTATCTCCAGGTACCTGCTGTAATGATCAACAGCCCTGTCCCTGTCGTGTATGTATTTTTCATAGAGAAGTCCCAGGTTCCTGTGAGCCGTAGCGTTATTCTTCTCAATAGATATTACTTTTTCCAGGAGTGCGCGGGCCTGTTTTACATCACCGGAGCGGGCACACACTACTGCCAGGTTGTTCATTGTATCGATGTTATTCTTATCAATCGCATGTGCTTTTTCATACTTCTTCTTCGCGGCACCGTAATCACCCTTCCTGTAGTACACGTTCCCCAGCTCGAAGTGTGCGGGTGCAAACTTGTCATTCTTCCTGATGCTCTCAGAAAGCTGTTGTATTGAACGTGAATAATCACCGGACATGCGGCAGCTTTTACCATGTACGAACAAGGCCATAAAGCTATCCTTCGAATGTTCCAGTGCTTTCCCGGACGATCTCATCGCCGCATGTGCGTCACCCTTTTCAAGCTGTAGTGATGAAATGTCAACAAGCAGTTTTCCCTTTTCCTTTTTGTCCGTGGCTGAACCAAGTTTCTCTTCAAGGGCCTCGATCTTGCTGTTAATATGCGTACCGGGTAATAACGTCTTTTGTTCCTCGTATGACATGGACGGTGTCTTTTTACAGGAAACAATACCTGCGCAGGATATTATTATAAGTGTTGAGATTATAAGCCGTTTCATAAAAGCCGCTTCCGCTGTACTGTTTTGTGTAACAATTAATTCAACAGCTTATAAATGCAAGAACATTTTAGTTATTGTGTTCATGAATTATCATCATTCATGCGCTTTCTCATACCGGCCCGCCCAGCAGCGCAGAAGCTTCCATTCCCGCCTCTTTCACCAACCTGCTGTATTCTTCCCAGTAGGGCTGGATCAGGTCCCTGGGGCCGGAAATACCGATGGAATAGAGGGCATGCTTCCGGTGATCCAGTACCGGTGCCGCCACGCAGACGATCCCCGGCTTGTATTCTTCGTTATCATACGCCACCCGGTTTATTCGCACATGCTTCAGAACTTCCATAAGCTTTTCGGGGGTCTCAATGGTATTATCCGTGTACTTGATGAACCTGTATTTTGACATGATCTCTGCCAGTTCGTCGTCGTTCATGAAAGCCAGCATTGCCTTGCCAAGTGCTGTTGCCACAGCAGGTTCCCGGTTCCCAACCGAAAGGTTCAGGGTAACCCTGTCCCGCGGCTGTTCAACGGCAAGGAACACCACCTCCGAATGATCAAGAACCGCCAGGTGTGTGTTCTGATGTGTTTCGGTCACCACCCGTTTCAGGATGGGACGGATAAGTCTTTCTATGTTGGAATGCTCGTTGAAGAAACCTGACAGCTCGAGCACCTTGTAGCCGAGGATATACTTCCTGGTCTCTACGTCCTGCTGCACAAAGCCTTTTTTCGCAAGTGTATTGATAAGCCTGAATACCGATGACTTGTCAATGGTAAACTGGGCGGCGATATCGTTAAGCGACATGGGACTGCCCGCCCGGGCGATAACGGAAAGGATCTCAAGCCCCCTTTCAAGGGATTGTATGGTTGGTGATGCCATTGCCACCTCTTACCGGAATAATAGAATAACATTATGAGTAGTATAATGAACGGCTACCATTATTATATGCCTCAACGTACCCGAAGCCGTCAATTCTTTTAATTTTATTGTCAAAGACCACGTTCAGTGTATACACTATGGAAAGAAATGCAACCTTCATTTCCCCCTCGATAAGTTTTTCCGTTTATGCAGCCTGTTTTTCGTATATTTGAAAAAAATTATTGTGAAAAACTGTTGACAATGATACAATTATGTTTCACTATACGCAACATCAGAAGGAGGAACCATGCCATTCATCGACACAAACACGATACCCGCCTCACACGTGGACAAACCATTCGAACGTGACCTGAAGATCATCATGTCACCACAGACGCATAACGAGGTGGAGGACTTCACCTACCTGGTATCCGAACTTGCCCCTGACGGGGGATGCACCGATTTTCACGGCCATGATACCGCCGGTGAACTGATGATATTCATCTCCGGCCACGGCAGGGCCTGGCTCGGGGACGAGGAATACCAGGTAAAACCCGGTACCGTGATGTACGCCCCCCCGGGAGTACCGCACAAGACCCTTAACACGGGGGACACCCCGTTGCAGATCGGGTGCGTTTTTGTTCCGGCAGTTGATACCGACTACATCAAGGCCAACATCGAGGCGGCAAAAAAAGCAGGAGAGTAACAGCATGAAAGACTCTGCCATCAGCACCATAGAA
>CAYFSO010000094.1:0-11584 GCA_964345775.1 uncultured Leptospiraceae bacterium | reverse complement strand
AGGTTTATCTCGTTCCTTTTCATTTTCTCCCGTAATTCACTGATCTTCTTAGTAAGTTCAATATAGTCGGCTCGTGAATTGATACGACTGCTGGATCTTTGCGAAAGCTTTTTCAGTATTTGGGCCGATACGTATTTTTTAGAAATTTTGTAATTTGAACGGGGTATCTTTTTGCTGTGCAACGGGTGCCGCAACTGGCCTTCACCTATTTCCCATACCTGGCTGATATCGGGGATAGTTATGTGCGGTTGAATGCCGTTTAACTGGTTTGAATATCCTTCGGGCTGGTAAAAAATGGCGGTTGTCACCTTTACCGCACCCCTTTTCCCCTGTAATTCGTTATATGACTGTACAGTACCTTTGCCAAAAGTACCTGTTGGCCCAATTATGATGCCTCTTTTGTAGTCCTTAATGGCGCCGGCAAATATTTCTGATGCGCTCGCGCTGAACTTGTTGATCAGTACGACAAGCGGTCCCTTGAATAGTTCTCCGGGTATGGGATCTGGCATTACGTCAATATTGTTGTCGGCGTCTTTTACCTGCACCACCGGTCCGTTATCAATGAAAAGGCCGGCAAGTTTTATGGATTCTGCAAGCGCGCCCCCGGGATTTCCCCGAAGGTCGAGCACTATGCAGTCAACCCCCTTGTTCTTGAGGATGTTGATCTGCTTGATGGTGTCTGTGGTTGAGCTGCGGGCGTCCGAGTCACCCTCGTTATACGCGTCAAAGTCAAGATAGAAGTAGGGTAACTTCATGTAGCCGATCTTTACACTGTCGTTTCCAGGCCTGTACACGGTTGATTTTACCGCGCGGTCTTCAAGCTTGATCTCTTCGCGTACGATGGGTATGACCTTCCTGGCCTGTTGCTTTGATTCACCGGTTTCCCTGATGATGGTGAGTTTCACGACGGTCCCCTTCTCACCGCGGATAAGCCTGACCACGTCACGCAAATCCATGTCAATAACGTCTACCGGTTCTTCGTCATCCTGGGCAACTGCTACTATTTTATCGTTTGGTTTAAGCTGCAGTTCTTCGGGAAGCTTGTCGGCGGCCCCGCCGGGGATGATACGCTCTACTATGACAAAACCGTCCTCGGACCTGAGCAAAACACCTATGCCTTCAAGCTTAAGGTTGGTGGAGATCATGAAATCTTCGTGCTCCTGCTGGGTAAGGTAGTTGGAATGGGGATCCAGTGATGTTGAAAATGCGTTAATGAACAGGGCAAACTTCTTTTTCGCGTCCATCTCCTCTACGCGTTTCAGGGTGAGATCGAATTTTTTTATCAGCTTCTCCCGTGCCTTTTCATCGGCTATTGCGGCGTTCCTGTAATTGAGCAGCTGCAACTTGACATTTTTACGCCACCTTTCTTTCATCTCTTCGGGTGTGGCGGCGTAAGGGACCTTTTCCCTGTCAGTAGTAATGGTTTCGTCCCTGGTGTAGTCGTACTTTTTTTTCGCAAGTTTTTTGCTGAGTTCTACCACCTGGTGGGCACGCTGATCGTAGACGGTGAATATGTGATCAAGAAAATCAAAATTTGCGTCCCTGGTGTAGTCATCAATTTCTGTCCTGTACTTGTTGAAGGATTCAATGTCTTCCCTGTAGAAGTAGTACTTGCCAGGATCCAGGATCTTTACAAGGTTGTCGAGGGTCTTGCTGGAAAGATCGTCATTAAAGGAATGGTGCTGTACATGTGTTCTGAGAAACATTGACAGGATGGTTTGTACGTCACCGGCATCAAGGTTACCCGATTTCTTGAAACAACCGGGTAACGCAAGCAATAATATGAAAAAAGTGATTATTATCGTTGATATAACTGGTCTGTTACGAAACATAATTCTGTATATCCCTGTACTATTTTTATTGATTTGCAGTATCGGAGGCCGTAAGATATTGCGGCTTTTGAAACTACCTTACACGTATATACCCCTGTTATATTGAAAGTCAATTAGAATTTTCAAAGTGGTGTTATGCAGAAAAAAGAATTGACTGGATAAAAAAAAACACGCATTCGAAGTACAGGAGCTTTTGTTTTGTATACACGCCGGGAGGTAATGATGATAACAGGTAAATCGGTACTTGAGTTGAGCAGGATGCTGCAGGATAAGGAGCTGACCGCAACCGAGATATGCAGTGCATACCTTGACAGGATCAACGAGATAGATGGAAAGATACACGCCTTTATTACCCACGATGATGATGAAGTTATGCGACAGGCAAAGGAGTCTGATGAACGGCGGTCCTCGGGTGCACAGCTGTCTCCCCTCGATGGCATACCCATCGCCTTGAAAGATAATCTCTGTACTAAAGGTATACTGACAAGCTGTGGCTCGGGGATCTTGCGTAATTTTATCCCCCCGTATAATGCTTCTTCGTATGATATGATCAGGCAGAAGGGCATGGTGCTTCTTGGCAAGATGAACATGGACGAGTTTGCCATGGGCTCTACAACCGAAACGTCATGGTTTGGCGCAACCAGGAACCCGCATGACCTGGAACGTGTTCCCGGGGGCAGCTCGGGGGGGGCTGCTGCTGCCGTTGCGGCAAAACTTGCGCCGCTGGCCCTTGGTTCGGATACCGGTGGTTCCATACGACAGCCTGCTTCTTTCTGCGGGGTGGTTGGTATCAAGCCCACCTACGGGAGGGTCTCAAGGTACGGGCTTGTGGCGTTCGCGTCCTCGCTTGACCAGATAGGTCCGTTCGGGAGAAACGTGAAGGATGCGGCGGAGGTGCTGGGATATATTTCGGGGAAGGATGAGCGTGATGCCACGTCACTGGACCGGGAAGTAGATTTCACGTCCGGCAGTATAGATGGTAACGTGAAGGGAATGGTAATCGGTGTTCCCGATGAGTATTTTGAGAACATTGACCCCGAGATAAAGGAGAACGTGCAGTCCCGGATCGCCCAACTGGAGTCGCAGGGGGCGAAGATCGAGAGAATATCGCTGAAATATACCGAGTACGCGGTGCCCATCTATTACCTGATCGCTACTGCCGAGGCGTCGTCAAACCTTGCACGGTATGACGGGGTTCGATACGGGTACCGGTCACCCAACGTTAAGAAACTGAAGGACCTGTATTTCCAGTCACGCGAAGAGGGGTTTGGCGGGGAAGTGAAAAGAAGGATAATTTTGGGGACATTCTCGTTAAGTTCCGGTTATTATGACGCCTACTACCTGAAGGCGCTGAAGGGACGTAAGCTGATAATCGACGATTTTACGCGGGTGTTCCAGAAGGTGGATGCCATCGTAACCCCGGTGACAATCAATACCGCGTTCAAGATAGGGGAGAAGATGGATGACCCATTGTCCATGTACATGTCTGATATATTGACAATCTCTGCCAACCTGGCGGCCATTCCCGGCATCTCTGTTCCATCGGGCAAGGACTCAAATGGACTGCCAATAGGTATACAGGTTATGGGAAATCATTTCCAGGAGAGGACTATTCTCAATGTGGCACAGGCCATTGAAAACAACTGCGGGCCGGTTGAACCTGCACTGTAAGATAGCCTGCCTGCTTATTCTCGCGGGGATTACCGGCTGCCTTCAGTACCAGACGATTATGTATCGTTCGGAGACACGGTTTACCCTTCAGAAGGGGGATGTTGATATCAACCGTCCGCCTGTGAAAGAAGAGGTTGCTGCACATGACCTGGTTGTCCGTACCAGGTACAGGCGTTACTACGCCATTCTACCGGGATGGTCTGCTGCCGCGAAGATAAACAGGAAGGGGGTGGCACTTGCCAGGGAAGGGAAATTCGGGGAAGCCGGGATCATTTTTGAACAGCTGGTAAAAGAATTCCCCCATGAGGCAGCCGGGTATAACAACCTGGGCCTTGTACAGGAGCTGTCCGGTAATTTGAAAAAAGCGTTTACCCTTCTTTCGAAGGCATGTATCCTTGAACCGGAGAACTATTATTACAAAAAGAATTTTCTATACATGCATGAGAAAAAGAAATAATTACATTTTTATATTGCTGACATGCCTGCTGGTTGTTTCTTTCATCTTCGCCGCGGGTTGTGTTGATGATCCCGTATCGCCGGATTATTACGACGACATTGACAAGATAAAAGGCGGTGAGAAACCCGATCCGCCACCAACACTCAATTCAGTGACCCTGGATCCTTTAACCGGTGACGGGTATCCTGTTATCATTAATTTCAGTACCGGTGCTGTTGTTGATCCTGAAACCGGCGGCAATGATAATCTTACGTATTTTTTCTACGCGTCAACCTCTGACCCTGCTGACTTTTCTGATCCTTCGCGGTATTACGATGAATACTATTATATCGGCTATACAACAGAAGCTGAGTCTGGTGATGATCCCAGGGAGGTGACGGTTTACGTGAGTTCGGGATTTTCAGGGGAGATCTGGTTCTGGATTACGGCCTATGATGGCGGACGGGAAAGCGATCATTCCAGCGTGATATCTGTGATTATACCATGATGACAGAAAATACCAAAAACTATAAAAAATATTGTACACGATTGGGCTTTATATGTATCGTTGTACTAGTATGGCTGCACATGCCGGTCCTGGCCGGGGAAAAAGGTGTTTCAGTTGAGGAAGTTGATAACGGGGATACATACGTTGAACAGCTTGAACCCCGGGAAGGGGATCAGCTTTCTACCCCCGCCATAATGGCACTGGATATTCTGCCCGGGGCAGGACATTTTTACACGGGGCATTACTACCATGGCGTATTTTTCGCCACGTTAAAGGTGGTTGGGGCGTATTCACTGTATTATTACTGGATGTACTGGGATTATCGCCGCTCCCTTTACCGGTCGGCCCGGGATGCCAACCGGGACATGGATCCCCATCACGACCTTCAGTTCGATGATCCGGATGGGGGATACAAAACCGTGGAAGAGATGCGCCACGAGTATGACAGGGCAGCCCATTATTTCACACTTGCCGTGATCGGTAACGTGGCAGTGTACGTGGCTTCTGCTGTATTTACATGGCTGCATGTGCGGGAGATCAACGAGAACAGGCTTCCTGTTTTCGATATTCAGTATTCAAGTGCTACCTTTAATAGTACAATGGATCATAGATGCGCATTCTCGTTTACAGTAAGGATATGATATGTTAGTGGACTCGTTTAACCGTGAACTTACTTACCTTCGGGTTTCCCTGACCGATAAATGCAACCTGAGATGCAGGTACTGCATGCCGCCTGATGGTATTCCCCTGCTTGACCATGACCAGGTTTTGCGCAACGAGGAATTCATCTATTTTATCCACCTTTTTGCCTCCATGGGTATACGAAAGGTCAGGTTCACAGGCGGGGAGCCACTGGTACGCAGGGGATTCGTGGATATCATAAGCGAGGTGCGGAAGCGATTGCCCCACCTGGAAATATGCATAACCACCAACGGGGTGTTACTTGAAAAGCACCTTTCTGAGCTGAAACTGCACAGGGTGAACAAGCTGAACATCAGTCTTGATACTCTTTCGCCTTCGCTTTACAGGGAATTAACCGGCATGGACTATCATGCCCGTGTGCTTAACTCCATTCGGGGAGCCATTGATGCCGGCGTGTTTGACGTGAAGATCAATGCGGTTATCCAGGAACATACTATCGGGGAACTGGGTTCATTCATAGACTACTTCAAGGATCATGACGTATCCCTGCGATTTATTGAGCGTATGCCTGTAGGTGAAATACCTGAAATGGGTGAGGATCCGTTCATATCATCGGATCTGCTGCTTGATGCACTGTCTTCGCTTGGTACCTTAACGCAATCAAACAGGAAGGACACTTCTGTTGCGCATATGTATGATTTTCATCCTTCGGGAACCGGCAGAAAAATGAAAATTGGAATGATACCAGCTATTTCACATAAGTTCTGCAGTTCGTGCAACCGCTTGCGTCTTACCTGTGATGGAGCGCTTCGTGCCTGCCTGCACGGCAACAGCGAATATGACCTGAAAGCGCTGTACCGCATGGATGCAGCTGAAAAGGATATCAGGGAATTGATCATGGAGGCGGTACGAAACAAGCAGAAGGAACACTGCCTGGACTGTTATTCGGACACGTCAACTGGATGCCGGGCCGTTACCTCGAGTCGCAACATGTCAAGGATTGGCGGATAAAAGAAAAGTCTTATACCGGGAAAAGCGGGAGATTACAGTTTCCCTGTAATAAGAAAACCCGGCAATCTTGCCGGGTTTTTTCGGGGTGTACGAGACTCGAACTCGCGACCCCCTGCGTGACAGGCAGGTACTCTAACCAAACTGAGCTAACACCCCTTGCTGAAGGAATAACATACACCGTGAACGACGGTTTCTGTCAATAAAAAAAATGGGAACTTGAAAAAAACATTGCATTGTCTGTTTTCACGGGTACTATATCATCAAAAGAGAGATTAATCAAAAAAATATATTCGGGTGGACCCATGAGTGTTGACATAGTTAACGAGATATACGACGAAATATACAGGCGAAACAAGGAACAGGGCTGGAAATCAGTACCACAGTCTGATGAATTCATAAAATATATTACCGGCTATATTGGCGTCGGGAAAGATCTTGCCGAACAGATCATCCAGGTGCTGATCAATTCACATAAGATCTTTTCTATTGAGATCATATCAGAGGACAGCATGCGCAATATTCCTTCCATAAAGGGATACGTTGTCGCCGAACTGGGTATACTGCGCAAGTTGAAGAACTTTTTTCAGAATGAGCTTGTTCTCATGTACGAAAAGCAGTACAACAGGAGGCTCATGATACAACAGGTCGTAAAAGAAATATTCCCCCTGCTGAAAAGCCTGAACAATACCGAGATAGGGCAGGTGGCCAACATGGCCATTATGCTTGATGAACTGGAAGGGTTCATGGAAAAGCATTTCGAGGAGTTTACCGAGGAGAGGAAGGAGCAACAACTCAGAATAGAGATGGACAGGGCCAACCTGGCGCAGTTGTTACAGAAAAATTCGACCAGTGTGAAAAAGGAAACAGACGATGCTGCTGCTGTTTCCGCAAAAAAAACCAGCGGCAGGGCAGTCGATTCAAACAAGTATACAGATTTTATTTCGAAAAGCAAAAATTATCCCCTTGAAAAAATACTGCAGATCTACGGTGTGGACTTTTTTCTCAAGGTGCAGTTGAGGAATTACAAGTTCGATTACCTGGAAAAGCTGGTAGAAGACGGGCAGATCGGTAAGCGTAGTGAACTGCTCATGTTGAAAGACCTGCTTACTGCCGTAAAAAGGAATTTCAACAGGGACACCAGGTTGAACAAGTACAGGGAGAAGGTGTACAGTCTTGAGCGGAAGGTAAACCATCACCTGTACTTTCCTGCCAGGAAACGGTGACAGGTGACGGTGGTTTTATAACTCCCTGGCCAGGTCTATCCTTTTCTGGATGGACGGGTGGCTGTACATGAACCACTCGATGAAGGGGTGGGGTTCCCTGTCTGCAAGGTTGAGGTCTGCCAGGCGTTCCATGGATGATACAAACGACTCCCTGTCCCCCGTGACATCTATGGCAAAGTGGTCTGCCTCCCTTTCAAAGGCCCGGGATATGGCGTTGGTGACCGGCATGAGTGCCAGGCTGAAGATGGTAAGGTAGAAAAACAGTACCGGGATGGCTGCGATGTCTGCCATACCTGTAAATCCCATGGTGGTAATGGTGTACTGGTATACCTGGCCGCACAGGTAGAACATGGCAAATATTACCAGCCCGCTTATGATGATATTCTTCGCGATGTGGCGTTTTTTATAGTGACCAAGTTCATGGGCAAATATTACCAGTATTTCTCCGGGAGTGAAATTATCAACAAGCGTATCGCTGAGGATTATTCTCTTAGTTTTCCCCAGTCCGGTAAAGCCGGCGTTGGCCTTTTTTGTCTCCCTGCTCATGTCGAAGCTGTAGATACCCTTGAATTCTATATTATGCCTGTCAAGGAGGTCAAGCAGGGGCTTTTTAATGTCTTCACTTTCAAGAGGTGTGAACCTGTAAAAAATGGGGAACAAGAGTACCGGGGCAAGCCTTGCCAGCAACACGGAAAATGCGAATATGAGTATACTGAAATACAGCCACCAGTTTTCCCCCGTGTATTGAAGAAAGTAATAGAATGCCAGCAGCAGGGGTATACCCAGGGCAAGACCCACCAGGAGGCCCTTCATCTTGTCCCACACCCATTTTATGAAGGTCTGGTTGGAGAGATGGTACCGGTGTTCTATTACGTACCCGCCGTAGAAATCCATGGGGATGCTGACCACCGAGTAGAGTATGCCTGCCGCCAGCACGAACAGTAAAAACTGCACTGCCGGAACCGTCGAGTAGACGGAAACCTGTTCTACCAGCCAGGATGACAGGCCGCTGAATGCGAGGATGGATATGTAGATAAGGCTGAGTATCATGTCGGCAATGTTGAGGCGTACTTTTATCCTGTTGTATTCTTTGGCGCTGGCATCAGTTGTCATGCGTCGCTCCTCCATGGATGGTCTTTGTTAGTATGAGAAACTTTCGTATCCAGCCTGTCAATCATTTTGCGCTGCCCCCTTCACTCCTCACCCTTCACTTTTCACTCTTCACTCAAATAATATTTATACTTGAAAAAAATGCGTTATCTTTACCTGTTGTACAGATCAATAACTTATAAACGAGGACTGACAGATGGAACGAGTACCGGGATTGAAACTTGGCATGGTTGGGCTGCCGCAGAGCGGGAAGAGGACGGTGTTTTCCCTGTTGACGGGAAGTGAGTACGGCAGCCTGGCCGGTGAACATAAGAAGAACCTGCAGGGGGCAGCCAGCGTGCGTGACAGCCGTTTTACCCGGCTGGTGAAGATGCACAACCCGAAGAAAGTGACGCCGGCGCAGTTGAGCATGGAGCTTCTGCCCGATCTTGACCTGCAGCGGATCAAGGAGGGGGACGTGTTCAGGGACATCGCAAACCTGAATGCCATATGCCTGGTGGTTCGCGCCTTCAAGGACGAGGCGGTATACCACGTGAAAGGCAGCGTTGACCCGGAACGGGACATGGACCTGCTCTACAACGAATTTATTCTGCATGACCTGCTCTTTATCGAGAAGCGGCTTGAGCGCATTGAGCAAAGCAAAAAGAAGGGACGGGAAGAGTCCCTCGACAGGGAAAAGAAGCTCATGGAACGGCTTGGCGCTCACCTGGAAAGTGACCTGCCGTTGCGTACATGTGAGCTTGACGAGGACGATTGGCGCATCATATCAGGATATCCCTTTATTACCCTGAAAGAACTGATCGTTTTGTTGAACGTGGACGATACTGACCTTCTTGATGATTCGCTGGAAAAACGTATCATGGATACATACAGCGGCCATGGTATTGAAGTTATGCGTGTGTCGGCTGCCCTGGAAAGCGAGATCGACGGGCTGGATGACGAGGAGGAACGCGCGGTGTTCATGGAGGAATCGGGCATTCATGAACCTGCCATCGATCTGCTCAGCCGTATGAGCATGAAAGCCCTGGGGCTTGAGTCGTTCTTTACGGTGGGGGAGGACGAGGTGCGGCAGTGGCTCATTCCGGCACGGAGCCTGGCCCCCGAGGCGGCCAGCGTGATTCATTCGGACATTCAGAGGGGGTTTATCAGGGCCGAGGTGATGAAATACGATGACCTGGTTGGGCTTGGCAGTGAAGAGGCGGTGAAGGCGGCGGGGAAGTTTCTTACTGCCGGGAAGGATTATGTTGTGCGGGATGGGGATGTTATTAGTTTTCGCTTTAACGTTTAGTTGGGCGTCCCTGTTGTGTATATCCGGTTACGTGCCTATCGCGGATGATACATCCTTGTACACCGCGATAGTCGGCGACATCCCTGTCGCCTTCACGTAACCGGATATACACAACAGGGACTTGGTGTGGTGCTCTGGTTGTGAGCATTGGGCTTGTGGTGTTCCCGTGTGATACGTCCGGGTGGGCGTCCCTGTTGCGCATATACACTTCCGTGCCTGTGGCGGATGTTACATCCGTGTACACCGCCACAGGCGGCGGCATCCTTGCCGCCTTCACGAAAGAGTATATGCACAACAGGGACTTGGTGTGGTGCACTGGTTGTGGGCATTGGGCCTGTGGTGTTCCCGCGTGATGCGTCCGGGTACACCGCGATAGGCGGCGGCTTACGTGCCGCCTTCACGTAAGCCAATCATCACCACAGGAACTGGGTTGTGAGTGCCCTGGTTCTGGCATGTAACTTGTGGTGTTCCCGCGTGATACATCATCTTAAATGCCTATCGCGGATGATACGTCCGTGTACACCGCGATAGTCGGCGGCATCCTTGCCGCCTTCATTTAAGCTGATGTATCACACGGGAACAGGTATAATAGAGCCCTTTTTATAGCATTCGAACTATCTTTTGAATAATCTGATTATAGATTCATAATCTACTGGCTTGCTGATGGATGAAATAATTAGAAATACTATACTGGAACATTATAGCCGTAATGGGCTGGGTGATGATGTCATAAGGCTCTTCAGGGACGAGATATACTCGTATTACCATGAGTACGGGCGGGTGCTGCCGTGGCGGGAGACGGATGATGCCTACCAAATCGCGGTTTCGGAGATCATGCTGCAGCAGACGCAGGTGGACAGGGTTGTGGGGAAGTACCTTGAGTTCGTGGAGCGGTTTCCGTCGTGGGAGGGGCTTGCGGGTGCTTCCCTGGAGGATGTGCTTTCGGCCTGGCAGGGGCTGGGGTATAACCGGCGTGGCCGGTTTTTGCGTGAGATGGCGCGGGTGGTGGTTGATGAGTACGGGGGTGTGCTGCCTTCTGACGAGGAACTGCTGTTGAAGCTTCCGGGGGTTGGCAGGGCTACGGCGGCGTCTATCAGGGCGTTTGCCTTTAACCTTCCTTCTATTTACATCGAGACCAACGTGCGCACGGTGTTCTTCTTCTTTTTCTTTATGGAGGGGGTGGACGGGGCTCTGACCCCTGTTTCTGATGAGGCTCTGACCCCGTTGGTAGAGGCAACACTTGACCGGGAGAATACGCGCACGTGGTATAATGCCCTCATGGATTACGGCACCATGCTGAAGAAAAAATACGGGAACCTGTCGGTGCGTAGTGCCCATTACCGGGGTCAGAGCCCTTTTAAGGGTTCTAACCGGGAGGTGCGGGGGAAGATCCTGCGGATCTTGCTTGCAAACGGGGCCATGACACCCGGTCAGCTGGTTTCCATGACGGGGGAGTCAAGTGACAGGATCAGCTACGGGCTGGAGACGTTGGTTGGTGAAGGTATGGTGGCTGAGTCGGGTGGGAAGTACAGGGTTGGTGGATAGTTGATGGTTGATGGTTGATGGTGGATGGTGAATGGTGGATAGTGGATGGTGAATTGTGCAATGTTGATTGACATGTGTTTATGCGGGTATGTATACTTTTCTCAATGGGGTCATCAATGAAAAGTATTGACGTGGAAACTGCGAAGAAACTGGCGTGGAACCTTCAGCGTACGGCGGATATTACGCGGGCGCTGTTCAAGATGAAGTTTGGGCTGTACAGGAAGCTCTTCCCGGGGCTTTCTGATGTGGAGATTGCCCGGAAAATCACGTGGGATATCGTTGCCCGTAAGGACGCGGAATGGGAGTAGATAAGTACCT
>CAYFSO010000093.1:0-11663 GCA_964345775.1 uncultured Leptospiraceae bacterium | reverse complement strand
AGCTGTTAAACGAAGGGGATATTGATCATGGCAGACCGGTTATCGCAGAAAAAATTATCTGATGTGACATGGCACACCATACGGCGACTGTTCGAATTGATACCTCACCGTATCCAGTCTTCAACCTGAAGACCATCAATACTTTGAACATGCCGGGTATTCCCGGTTACCAGCATATTACAATGCGCCAATACACTGGCGGCAATGATAATCTCAGCATCTGGAAGTATCTGACTGCGAAAAATAAATCACACCCCCATCATACAAAGAGAACCTGAAAGTTCTTTTCTTGCAATAACCATTATGCCATGATAGTGTTGCAAACAAATATGGTATTATGTTCACCATAATGGGTAATAATACATCCGTGTTTCTCTTCTGCAACGGGTATGCGATTGACACGGCTGTTTTTACCGCTGCACAACAAAAATGGTTAGAAACACCTGTGCAAAAGTGTTACCCGTATCACATGGATATCCAGCATGTACATAAAGCATCATCACGGGAGGTAGTATGCCCGGTTTCATACCAGACATTATAGCAGATCACACTTCCGATTCGGCACACGAGGAACAGCGTGAGGCGCATGTTCTCTTTTTCGACATTTCCGGTTTCACCGCCATGACTTCCAGTCTTATGCAATACGGGAAAGAAGGTGCCGAGGTTCTTTCAGAAATATTGAGCAGGGTTTTCGGCATGGTTGTGGATGTGATCTACGATGAAAAGGGGTTCATTACCACGTTTGCCGGTGACGCGGCCACGGCGGTTTTTTTTGCCCAGGGATCGGTTTTTCAAGCTGCTTCCCGTATTCGAGATATCTTTGACAGGTATCATCTTCAGAGAACACCTTTTGGAGAATTCCCCCTTGATGTAAAAATGGGCCTGGATTTCGGCACCATCACATGGAACATCTACAATCTCAAAACACATAACACGTATCTTTTTCATGGCCCGCCAATTGACGGCGCGTCCCAGGCAGAGAAAGAAGCGGCAGGCAGGCAGATTATCATCACCGGCAATACTAAAGAAGTCCCCGCAGACTTCGGGGAAAAACCACTGGACAGCTCATCGGGTTTCCGGATCATCCAGCCCCGCGAAAAGCCTGGTGGAAAGCACCCGAAACAAAGCCGGTCTAAAGATCATGCCTTTGGACCGGATCGCAAAGACATAGAATCCCGCTATTATCCTCTTAATAAAATTGACACCATCAGCAGCGGTGAATTCAGGAATATCAGTTCGGTCTTTATCTCGCTGCATGATATGGACCTTTCACAGGAATTACCGGGTATACTCAACATAGTGTTGTTTGAATGCAGCGAATACGGAGGGTACTTTAACCTGCTCGATTACGGTGACAAGGGGATTATCGCTCTGGTGCTCTTTGGTGCCCCCGTATCTCACGAGGATGATGCCCCGCGGGCGGCGGCATTTTCCATGCGCCTCAGGAGCAGGCTTGGCACACGGGTGAGGATCGGTATCTCCACCGGGAGGGCGTATACCGGTATCATTGGCAGCAGCCGCCGAAAAACATATACCGCCCTGGGATCTGTTGTGAACCTGTCGGCCCGGATAGCCCTGGATTCAAAATGGGGTGATATTAACATATCAGGGTCAACAGAAAAACGGACCAGGGAAAGCCACGTTGTTTCTGCAGGTGAGTCAAAAAGCTTCAAGGGCTTTGAGAAAGCACTGCCTGTTTTCAGGCTCATAGACAGCAGGGTGTCGCAAAATATCAGCGATACTGATGATCTTTTTATCGGAAGGGAAAACGAGCTTCGTTCGCTGCGCCAATGGATGGAAAACACGCAAGACGGGTTTCAGGGAATATTCTACCTTTATGGATCTGCCGGTACGGGGAAATCACACCTGGTCAATTTTGCCGTCAATGCCGGCACGGGTGCAATAAAGGTATTACGCCTCTTTACCGATACCATTCTGCGGAAAAGCATGAATCCCTTTGTCTCACTTCTTGAAAATGAACTCGGCCTGAGGAATCCTTCCACGTATATGGAATTTAAAGACGCGCTCGATAAGTACATCGCATCACTGCCGGAAAACCAGGACCTGGAAGAATTCACCAGGCAGTCTCCCGCACTGGCAAGCGTGCTGGGCCTGGACGTACAGGAAGACAGCTGGGAAAGGCTTGACCCCAGGGGCCGTTTCGAGATGATCCGCTCTTCGCTGGCAGGTCTCATAGATCAGATCTCAAAATCATCACCCCTGGTTCTGATCATAGAAGACGCGCACGCGCTGGATGCCGACTCACTGTCAGTTCTTGACATGATAGTAAGCAGCTTACAGAATAATATGTTCGGTGTTTTGCTGGTGGGCCGCGAAGGTGACAATGAAGTCCTTGAATCATTATTAAACAGGGAAGACATCCTCTTCACAGAACTTCATGTGGGGCCATTGACCCATGAGGATGCCAGGAGGTTAGCATCACGTGTGCTGGGAGGAGAAGTTGACCAGGAACTGATGAAATTTTTTGAGATAAAGACGGGATACAACCCCCTGTTTCTTAAAGAGCTGATCTATCACCTGCGGAACGAGCACATCTTCTCCGTAAAAAACGGGCGCTATGTTCTCGACAACGAAAATAGCGAAATTCCCTTATCATTAAGTTCCATCATGGTAAGCCGCATTGACCGCCTGGATGAAGAATTAAAAGATCTCGTACTGCTGTCCTCCGTCATGGGACTTGAATTTAACAGCGATATTTTGAAAGAACTGGCAGACAAGAAAAACATTGACCAGCTGCTTGAAGAAGGTCTCAGGCAGGGCATATGGCAGGAAATATCAAAACCCGACTATGCTTTCAAACAACCGCTGTTACAGGAAGCGGCGTATAGTATGCAGTTCGAAGCCAGGCTGAAAGAACTTCACAGAATAATCGCTTCACAGGTTGCCAGGTCGTTCCCCGACAACCCCAGGTACTATGCCGACGTGGTATATCACTATTCACGCGCTGGCATAAAAGAGGAGACCATTACATACCTTGAAAAGGTGATCGATTACACCGTTGGGTCATATAAAAATGAAAAAGCCCTGGAATTTATCGATCATTATCTGCGGCTTGTTGATGATGAAAATGAACGTATCAGGATGTACCGAAAGAAAGGGGATATATACGAACTTACCGGCCGATGGGACCAGGCCGTGGATTCACTGACGTATGGACTGGGAACTTCGGTTATTGGAATGCTCAACGCGGAGAAGGCGGATTTCCTCACCAGTCTCGGCACCATCTACCAGAAACAGGGCCTTTCCGAGAAAGCGGTGTTTGTTCTTAGCCAGGCCATAGAACTGTCCCTTCAGGAAAATGAAACACCTGTTACTGCCGAAGCATATATCTCCCAGGGAAGGGCCTACTGGAGCCTTGGCCGGTACGGGGAGGCAAAAGACGTTCTGAAGAAAGCCATTATCGCCAGCAGGGAGACGGGAAACAGGGAAATGGAGGCTCTGGCATATTATTACGAGGGGGTTGTGTACAGGGACACGAACCATTACGATGAAGCTGTCTCGCGATACGAACAATCGCTGAAGATATTCCAGAAGCTGAAGAATGACCGGCTCACCACCTATCCCCTCTACGACCTGGGAGTGGTCTACCAGTACCAGGGACGACTTGATGAATCGCAGGAATATTTTCAGAGATCGGCAAATGTGTATGAGCAGATAGGTTATAAAAGCGGACTTTCCGCGGCCCTGCTGAATCTTGGTGTGCTTCAAGACAGGAGGGGTAATTTTGATGAAGCCATTGAATACTTTATTCAAGCGCGAAAGATCGCCGAAGAGATGGGAGAAGACCTTGCCATCGCGTATACGGTATTCAGCCTGGGCGCAACATATTACAAGTTACATGATTACCGAAAATCATCCGGCTACCTGCGTGACGCCTATCGCCTGATGAAAAAAATAAACGCCCTGGGGTATTTCGGCTATGCCCTGTCATATCTTGCTTCACTTTACGCGGCCGACAATAACCCTGAATACGCCATACGTATCGCCTACCTGCATGTTAAGAATATTCAAAAAGTTGGATCGGATGTTGAAAACGGGAGAACCCTGCTGGCAGTAGCCCGCGTCCTCCAGGACGGCATTGACCTGGATGATGATATTATCATGAGACTGAAGGCAATCGCCCAATACGCGGGAATTAAAAAGATCAGCCCTGAAAGCTTTTATAAACGATCTATTGCGGTGGCTGAAAAAACCAGTTACATGAATACCCTTATCCCCGCCAGGTACAACTACGCGCATTACCTTTATTCAAGAGGAAAGGATCCCGATGCCCGCACCCAGCTCGAAGAGGCCCTGGCTCTTGCGGAGAACTCCGGGTGGGAGCTGATGGTTAACACGATAAAAAGAGAACTGGGATCAAAACCGGACAAATGCATCAACTGCTGATCGGATAAGCTATGTGTTTGCAGTAATGACAGGTGCGCTGGCCCAAGGATAACGCTTCAGATGTGTACACGGTTCTGAAAGAGATATTATAAGGTCGATTTGAATAAAATTTCTCACGATTTTTTTAAAAATACCTCAAATTTTTTCACCGCAAGTTGACGATTTCAGATTTCATTTGTATATTAATATCAGATTTTAATTAGCACTCAATATGGTAGAGTGCTAACAATAACAATCTCCAATTCAGAACAGGAGGTGGCGCTATGAGACGAGGATTAATAAAAAGGGATGATCGTAATATACAGGATCCTTTCTACAGCTTCAAGAACGAACTTGATCGTGTATTCGATGATTTCTTCTCACTGAAACCAACAGAAATGTTCGATTCAGCCTGGGTTCCTACGGTAGATGTTGATGAAGACGAGAAAAAAGTGTTCGTAAGGGCAGAAATTCCCGGTATTGACGAAAAGGACGTTTCGGTAACGCTGGAAGACAACATCCTGACAATATCCGGGGAGAAGAAAGAAGAAAACGAAGAAAAGGACAAGAAGAGATGGGTAAAGGAAAGCAGGTATGGTTCTTTTCAAAGAGCAATAGCATTACCGGAAGGATTAAAAGCTGACACCGCAAAGGCAAAGTTCAAAAAGGGTGTGCTGAATATCGAGCTTGAAAAGACCGAAGAGTCAAAGCCAAGAACAATTAAAATTGACGTGAAATAACTAATAAGCAGGAGGAAAACAATGCTGACAACATATGATCTTTTCAACGACATGCTTTCACTGCGGGACGTGGTGGACAGGTTTTTCACCGAGGCACCGGGTGCCAGGCGTGGTGCCGAATATCCCTTCGTGAATATTTACGAAAAAGATGACACCGTAGAATTACGTGTGGTTGCTCCCGGTGTGAAGGTGGAAAATGTAGACCTTGAGCTTACGGACAACGTGCTTACAATTTCCATCAAGAAGGAAGAAGATCACAGGGATCAGCCATATATACGCCAGGAAAGGGTGTTTGGAGAGTTCCACAAGGCCGTAAGACTGCCCTACAGGGTTGAACCGGACAAGGTGGACGCAAGCATGAGCAACGGTATTCTTACGGTGAAACTGGCAAAGCACGAGGCTGCCAAACCAAGGAAGATACAGATCAAGTAAGCAGATCAAAGGAGGAACTATTATGGCAACTACTGAACTAACGAAACTGAAAAAGGACCCGTATAACAGCAGTGAATGTGTTATTGTTCCGGCTGTTGACATATATGAAACCGAAAATGAATACGTTCTCGAGGCCGATATGCCGGGCGTAAAGAAGGAAGACCTGGATATCACCTTTGAAAAGAATCAGCTGGAAATAAGCGGTAATGTAGACCAGTCCCTGAGTGAAGAAGAGAACCTGAAACACAGGGAATACATGCTCTACAATTACAACAGGCGTTTCACCGTGGGCGACGGTATCGACAGTGAAAAGATCGAGGCGAAACTTGATGACGGAGTGCTGACACTGACATTGCCCAAAAGTGAAAAAGTCAAACCAAGAAAAATTGAAGTAAAGTCTGAATAAAAAAAGCGGCCCAAAAGGCCGCTTTTTTTCATGCAGTATGCCCCCGCAGATCTTCGCATCACGCTGAGCACCAATTGAAACTGACAAAGTGACTCAAAATGAACATTACCCCCAAAATGTGCTTGCAAAAAAACAGTACTCGTATAGTCTTTTCCAGAATTTTGATGGTTAGATAGTCATTTACATATATAAATTTATATATACAGTGAGTCCAAAGAGATACAGGGATCATTAATATTTTATACAAATCAGTTAAGGAGGATATGGCAATATGTCTAACGAAAAAGTAATGAACCGATGGCTGGTCGTTGTCGGTGCTATTCTGGTCCAGCTATGCCTTGGTGCAATCTATGCCTGGTCAGTATTCACACCAAAACTGACCGCCGAAGATGGTGTATATCAGTTTACAGCGGGGCAGACAGCAGGAATTTTTTCTGCCGGCCTGTTCGTGTTCGCACTGGTAATGGTATGGGCAGGGCGCAAGCTTGCTACGATCGGACCTCGTAAACTTGCAATGTCAGGCGGCCTTGTGCTTGGCCTGGGTTACATTCTTGCAGGTTTATTCGGTGACAGTTTCATCACACAGTTTATTTTCATTGGTATCATAGGCGGCGCGGGTATTGGTCTTGCCTATGTTGTACCTATCGCCGTTGGCGTAAAGTGGTTCCCTGACAAGAAGGGGATGCTTACCGGGCTTGCCGTTGCTGGTTTCGGTTTTGGCGCAACCATATGGGTAAAATGGGCAGGTGCCTGGGGAGGCGGACTCCTCAACACCATGAACATTGCCGGGCTCGATGGGGTGCGAAGTGTATTTCTTCTGTATGGTATTCTCTTTGCGGTTATCGTGTTCCTTGGAAGCCTTGTAATGGTAGATCCACCGGAAGGGTGGCTTCCCAAGGGATATGTACCACCGGAAGCAACCGATACGGTCACAGCCGGCACTGTTGACTTCGAGACGAACGAGATGGTGAAAACACCGCAGTATTACATGCTGTTTCTCACCTTCCTTTTTTCCGCTCTTGCAGGCCTGATGGTTATTTACTGTATCAAGCTCTTCGGTATTGACGCCCTGACGTATTCAAAGCTGGGATCTCTTGATCCTTCAACAGAAGGATTTAAGGACGCCACCATCTGGGCAAGCCATGTTGCCGGTACCGCCATGGCAATATACGCCATTCTTAACGGTCTTGGCCGAATCGTATGGGGAACAGTCTCAGACAAGCTTGGAAGAAGGAATTCTCTTTTCCTCATGTGCCTGCTCCAGGGTATCATCATGCTGCTTTTCTACCAGCTTGGAGCCACAGAGCTTGGCCTCATCATTGCCGCAGCCATTATCGGGTTCAACTTTGGTGGTAACTTTGCACTCTTCCCCGCGGCCACAGCCGATTTCTTCGGGAACAAGACAGTTGGCAAGAACTACGGTTTCATATTCTTCGCGTACGGCATCGCCGGTATCGCGGGACCGCAGATTGCCGGTCTTTTCAAGGACGCGGCAAAGGGCGCAAACACACCAGAAGCATGGATCACTCCATTTGTCATCGCCGGTGTGGCATGCCTGGCAGGTGCAGCCATCATGCTGTTTGCCAAGCCGCCCAAAAAAGCTTAATTTTTGACTCACCCATCACAAAAAAGGCGACGGTCACCCCGTCGCCTTTTTTATTTGTCCTTTACTCGTCACCCGTTACCGCCTCTACACCCGTTACCCGTCACCGCCTCTAACCATAAACACCGTATCACCGATATCCCTTCCAAGGGATTGCGAGACGTAGGTACACTTAACTTTCAAGATAAAAAACAACTTTGTCCCGGGTTTCACATAAGCGGTAAGATCTTCATTGTACATGGTCTCAAGGTTCCCCTGCCCCTTTAGTATTATCATGTCAGCATTACTGAATGCGTCAATGAATTCACTTGAGCTTCTTTCCATGTTTATACCGGGGGTATTATCACCTGTATCAATAACAGCAACCAGCTGGTCTATGCCTGCAGTTGCGGCATCAACCCTTGTTGCATCATTTATGATGGGCTTTCCCCTCACGGCAAATTTCACTTTTTCAACCGGCAGATGCTCAACAAGCACCCTGTCAAAGACGATCTCGCCGCTGTTATCGCCCACGTAAAGTATGGAAGAAGACTTTTCAGCAGCTTCCATGAATTCCCGGTAAAACTGCTCTTCAACATCACCGTCAAGGGCGTGTTGCACGGACTGCAGTATCTCATCCCTGGTTACGCCGCGCCTGGCGCCATAATCGATTATATTACCGCTTGCGGCAAGCTGAAGCGCCTCCTTTACCGGCTCATCAGCTGTATCCACCATGGACCGTACCTCGTTGAGAACCGAGAGGGCCGTCTCGTTACTTTTCTTCTTTATGTCATTGAAAAGATCTGTGAACCCGGTACTCTCAGACACTATATCATACAGCTTTTGCGCCATTGCGGGCGGGGTCATTTCCCTGTCAGCACCTCCGATCTCGAGCAATAATTGCTGGAAAAGGCTGTACCGGGCATCATCATCCATCTGCACCATGTTCATGGCGGACTTCATCTGTTGTACGTGACAATCAAGGCACTCCATAATGAGTTTCATTACATGTTTCTCCTCAAAATATTGATAACAGGATAGAAAAATTTGTTTGTCATGTCTATCTATATATACTATTGTAGCATGGAGAAATACGATCTCAAGTATTGTTGCCGATAAAAACTTACCAGTTGGAGTAGCTGCATGAAACAGGTTGAGAATAAAACAGGAGCTTCTGCGAAGAAAAAATTCTGGTTGTCCCTTATCTTTCTTGCTGCAGGACTACTATATACATTATGGCCCATTGACATTATCCCCGATGTGCTGGGGCCCATAGGATGGATCGACGATATCAGCATACTGCTTGTCACGTTCCTGTACTCGGCCTACTCGTATTACAGGAAAGAGCAAATGGAAAAGCTATAGCAGAGGTCTAACAGAGGTATACCCCATCCTCCACGTTATCAACTTCTTTTAAGCGGACGTGTATTACGTCATTAACGCCGGTTTCCTGTGTATGGCCACAGTAATCAGGCTGTATGGGCATTTCCCTGTTACCCCTGTCCACAAGAACGAACAGCTTAATTGACCTGGGCCTCCCAAACGCGGTCAGTGTTTCAAGGGCCGCCTTGGTGGTTCTGCCGGTAAATATCACGTCATCCACCAGGATAACATCCATGTTGGTTATGTTAAACTCGATCTTTGTTTCTTTCAATACCGGCAACATGCCCCTGGTAGCCAGGTCGTCCCTGTAAAAGGTGATATCAATGGTACCTGATCTCACCTCTTTTCCTGACATTTTTTCAAGGTTTTGCCTTATACGTTTTGCAAGCTCCACCCCCCTGGTCTGTATGCCAACTATTGCGCATCGGTCGATATCTTTTAGATCGTCATATATATTCCGGCTCAGCTCTTCTATGGCCTGGTTCACCTGCTTGCTGTCAAGTACGTGTTTTTCTTCGGGTGACACTATTCTACCTCCGCATGGTACTCCTGTATTGACCTGACGGTCAGTTCATTTCTTCGCTTCACCTCGATAAGGCCCCGTACTGCCGCCTTTGCCGCCGACATGGTAGTAATTATGGGAACATGGTAACGTACGGCTGCCTGGCGAATAGTGAATGCGTCATACCTGGTTATTTTACCCGTTGGCGTATTTATGATCAAGTCAATCTCGTTATTTTTTACCAGGTCTATGATATTGGGTCTTCCTTCGCTTACCTTGTAAACCCTCTCGCAGGATATTCCGTGATCGTTGAGGAATGCCGCGGTACCCTCTGTTGCCACGAATTCAAAATCCCCTTCCTGGTGGAGGGCCCTCATCTCTTCAAGAAGCTCCACCTTTGATCGACGGTTGATGCTGAGGAAAAGTTTCCCCTTCAGGGGCAGCACATCGCCTGCCGCCAGTTCCGCCTTGTAAAAGGCTTCGCCGAAATGACGGGCTATGCCCATCACCTCACCGGTTGACTTCATTTCCGGTGAAAGGAGCGTATCAACTCCCGGAAACTTGTTAAAGGGCAGCACCGCTTCCTTTACGCTGATATACGGTATCTTTTTGAGCGAACCCACCAGTCCAAGTTCCTGCAGCTTTCTGCCAAGCATCACCTTTACCGCGATACGCGCAAGGGGTATACCCGTGGTCTTTGACACGAAGGGTACTGTCCTGGATGCCCTGGGGTTTACTTCAAGCACATACAGGTCTTCTCCCTTTATGGCAAACTGTATGTTTATGAGACCAATCACGTCCAACTCCATTGCCAGCGCCCTGGTGGCATCTTTTACCTTCTCAAGCATTTTTTCGCTTATGTTCACGGTGGGAATTATACAGGCCGAATCACCGGAGTGCACCCCCGCCAGCTCAATATGCTCCATGATGCCGCCGATAAACACGTCGGTCCCGTCGCAGATGGCATCCACGTCAACCTCGGTTGCGTCCTCAAGGAACTTGTCAATGAGTATGGGATGCTCCGGTGTCAGTTCAACGGCGGACACGATATACTCCAGTAGGCTCTGCTCATCGTAGATGATGGACATTGCACGTCCTCCAAGCACGTAGGAGGGACGCACCAGCACGGGATAATCTATCTCATTTGCTTTACGCACGGCCTCGTCACGGGTGAAGGCGATCCCGTTATCGGGCTGAAGAAGATCCAGCTTGTGTACAACCTCGGAAAAACGCTCCCGGTCCTCCGCCCTGTCGATGGAATCGGGCTGGGTACCCAGTATCTTCACTCCATTTGCTTCCAGCTTCCTTGCCAGGCGCAGCGGCGTCTGCCCCCCAAACTGAACGATAACCCCTTCGGGGTTTTCCATCTTGTATATGTGCAGAATATCCTCAAGCGTAAGAGGCTCGAAGTACAGCCTGTCCGAAGTATCATAGTCGGTTGACACTGTTTCAGGATTCGAGTTGACCATTATGGACTCGATCTTTTCTTCATCAAGGGCAAAGGCGGCGTGACAGCAGCAGTAGTCGAACTCTATCCCCTGCCCTATCCTGTTTGGCCCGCCGCCAAGTATCATCACCTTTCGGCTGTCGGTGTAATCGCCCTCGTCCTCGTCATCGTACGATGAATAATAATACGGGGTAAACGCCTCGAACTCACCCCCGCAGGTATCAACCAGCCTGAAACCCGGCTCAATCCCGTTGCTGATCCGGTATTGCCGTATCTCGTGTTCACGCTGGTTAAGCATTATGGAATATTCCTTTTGCTGGTCAAGTCCCCGGGCATGCTGCCGGGCCATCTCCTCCCTGTGGACAAGAAAAGCCAGCTGCCTGTCAGAGTATCCCATGCGTTTCATGTTCAACACCAGCTCAGGGGTAATCCCGTTTGCATGGTAATTTTTTGTGAAGCGTCTCTCCGCGTCAGACAGTTCCTCCAGCTGGTAAAGGAACCATGGATCGATCCGGGTAATTGAAGATATCTTTTCGACTGACCAGCCGCTATCCAGCGCCTTCTTTATGTAAAAGATCCTGTCTTCCTGTGCCACCCGCAGCCGTTTTTCAATATAGTCCTCTGCCTGGTTCGGGGGCATGCCTGCTATTTCATCGTCTATCTTGAAATTCCCGTCTGAGCCGAGACCGTACCGTTCAATTTCAAGTGATCGCAGGGCCTTCTGGAATGATTCCTTGAATGTCCTGCCAATTGCCATGGCCTCTCCCACCGATTTCATCTGTGGA
>CAYFSO010000092.1:0-11793 GCA_964345775.1 uncultured Leptospiraceae bacterium | reverse complement strand
TGTTGGAGTCCATCACCCTGAAATATACAACAGCATTCACCTTGATGGACACGTTATCCTTGGTGATCACGTCCTGTGATGGAACATCCATGGTCACGATTCTCAGCGGCACACGAACCATCTTGTCAACAAATGGTATAACAATGATTAGACCGGGTCCCTTTGGCCCCCTGGGTTCGGCAAGCAACCGGCCAAGCCGGAAAACAACCGCCCTTTCGTATTCCCGTATGATCTTGATTGCAGATACCAGCAATAGCGCCAGCAGAATTAACAGGGTTGGTAAAGCGTTTAACATCGCGTCTCCTCCTTGAATATAATTATATATGTATCTAAGATACCATAACGGCTATGTAAGCTTCTTGACGTGAACCAGCATTCCTTCCACTTTTTCTACAATTACGCGGTCACCCCTGTGGATCTCTTCATTGGATTCCGCGTTCCATATCTCTCCGTGCACCTGTACCTTGCCTGTTGGATCAAAATCCCGAATGGCCGTACCTTTCTGTCCAACCATGCCCTCGTTCCCGGTGGTAACAGGGGTGGAATGCACATGTATTACCGCCCTCACCACAACGAAAACGAACAGCAAAACAAAAACCAGAACACCGATTATCTGTGTCAATGGCACCCTCCCCCCCGGGAGCGGGGAATCGAACAATATCGTTGCACCGAATATGAAGGCAGCCATGCCGCCAATGGTCAGCAACCCGTAGCTCACGATCTGAAGTTCCAGTATAAACAGTATAATTGCAAGTATAATAAGCACCAAACCTGCAATATTTATTGGCAGCACCTGCACCGCCATGAGAAATATGAACAGTGCGATTGCGCCCACTGCACCCGGAATGATCATTCCGGGGTTCTTCAATTCAAACCCTATACCTGCAATGGCTATAATAAACAGCAGAAAAACCACCTGCGGATCGGCAAAGTAGTTCAGCATACGCTGCTGCCAGTCCATGGGGTATTCAAGCGGGGTCAACCCGGAGGTTTTCAGGGTCACCATCTTGTTATTTATTTTTATCTTTTTTCCATCAAGCTTTTTCAACAGGTCATTCATGTCACTGGCGATCATGTCGATCACATTCAGGCGTAACGCTTCGACGTTGGTACTGGATATGGCATCTTTTACCGCCCTTTCCGCCCAGTTCACGTTTCTCCCGCGCATCTGTGCCAGGCTTTTCGCGTAGGCGATGGTATCATTGAGGACCTTCTTCTCCATGATACCGCCCCCCTTCTGCTTGTTCTCCTCGCTGAAGTCCATCATGGGGCTCACGGGGTGCATGGCGCCTATCTCGGTACCCGGCGACATGACAGCATAATGGGAAGCAAGCATAATATACGCACCGGCTGAAGCAGCCTGTGCACCACGGGGATAGGTGTACACGATGACCGGAATTTCAGAAGCAAGTATCTCCTTGATGATATCCCGCATTGCATCCATGAGTCCGCCCGGGGTATCCATCTGCAGCACGATGAATTGCGCGCCCTGGTCATTGGCCTTTTGTATGGATTTTATTATATGATCAGCTATTATCGGGTTTACAGAACCCTCAAGCTTTATTACTGAATACTTTCCTTCAGCCTGGAGAGGTGCACCAACAGCCAACAGCATGGCAGCCAGGATACACAGTGAGATTAATGTTTTTTTCATTGAAAGGCATCTCCCGGGAATAATATTGAGTTCCATGTTAACCGAGCTTAAATACTATTGACAGGGATGCGTCATGTCAAGCTTATTGTACGTATTCAGCGGAAGAACTTTTACACCGATACTATTAATACAATTTTAGAGCCACGGATAGTTACAATGAATAGTGAGAAGTGAGAAGTTATCAGTTCTCGAAGGAAAAAGACATGAAGAATATTTCTAGATTTAAATACATTATAAGATCTATATTAGTGCTGGTGTTTCTTTTACTGACCCCCCTTACCAGTTATTCACAGAATGACGGGACGAAGGCTGAAAAAGAAACTGCTGACACGGCTGAAAAGACCGAAAAGAAACAGGAAAAAGATACATCCGCAGAAGATGATGCCGAGAAAAAACATGTGAACATGATCGAGAAAACGCTGAAATACGGCATACATAAGAACCGGGTGCAGGCAGTGAAGATGATACTTTCGTTGAAAAAAAAATCCAGCAAGGACCACCTGGTGAAACTGCTGAATGAACAGATGAAGACAGAAGAAAATGCCGAGGTAAAGAAAACCGCCATTACCGTCACCGCTGAACTGGGATACACCAGTTCCATGTCCTGGATACTTGATTCACTTGATGATGATTCCGATAGTGTGAGGATTGAGGCAGTTTATGCCATTAAGCGCATGAAGTACGAAGCGGCCAAAGATGTTCTCATCAAGTATTTCAGAAAACAGGACCTGAGCGAGAACAGCAATTTTACCGAGGCCATCATACGAACACTGGGGGAACTGGAAGCCGGGGAAATTACTGGAGATATTATCAAGGGGATCAGGGATACACGCACAAGTGAAAACAACCGGCAGCTGATGGTGCTGTTCCTTGGAAATATCAATTCTCCTGACGCCCGCGACTTCCTGGTAAAACTGCTGAAAGATACACACGAGGACAAGACCATCCGGGCATACGCGGCAAGTTCCCTTGCACGCATGGGAGACAAGTCCGTGGCACCGGAACTGAACAAGGTTATTGATGAGATCGAAGCCTTTCCCTTTAATAAGAGAAAGACATATTACAACCTGCATATATACTGCGTTGCGGCCCTTGCCAAACTTGGCGATGACAGCGCCATCCCCAGGCTTGAAGACGCCCTTCGCAGCGATAATGCCGTGGTTCGATTACGAGCCATAAAACTCATCAGCGAGTTGAAGAATAAAAGAACGATTGACATTTTAAAATACAAAATGGAGTATGATCCGAGCCCGAAGGTGCAGAAAGCGGCCCGCGAGGCATTAAAAGAGATGGGTGTTGATGTAAAAGAAGATGAAAACTAAAAGTGATAACAATAGTAGCAGCCTTGTAGTCCCAAAACAGGTTCTGCAATTATTCCTTGCTATCGCGGTTTCCGCCGCAATAATCGTGGTATTCGTGGACCTGGTGCTGTTACCGGTAATACTTTTCGCCCTTAATAACAGTGATTCATTCACCAGCCTGGTCAAGTATTTCTCCATAGCGGGCCTGGCACTTCTCATACTGTATGGTATCGTGTACCGCATGGTGATGCTGAGAAGAAGGGGCTACTCGCCCGGTTCAATTGCCATGCATTTCGTCAGCCGTCCAGGCAGGTATATACTTGTTTTCCTGGCTATCCTTCTCATGTGTGCACTCCTGGTTGCCTTTTTATACATTATATTTCACGGTAATCACCAGCTGCTACACAAGATCATCAATTAATACCGGATCATTATGGCCATTGTTAACGACTTTGATAAATACTTTTTACACTTACCACCTCTTGCCAGGGAAAACGATTTTGATGTTTTCTGGAAACACGCCATTAGCGAACAACGAAAAATGGCACTGGAAGCCTCTTTCACACTTAACAAAAGGCGTTCAACCGGTAAATTCAGCGCCTACGACCTCACCTTTAACGGGTTTCAAAGATCACAGCAATACGGTTTGCTGTACATCCCCGATAAGGTAGACCGGCCCAACGTGGTAATACTGCTGCACGATTACAACAACCCCCATTACTACATGGATTTCCCATTTGATGAACGGTTTGCCTACCTGGTACTGGTAATGCGGGGACACTCCATGCTTGACATAATCAGGGAAGAGGGAGAGCCCACCCCGGGATTCCTTGTGGAAAACATACTGGATATTGAGCAGTATTACGTAACAGCGGTGTACCTTGACACACTGCGAGCCATTGATGCCCTGAGGCTGAACAACCATCTTAACTGCAGCCGCATAGCCATGATGGGCAAGGGACTTGGTGCGGCAATATCGGTTTTCTCCGCCGCCTTTTCAGACCGTGTTAAGGCCCTTGTACTGGAAACCCCCTCTCTCACCTACCTTGAACTGAGCCAGAATATTTCGGACAGTGATGCCGCAAACGAGATAAATAACTATATTGCCATGCACAAGAACAAGAAAAAGATACTTAAAAAGAACCTCTCATACGTGGATGCAATTAATTTTTCCGACAGGATAGAATGCCCCGTACTTTCCACGGTTGGATTCAAGGACACCATTTCTCCGCCAGAAAGCGTTTTCGCCCTTTTCAATCATTTCCAGGGTGAGAAGACAATGGAGGTATACCCCGACGAGGGGCATAGCGCCGGCGGAAAGTCGCAGTTCATTAAATCAATAGAATGGTTGAAAGAAGTGTTCCCTGCTGAGCAGTGATTTCTTAGACCACGAGGGGAACGAAGTTGGCATCACCCAAGTCCTCTTCAAGGATATCCCCGTGTTCATTTTTACCGTACCTTCGAAGCACCTGGCCGTCATCCGTACGCACGGGAACCACCATTTTACCACCAGGCGCAAGCAGGCTGAATAACATGCCGGGAACAGAACCGGCAACCGCGGCAACCACGATCACGTTAAATTCTCCCCGTATTTCGTCAAAACTGCCATTCCCGTTGTGCAGGCAGCGTACGTTGTTCATCCGCAGCCCCAGTAGTATCTGGCGTGCCCGAACATGCAGGTCGTGCAGCCGCTCACACGTGGTGATACTTTCGCACATGCACGAGATGAGTGCAGCCTGGTATCCCGACCCGGTACCAACCTCCAGCACACGGTCATTCCCACGAATATCGCATACCTGCAGCATACGCGCAATAGTTGACGGACGTGAAATGGTCTGCCCGGAACCGATGGGCAGCGATGTGTCCTCGTACGCCCTGTATCTCAGAGCTTCCGAGACGAAAAGATGCCTGGGGACGGTTGCAAATGACTGCAGCAGCGAGGTGGAATAAATACCACCAGCACGCAGGGAGTTCACCATCTGCAACCGTGCCCGCGAAAACCTGTCTGCGTTATCATTGCGGTACAAAATATCCTCCCCATTCAGCACCTTTCTGACCCTTGTAATTGACCTTTAGCGTCACATCAGACCACCAGCCCTTCAAAGATTTCATCTTGAATGTGGAATACACCAGGATATACCTGTACTCTTCACCCTGTCGTATGGCATCGTACACAGACCTGAGGCCGTCAAGCTGGCTTGCCCTGTAGACAGCCCCGCCCGTATTTTTGGCAATTTTTTTCAACACGTCCGCCGGTTCACGGAATGTAATGAAATATACCGGGATGTAATGCGAGCTTGCAAAGTCGATAACATTGTCATCGGTGTAGGTGGTAAAGGAATCCTGTGATACAGAACCGTCGGTAACAACAACCACTCCCCGCCTTGATATCTTCGGCACAAGGTCACCAATAGCGTTATACAACACGCGGCCCAGATTTTTGCCTTCACCGTATTCCCTTTTTCGCAACGCGCGAAGGGCACGCCGCCTGCTCCAGTCAAAATCATTGCCTGTCCAGTAGTCGTCGTTGAAGTTGAGCACCTTTAAACGGTCGTTCTTCTTCATCTTCTTGAGAATGAACTCTGACACCCAGGGAATCTCGTTGTGATATCCCCTGTTGGCACTTGAGCGGTCAACGCATAATACCATGCTGGCAGAAGCAGGCCTGTCCTTCAGGTATTCCACGCTTACGGCGGGTATACGGGCACTGTCCTCCGTGATCTCAAAGTTGTCCCTGGTAAGTCCATATACAGGGTTCCCCCACCTGTTCCGTACGTTCAGGTACATTGCCACAAGGGGGAACTTGCCGGTATCAATGGAGGTGACCTCAACTTCCAGGTTGGTATACCTGCTCTGCAGGGGAGAAAAAACATACACGTTCCCGGCATCTGCGTCACAACAATAGAGAAAGCCGTCGGCGTCGAACCGTGAAGACATGAGCTTTCTGAAATAATTATCCCCTTCCCACTCGGTGATCCACTGGCTTTTCCCTGAATCAAGGTCATGGATGAAGAGTCCCTTCTTCTCGTCACTCACGGACATCACGTTATCATGGAAGCTGATACCACGCGGCATGCTGAAACCCTTGAATTCCATGTTGGCGAGGAAATTACCCGAATCATCGAAACGGGCAATACGCCTGTTGCCGGTATCCGTGACAAACACGTTACCATCATGCATTGCCACGTCTGTTGGATTGTCCAGCTCGCCTTCGTATTCACCCTTTTTCCCAAACTCCAGGATGAACCTGCCCGTTGCGCTGAACTTCTGCACCCTGTTATTCCCGGAATCCACCGCAAAGATTTGTTTCTCGTTCTCCCAGCATATTCCCTGGGGTCCATGAAATTCACCTTCACTGCTGCCGGTAGAGCCAAACTCCCTGAGTATATCACCGCCAAGGCTGGTTATCATCACCTTGTTGCTCTTGAAATCAGTGATTGCCAGGCGTTCACCGTAACAATCAAGCCCGTACAATCCGCTGTTAAGGCCCATGTTGATCACGTCCTCGCCCTTTCCGTTCGGGTCAAGCTTTATCACCTTGCCCGAGGTAAATGAACTGACATACAGGTTACGCGAGGTATCCACCGCCAGGTCAACCGGGTTGTTAAAATGGAAGCGTCCAAGATTGGCTGACACGTACTTGTCGGCAAGCACGAATTCGAATGGGAAATCCGGTTGAGGCATATCGGCAGCCCTGAGGCGCAGGGTGTCGATCTTTGAGCGTATCATCACGGTATCCGAGGACATGTCGGAAAGGAGTTCCCATTCGTTTAACGCCTCGCTGGTAAACCCGGCAAGCTTGTACGAACGGGCAAGATATTCTCGTGCCGTATAGTAATCGGGATATTTTCCAATTGCTTTCCTGAAAAACTCAACCGCTGCCAGGTAATGCATCTGGTTGAAATGATGCATCCCCTTTCTGAAATGGCCTTTGGCTATCTCGAACCGGGCAAGATTTTCATCCCGCGACAATACGGGGACTGCCATCATCAGGCAGACAAGTACTATACATATTCTCCGGATAGTTTTTTTCATGTTTCAGGTTAACCGGTTTTGCTGCTTTACTCCAGTATTATGTCATATTAGTATAACTATCGACCAGGAGGGATAAATAGTCAATCAGATAATGGTATATTTTCGCAGTTTTTCAAGGTTTATGGATAGCCACGGAGACGCAGAGGTTCGGAGATTTAATTTCGATATTATCGTTCAGTCAGGAATTATATAAGTTCAATCGATTCTGATTTTTTACATACAGGGGATATATAGCTTTTGACTTGAGTTCATACTTTTCTTAGCCTGTAAAATATTCACACTGTAAAAACGTAACTCCGAACTGTTTCCATACTGAAAGAACGATATTAATCTGTATTGAAAATCTCTCCGTGTCTCAGCGTCTCCGTGGCAAAATCATTTAAGAGCTTCACGCAGGAAGGAAGCCGTGTACGACTTCCTGTGCTTTGCCACTGTCTCGGGAGAACCTTCCACAACCAGTTCTCCGCCGTTGTCGCCGCCTTCAGGGCCCAGGTCTATGATCCAGTCGGCGGTCTTAATGACGTCAAGGTTGTGCTCTATGACGATGACAGTGTTCCCCCTGTCAACCAGGGAATTAAGCACGTCCAGTAGTTTCTGTATGTCCGCGAAATGAAGCCCCGTGGTTGGCTCGTCAAGTATGTACAGGGTTTTACCGGTGGATCGCTTTGACAGTTCAGTTGCAAGCTTGATACGCTGTGCCTCACCCCCCGACAGTGTTGTTGCCGACTGGCCAAGCTTAATGTAGCCCAGGCCAACCTGCTGCAGTGTTTCAAGCCTGTTCTTTACTGCAGGTATGTTCTCGAAGAGTTCGCGGGCTTCGTTTACCGTCATGTCCAGCACTTCGTGGATGTTCTTTCCCCGGTAACGCACTTCAAGTGTCTCGTGGTTATAGCGTTTCCCCTTGCACACTTCGCAGGTAATGTATATGTCGGGCAAAAAGTGCATCTCTATCTTCTTGATCCCGTCCCCCTCGCATGCCTCGCATCGGCCGCCCGATACGTTGAATGAGAACCTGCCGGGCTTGTAGCCGCGGATCTTCGACTCGGGAAGTTTTGAATAGAGTTCGCGTATGGGGGTAAAGGTGCCGGTATAGGTTGCCGGGTTTGACCTGGGAGTTCTCCCTATGGGCGACTGGTCAACGTCGATCACCTTGTCTACCCGGTCAAGTCCGTGTATGGTCTTGAATGCACCCGGGTATTCCTTCGAGCGCATTACCAGGTTCGAGAGGGCCCGGTACAGTATTTCTATTACCAGGGTTGATTTTCCAGACCCGGACACACCGGTAACGCATGAGAATACTCCAAGCGGAAATTGCACGTCTATATTCTTCAGGTTATGCTCGGAGGCACTCTTTATCTCGATAAAACCTGACGGCTCTCTCCTCCTGCCCGGAACAGGTATGGTCTTCTTTCCCGACAGGTACTGTCCCGTCAGGGAATCCACTTTTTTTGCCACCTGCCGGGGAGTCCCCTCGGCAACCACGTATCCGCCGTCCAGGCCGGCACCCGGTCCCAGGTCGATGACGTAGTCGGCATCCATGATGGTCTCCTGGTCATGTTCAACCACGATAACGGTATTCCCCAGGTCCCGGAGGTTGTGCAGCGTATCAAGGAGCTTGCGGTTATCACGCTGATGCAGGCCTATACTTGGCTCGTCCAGTATATACAGCACGCCGGTAAGGCTTGAGCCTATCTGGGTAGCCAGCCTGATACGCTGCGCCTCCCCGCCAGACAGGGTGCCTGCAGCCCTGTCCAGGGTCAGGTAGTCAATTCCCACGTCGGTGAGAAATTTCAGCCTGGCACGGATCTCTTTCAGCACCTGCCGTGCGATAATGGCATCAGTTTCCGACAGGGAAAGATCCCTGAAAAACACGTCAGCTTTCTTGATGGACATGCCGCTGATATCGCCGATATTGTGATCTGCCACACGCACCGCCAGGCTCTCGGGCCGCAGGCGATGCCCATTGCACGCGTCGCATACCTGGTTGGACATGAAACCCTCAAGCCAGTCACGCATACCCTGGGACTGGGTCTCCCTGTACCGCCTTTGCAGGTTGGGTATAACCCCTTCAAAGGGTTTTTTGAACTTGTATACCGCGTCATCCCGGTTAATGTGAAACTGTATCTTCTCCGAACCGGAACCGTACAGAACAACATTTTGAACCTTCTCCGGCAGGTCTTTCCATGGTGTATCCGGGTCAAATTCGAGGTTCCTGGCAAGGGTCTCGATCTGCTCACGGTACCAGTAGCTTTTTGATTTGCCCCATACTTCAAGGGCACCGGCGGTAAGCGGTTTTTCCTGATCGGCGATGATAAGCCCCGGGTCAAAACGCATAAGAAACCCCAGCCCGCCGCATCGGTCACACGCCCCGTAGGGGCTGTTAAATGAGAACATCCTGGGGGTCAGCTCAGGCATTGATATACCGCAGTCGGGACAGGTGAGGCTTGTGGATATCAGCCGTTCATCGTCGTTCACCAGCAAGAGCAGCAGTCCGTCGGCAAGATCAATGGCCGACTCAATGGAATCTGCAAGACGGGACCGTATGCCTTCTTTCAATACGATACGGTCAACCACAACTTCTATGGTATGCTTTTTGTTTTTCTCGAGGCTGATCTCTTCGTCAAGCTGGCGTATCTCCCCGTCCACCCTGGCACGGACAAATCCTTTCTTTCTTATGGACTCCAGCTCATCCACCTGGGTGCCCTTTCTCCCCCGTACCACCGGCGCCAGCACCTGCAGCCTGGTGCCCTTCTCCATGGTGAGTATGGTATCAACGATCTGGTCTATGGACTGGGAGGTGATCCGCTTGCCGCACTTGTAACAGTAGGGGATCCCGATCCTTGCGAATAAAAGACGCAGGTAATCATGGAGCTCGGTGACAGTTCCCACCGTTGAGCGGGGATTACGGTGGGTGGTCTTCTGTTCAATGGATATGGCGGGTGACAGCCCCTCGATGAGGTCAACATCGGGCTTTTCCATCTGGCCCAGGAACTGCCGGGCATAGGCGGACAGTGACTCCACGTAACGGCGCTGTCCTTCGGCGTAGATGGTGTCAAAGGCAAGAGAGGACTTCCCTGATCCGGAAAGCCCCGTTATTACTATGAATTCATCTCTTGGAATGTCGAGGGAAATGTTTTTAAGGTTGTGTTCTCTCGCACCCCTGATACGGATAGTTTTGTTGTTCATATCTGTGTTACATTGATGGATCCGCACATGGGACACACGACTTCAATATCATCCAGGTCAACGTCTTTTGGTTTAATGACCACGTCTTCCCACCTGTAATCGCAGTCTTCACAGGCCAGGCTTACTTCGATCTTCTTCTCGGGTTCTTCGAAGAGTTCGTCTTCCTCGTCCTCGAAGATCTCCTTTTCGTCTTCGTCGACCAGCTCTTCTTCGATGTTGTCCTCGTAGAATTCGTCCTCGTAAACTTCATCATCAAAATCTTTTTCAAATTCGTTCATAATAACGCCACCCTGTTGCAAAGTGTCATTGTAAAGTGTAACGCAAATTTTTTCCAAGTCAAGTTATGCTGATCATTAAGTTAAACAACCAGGCACGATAAGGCAAAAAAATAATTAACCCGTTAACAGCAGAAAAAGAATACCCGTATTAGGTCAATAAAAAATAGCAACTTTTACCAAAAAAATGATCTTTCATCTCATTCCGCAGGCTGCAGCAATTCATCCGGACTTTCCTTTAACTTCAACTGTGTATCTTTTTTCTTTTCAGTTTCTTTTTGTATGTTAACAGGAAAATCGATGTCGTCTGTGAGTATCATGTCCCATATCCCGAAAAATCCGCCTGCACCCGAGTATTCCATGAACATGAACGTTACTTCACCGTCAACGGTGGCTTTACGGGGTATTCTTACACGAACCAGCTGGTTTTCCGCGGCCAGGTCGTTGAAATTCATCCTCTTTATCAATTCACCGTCAGCAGAAATTTCAAGCGTGGCGGGGATCTGCGCGTCCCCGGGGCTGGTAAAGGTGACGAAATTGAGCCACAGGAAATAATCCCTGTGCATCTTGAACCCTGTTGCCTTCAACTTCGACCCGTATTTTGACGTAAACCAGGCCATGTTGTCCTTCACCGGGGGCTGGTCTTCCCGAACCTTAATATTTCGTGTTTTTGACCAATCCACAAGCTCTTCATGGGTAAGGGGCGATATCCAGCCTTCCATGTCTTCATGTGCGTGCGTGCCCATGTTGTAGATACGAAGGAATTGCGCGTCACTTTTTTTCTTCAGCTCCGTTTTTTCATCAGCGAAAAGAACAGAAAACATTACTGCAATTATTGTGATAATCACAGGGATACTGAAAGACCTTCCCGTTTTTATGTGTATCATTATGCCAGCTCAGCCTCCGTGGGTGCCTGTAATAGCAATAATATAGCTGTATCTTCAGTATGATTTCAAGGATAAAAAATATGAAACCGCCCGCTTCGCTCGATAAACGCAAATGAACGCGGATTTATTGTGGTTCCCCTGCTCACTCATCACTGATCACTCTTCACTTATCTGTGTTCATACTTCGACAGGCCCAGCACAAGTCTGCGTTTATCCGCGGTTAGAGTAATTATTATGTTGACACCACCTTTCAGCGTGGATATTCTATCTATATTCAGTATACTTTGAAACCAGGAGTAATCGTATGAAAGGATTACATCTTATATTTGTCATTGCCGTTGCAGTTATGATCATAGCACTCCCCTCCTGCGGCGACGCCCCTACGGAGCTCGGCTGGGAGAATAGTTCTGATTCACAGGGAGAAATTAATGATATAATCTGGGCTGATGGCGACC
>CAYFSO010000091.1:0-11878 GCA_964345775.1 uncultured Leptospiraceae bacterium | reverse complement strand
CATTATATTGAAAAAAAATAAAAATAGCAAGAAATATTTATTTACTCCTGTTATTGATGGCAATTACGAATTCGCCTTTCATGGTGATGGAATCAATGCTGTTCATTATATCGGAAACCTTCCCGCTGATCACTTCCTCGTATATTTTTGTGAGTTCACGTCCTATTACCATGTCTGCACCAGGGAATACTTCGTGTATGGCTGTTAGAAGCTTTGATACCCTGTATGGGGATTCATATACAACTATAATACCGTCAAATTCTCTGAATTTCTGCAATTCTTTCCTGCGTTTTCCTTCTTTTTTACTCAAAAAGCCGCCAAAGACCACTTCTTTTCCCGTGAAACCACTAACAGATACTATGGCACTGAGTGCCGATGGGCCAGGGAGGGGGATAACCCGGATCCCTTCACTCCTTGCGGCCTCTACAAGCGCGGCTCCCGGATCTGACACCCCTGGTGTGCCGGAATCGGTCATGTATGCCGCATTCCGGCCTGAGCTGATCTCCTGTATGGCTCTCTGTATCTTTGATGAAGATGTATGCGCGTGTATTGAATACGCGGGTATATCTATCCCGTAGTGCTGCATGAGTTTTCGTGTCTGCCGGGTATCTTCGCAGTATACCACGTGTATTTCTTCCCGTAATACACGAAGTGCCCTTAAGGTGATGTCTTCAAGATTGCCAATTGGAGTGGCAATAACGTACAGGTCACCAGCTTCCATATGATGTTATCCCGCCTTTTGTGAATGCTTTTTGGGTTTCCATGGTTTGAATACTGATATCCAGACCATTACCAGGTGAATTGTTTTCAACCAGCGTGTTCCCCTGTGGCCGAGTTTGGTCATAAATACATGCTCTCCTGTTGAAACGCTTTCTGGTATTCTCGATCTGCCCGCGCAGGTTGTCAATATAAATCGCTTTTAATTTTTACTTGTATTGCATCATCCATATGCTAAGGTTGTCTCACAATAATTGATACATGAGACGGTATTGTTAATCACTTTATAATTCAGAATGGAGATAAACACATGGCACGGATTTACAATTTTTCAGCGGGACCTTCGACGCTGCCGGTTGACACACTGGAGGAAGCATCTAAAGAGTTGGTGGATTACCATGGATCAGGTATGTCATTGATCGAGATGAGCCATCGCGGTAAGATCTACGATGAAGTGCATCACCAGACAATGTCCCTTGCAAGGGAGATACTGGATATCCCTGACGAGTTCGATATCCTTTTTCTGCAGGGTGGTGCTACCATGCAGTTTGGCATGGTGCCAATGGCCCTGTTGCAGGAAGGACAAACCGCGGATTATATTCTGACCGGTTCATGGGCCAAAAAAGCCTATAATGACGGAGAATTAATGGGGAATGTGAACGTTCCATGGGACGGGAAGGATGAAAGTTATACCCGCATACCCGCGCAGGATGAATTAAAACTGACCAGTGGCGCCGCGTACGTGCACCTGTGTTCCAATGAGACTATTGGAGGCATACAGTGGCCATATTTTCCCGACACGGGAGATGTCCCCCTGATATGCGATATGTCATCAGATATCATGTCACGGCCATTACCATGGGACAAGATTGACATGGTATACGCCGGAACACAGAAAAACCTGGCACCGGCAGGTATGGCATTCATAGTTATGAAAAAATCCCTGGTTGAAAAGGCCCGTAAAGACCTGCCCGCTTACCTGCGATATGACCAGCATGCCGGTCAGGATTCGCTGTACAACACGCCTCCATCGTTTACCGTATGGATGACCAACCTTACCCTGAACTGGATCAAGTCCATAGGTGGAATGAAAGAGATCGAAAGGCGCAGAGATGAAAAGGCTGATATGTTGTATAATGCGATTGAGGGCAGTGGTGGATATTACAGGAATCCTGTTGACAGTGGAAGCAGCTCAAGGATGAACGTGGTATGGCGACTTCCCGATGAGGATCTTGAAAAGAAATTTATTGCCGAAGCTGACAAGGCCGGTCTCAGCGGGCTGAAGGGACACCGGTCTGTTGGCGGATGCCGCGCGTCCATATATAACGCGATGCCTGTTGAAGGGGTAACGGCCCTGGTTGACTTTATGAAAGACTTCATGAAGGCAAATGGTTAAATAATCATGGCTGCAATGAATGCCCGGAGAATAAGGGAATTGACCGGCAGGTTCCTGCACCTGCTGACTGATCCCGAACTTCACGAAGAGGAAAAAAGAATGCTCAGGGCATTCATGTTGCGGCTTGCTTCAAGAAAAGCGGTACAAAAACCGGAAGATGCGGAACCGGTTATACTTGAAATGGAACAAGAGTACGCGTCGGGACAGCCAGACATGGTGGACGAGCTGCTGATCGGAGAGCTGTTGAAGAAGGAAAAACTGGCCAGCGGGGATGATATTGAGCGTGCGGTCCGTAAGCAGGAAAGGCTTCGCAAGAAAAACCAGCACAGGCTCCTGGCCCAGATACTGGAAGATGACGGTGTCATAACCACTGAGCAATTGAATTCGTTCATATACAGGTATTATGTTAAAGGAGATAATAAGTGAGCGCGAATCCACAGGATATTCTGGATATTAACGGTGAGTACAGGCCATGGGGATTTTACGAGATCCTGGAGGACAGGGAAGATCACAAGGTAAAGAGGATCACGGTGTATCCCGGTAAACGACTCAGCCTGCAGCGCCACGAAAGGCGGCAGGAACACTGGTACTTCATAGATGGAAAGGGTGTGGTTACACTGGACGACAGGGAAGTTCCCGTGGAG
Source organism: uncultured Leptospiraceae bacterium (assembly GCA_964345775.1). Taxonomy (GTDB): domain Bacteria; phylum Spirochaetota; class UBA4802; order UBA4802; family UB4802; genus M55B154. The sequence continues at coordinate 9,121 of CAYFSO010000091.1, read as the reverse complement.
CCGGGGAAATCGGTGGATATTGATTTTTCAGTGGTACATCGTGTCAGCAATACCGGGAACCAGGATCTCAGGTTTATCGAGGTGCAGCGTGGTGATTATTTTGGAGAGGATGATATAGAGCGACTTGAAGACGATTTTGGCAGATCGTAGATGGTCATGAAAAACAAAAACAATAAAGGGTTTGAAAACCAGTACCTTGTTCCTGATATAGAAAAAGTATTCAGGAAGTACAGCGTACAAATGGGTGATGCCTCATTTACCCTGCATACAGATATGCTTAGCGGCTATTTCTCCTTTGCTTCTTCCCTTCATTCCATAATTCTTTCGTATTTTGATACCCAAAGGGCGTTAAAGGAACTGCAATCGGTATACTATTACCAGCGCTTTGACGGGGCAGTACCGCTGATGTTGAAAACCGGCAGGCGCCTGCCTGGCCGCGCGCGCCTGTTCTACCTGTTGTTCAGTCGTATGTTCGATGATTCTGGCATGACTCACCTGGTGGGGCCTCCCATGGGACTGTACGCCCTTGCCCGGTTGTCGTCCAACAGGGACACGGCCAAAAGCCTGAAGGAACTGCTCCCATTCGCCCAGAGGGAGATTTACTTCATGGAAAATACCAGGGAATTGTGGGGGGAGGGGCTGCCGGCTATAATACACCCGCTTGAATCGGGATTTCTATTGTCGGACGTATATGATGACGTACTGGATGTTGAGGTAAAGGGGAAGATGGGGTTTTACAGGCAGCTGCTGCAGATGCGAAGCCTTTTGCGCGTGGCAGAGGATGCCGAGTGGGGAAATATGCCCACCATAAGTGACACGCCATTCAGGTTTATCGACCCGCTTTTCTGTGCCGTGTATCTTGCAGGTCTGAATGCGTTGAAAAAAAGTGACCTGAAGATGGATGCCTCCATGCAAGAGCACCTGAAAAAAAAGGTGCAAACAATTACCGCCAGCGTGGAAGAACGTCTCTGGTCAGACGAGTATGAATGCTACCTTCCCCACTATTTTCATGATGGCTGGAAACCGGTAAACCGCATTACCATAGCCTCAATACTTATGCTGTTCACCGGGATGATCGATAAAAGCAGGGCTGAACAGATGGTGAACCGTTACCTTATGCCGGGATACGGTTTCTGGCAGCATGTTCCCCTGAGCGGGGGTATCGTAGATGACTGTGTAAAAAAAGAATTGAGACAATACCGTGGATGCGCGGTGAACCCGGTATTCAACTGGATGATCTACCACGGCTTGTTGAAATACGGGTATACCGATATGGCAGAGCGCCTTCGAAAGGCCACAGTAGAACTGGTTGAAAATTCAGGATTATATACCTGGTATGATCATGTATCGGGAAAAGGAATTGGCCGTTCAAATTCTCCCCTCTCCGGGATTGTGCTTGATTTTTAAAAATGCTTGTAACAAAAAAGACATTTACGATACGTAACCATGTAAATACCTCACGTTTACGCGGATAATCGCGTAGTAAAGAATTCATAGTACCTGTTTAAAAATGCCACCAGAAGGAGGGCGTAGAGAACTCATGATTAACGTAAAGAACCTGACAAAGTATTACGGTGAAGTATGTGCCGTTGATGACATTTCATTTGCCATAAGGAGAGGTGAGATAACGGGGCTTTTGGGGCCAAACGGTGCCGGTAAAACCACCACCCTGCGTATTCTCACGGGATTTTTAAACGCAACAGCGGGTAACGTCGTGGTTGGTGATTACCGTGTTGATGAGAACCCTCTTGCTGTGAAGGAAATGATCGGGTACCTTCCCGAATCAGCGCCATTATATGATGACATGATGGTATATGATTACCTTGAGTTTGTTCGAAGAATACGGGAAGTGGAAAGCGAGAAAAGAATAGGAGAAATAGTTGATATTTGTGGATTGAAGGGTGTAATGCACAAAAACATCAACGAGCTTTCAAAAGGGTATAAACAGAGGGTGGGCCTGGCCCATGCCATGATACATGACCCGGATATACTTATCCTTGATGAACCCACCAGTGGACTGGACCCCAACCAGATCATCGAGATACGGAACCTGATAAAAGAGATCGGAAAGGAAAAAACGGTTATCCTTTCTACTCACATATTACCGGAAGTTGAAGCAACGTGTGACCGGGTCATTATTGTAGACAGGGGGCGTATCGTTGCAGATGACAGTACAAACCAGCTTAGATCATCAGCGGGAAAAGATATTACCATTCTTTTGGAAGTTTCCGGGGCAGCATTCAATGATATGAACAACAGCTTGCGCGGGCTGGACGGGGTAAAAGGTGTAACCCTGTCAGATGAACGTGATGGCCGTGCACGTATGTCGGTAGTGACGGACGGGGAAAGGGATCTTCGTCCGGACGTATTTGAGACAATAAAGGACAACGGGTGGACATTGTACGAGATGACACGGGAGTACCGCAGCCTTGAGCACGTGTTTAGAGACCTGACCAGAGGAGGAGCCGATGGAACGATATAAAGGCGCGCTGACAGTTACAAAAAAGGAATTGAGAACTTATTTTAATACGCCAATAGCATATATTGTTATTACTGTCTTTCTTGCCATAACAGGCTGGTTGTTTTTTTCTACATTTTTCCTGTATGGACAGGCAGAAATGCGGGGGTTCTTTGAACTGCTTCCCCTCGCATTTGCCTTCGTGGTACCAGCTATAACCATGCGATTATTTTCAGAGGAAAAGAATACCGGTTCATTTGAAATAATAATGACACTTCCCCTATCAATAGTTGATGTACTTATAGGCAAGGTGCTTGCAGGTACACTGTTCACAGTGATTATGCTGTTGCCAACTATTGTTTATGCTGTTTCCATCTTTCTCGTTGGTGATATGGATCCCGGCCCAGTGGTTGGCGGATATTTCGGGGCTGTTCTTCTTGCCGCGGCATTTTCTTCAATAGGGGTCTTCTCGTCCTCCCTGACAAAAAACCAGATCGTGGCGTTTATTATAGGGTTTGCCATTTGCCTTCTGCTGACCCTGGTAGGAAAGTTCCTTTTCTTTCTCCCATCGGGAATGGTGAACGTAATTGAGTATATTGGTGCAGAATACCATTTTATGAATATTGCACGGGGAATTATTGATGTGCAGGATATCATATACTTCCTGTCGGTGACGGCAATCGCGGGTATCGCCACCCACTACGTACTTGAGGAGAGGAGATAATGATGGATAGAATTAAGATGTGGATACAAAAAGCCGGTGACCGGATCAAAGAGGAATTCTCTTCCAAAGAGTACAATTATGTACTTTATATCGTTATTATTATACTGTTGAACATTGTCATCGCTACAATGAACTTCAGGGTAGACCTTACCAGCAATAACGTATACTCGCTTTCAAACGTGAGTAAAGAGGTAGTGTCTACACTTGAAGAGCCTCTGATCGTGAAGGTCTTTTTCAGCGAAGACCTGCCGGCTCCTTATAATGGTGTAAGCAGGTACCTGTCAGACCTGCTTGAAGAATACGACCAGGCCGGGAACAGGAACTTCCGCTACGAGTTCATTGACATGGAAAAGAACAAGGATGTGGCTTCTGATTACGGTATTTATCCCGTCCAGATACGGGAGCTGCAGAATGACCAGGTGAAGTTCAGGAATGCTTACATGGGTGTTGCCATGGTGCATGGTGATCTAATTGAGAAAATCGATTCTTTAACCGAGCCGGAGGGGCTTGAGTACAGGCTTACCACCCTGATGAAGAAGATGAACGGAAAGATCGATGCACTGGTAAAGCTTAAGGAGCCAATACATGTAACCCTGTATTCAAGCAGCAACATGCCCATACAGGGAATGCAGAAGGTGAAAGAACAGGTGTACCAGGAAGTACAAAAATGCGACCTCAGAAATTACAACAAGCTGGAATTTCGCTATGTTGACACCGCTCAGGACAGGAAGGCGCTGGACATGGCGGACGTGTATGGTATCCCCATGCTGGAATGGCAGCGCTCTACCGCAATGGACGGTTCCTCCATCCCCGCGGGAAAGGGAATGCTGGGGATCGTGGTGGAATACAGGGACAGGTTCGAGACGGTACAGATCCTTTCCCGTTCAATTACCGGACAGTATGCTGTTGGCAATCTCGAGGGGCTTGAAGACAGGATCAACGGTGCGGTTGACAACCTTATCAGTGTAAATCACAGGATCGGTTACATAACCGGTCAGGGTGAAAAAGACCTGAAAAATGAACGGAACGGTGCAAAGCAGCTCCGGGAAATGCTGTCGGACATGTACGAGCTTGTGGAGATAGACCTCTCACGAGGGGACATCCCGCAGGATATATCCACTATAATCATCAATGGCCCCAGGGATACATTTTCTGAAGATGCCCTGTTCAAGATAGACCAGTACCTGATGAGCGGCAGGAATGCATTGGTGCTGATCGATTCCTTTGTTGAGATGCAACAGGGACAAAATCCCATGATGCAGCAGCGGAAGCCGGTGGTGCTTCCACTTAATACGGGATTGAAAAAGCTTATTTCTCATTATGGCGTAAAAGTTAATAACGATATCGTGATGGATACCAGGTGCTTTGAAACACAACAACGGGGGCTGGGTGATCTGAAGCTTTATTTCGCCCCTCTCATTGGTGATGATGGGCTTAGCGATGAGAGTGATATAACCTCGTACCTGAAACGACTGGTGTTCTTGAAGGCTTCGTCCCTTGCGGTTAACGAGAAGATGCTGAAAGAAAATGATATTAATAATACCGTGCTTGTGAAGTCATCCGACCAGAGCTGGTTGCAGAAGGGCAGGATAAACTTCATGCCATTTGGTGTGCGTCCGCCTGATCCCTCGCAGATGAGCAGCTTTGACCTTGCGGTACTTCTTGAGGGGAAGATGACCAGTTATTTCAGCGGTGAAAACGTACCCGGATCATTGCAAAATAGTGACGGGAAGGTACGTGGCGGCATCATCCAGAAGGCAGCAAAGCCGGTACGCCTCATTGTGGCAGGCACGTCTGAGATTGCCGGACGAAATACCATAGACCCCGAAGGAAAGCGGCCTAATGCCATTTTCATGCATAATGCTGTTGATTACCTTACCGGGAACTACAATATACCCGAGATGCGCAGTAAGGGACTTTCTTTTAACCCGATAGAAGAAACAGGTGAAGGTACGAAACTGGCATTGAAGGTCATTAACATCGCGGGACTGCCATTACTGGTGATCCTTGCCGGTGTAATCAACTGGCGTGTCAGGATCATAAGGAAAAGACGTATCGCAGCACAGTTTGGAGAGGAGGCCACTGAATAATGAACAGGAAAACCCTTGTAAGCTTGCTCATAATTGCCGTGCTGGCCCTGTACCTGGTTGTCGCGAACAACCAGGATGGGGGTGAGGCTGTTGACCTGCCGGTATGGGATGACGGACTTGACGAGATAGTTATACGCAGGCAGGATCCAATGATAAAACTGTACCGTGAGAATGGTGCATGGGTGATAAATGACGAAAAATATCCGGCTGATCCGGGCCAGGTCGCTGCAATGGAAAAAAAATTAAAAGAAATGCGGGTCACTGATCTCATCTCTGAAAAAGAACATTACCGGGTATACGAACTGGAACCGGATGAGGCTTTGCACGTTATAGCCCGTAAGGACGGGAAGACGGTTCGTGACTTTTACGTGGGAAAGAAAAGTCCTACTTACCAGCAGACATATATTCGCCTTTCCGGAAGAGAGGGCATCTACCTCGCCCCGGGAACCCTTGATACGGATTTTGGCAAGACAGTTGATGGTCTTCGAGACAAGGAAATATTGAAGATCAGCAAGAATGCCATTGAGTCCATGGATCTGACTTATAAAGGTAAAACCCTTACCTTTAAGAAGAAGAAAGTTGAAAAAGAGCAAACTGAAAGCGGCGATGCCGAAGAGAAAGACAGTGATAAAGGCGATGATGTAAAAAAAGTGCAGGAAGACCGCTGGATATGCGAACAGTATCCCGGCAGGGAGCTTGACAAGAACCAGGTCACGCAACTGGCTACAGCTTTTGATCCCCTGAGGGCCAAGTCGTTTGCTGACATGAAAAAGAACCAGGTAAGTGGACTTATGAGCCGCGTGGTTGTGCACGCATATGATAAGAAGATTACCGTCACCGTGCACAGGGAATTCGGGGACAATACGTACCTGGCCACTTCTTCAGAATCGAAGTATCCGTTCATTCTTGACGCATTCAGGGCAAAGAAGTTGTTTAAAACTATCGGGGACCTGGAAAAGCAATAAATGAAGACGGAAATTCTTGCAACTATAGGCCCCGCATCAATTGACAGGATCGAGGAGATGGAAGGGGCCGGCCTGTCGGGGGTGCGAATAAACAGTTCGCATGGATCGCCGGATCTTCACCTGCGGGTCATAGAAAAGACGCGACGCATTATGCCCGCCGGGTACGTGGTCTATGACATAAAGGGGCCCAAGATACGGCTGGGAGATCTTCCAGAGCCTATTCACATACGATCAGGCATGGATCTGTTGCTGAGAACTGATATATATCCAGCAGAGAATCAGCAATACCCGGCCACCGATGATCCCGGGAAAGGCATACCTGTAACCTTTCATGAATTACACAAATACGTGAAACCGGGCCATCGTTTATACGTGGATGACGGCTATATAGGGCTGGAGGTTGTTGAAGTTGATGGGCCGAAACTGCGTTGCAAAGTGTTGTACGGTGACCTGTTGAGATCAAGAAAAGGGTTGAATCATCCTGACACCGTTGTGGGGTATCCCTATACCATGGAAGAAGATATACCTAACCTGGATTTTGCCATAAAAAACGGTGTTGATTATATCGCGGATTCTTTTACACGGGATGCCGAGGATGTGCTTGAGCTGAGGCAGCGGCTTAAGGATACCGGCATCAGGATCATATCAAAGATCGAGAACCCGGAAGGGGTTGACCAGTTCGATGATATACTGGCAGAAACAGACGCAATAATGATCGCCCGGGGTGATCTTGGGGTTGAGATGGATCCCTGGGAATTGCCCGAGCTTCAGAAAACCATGATAGAGAAATGCAATGCCGCGGTGAAACCGGTGATCACCGCAACGCAGATGCTGGAATCCATGATAGACAATCCCCGTCCAAGCAGGGCGGACATCAGTGATATCGCAAATGCTATTTATGACGGAACTGATGTCATCATGCTTTCAGGTGAAACATCTATCGGCAAATTTCCCGTCGAATGCGTAAATGTTATGCGCAAAACCGCTGAGAATATTGAGAACACCTGCCGTTACATGGAAAAGAAAAAGCGGATCAATTCACTGGTTCCCCCGTCCTGAAATATCCATTATTTTTTCCTGGTTGTTTTTCTTTTCCCGCCCTTTTGTTTTCTGTTCATCGCCAGCTCGATCACCCTGTAGGCACCGTCATATGTGCCGATGCTTTTCTGCTTTATGATGTTCTCGCAGTACATGGTGAGCAGGTCATTGTCGTTCAGCATAAGATCCAGGGCCTGTATAGTGAGGGGGATGGTCTCACATTCAATGGTGCCTTCGCCAAGCTCGGCTCCGCGAATGGCTCCCCATGCTTCATGACCGCCGACCCTCTGTATGAACAGTTTTGGAACGGGATAGTAGGCAAGTTCACTCGGCTTTGTTATGAGTACATCGGCTGCCCGCATGAGCAGGTTGGTGGCATAGATGGCGGCGAAAATGTCATCGTTCAGGAAAGCATGAAGGCCTGTAACGTTACCCCGGAGTGCCCGGGCGGCAAAGCGTTTTGTGTCATCCCAGTTAAAATGGGTGGTAACCTCGGATTCATATCCGTTCAATTCTTTCTCGATACCTTTCCATACGTCACCATGGTCTCCCATGTTGAGAAACAATGTAACACTGCCGTCCTTGATGAGGGGAAGAAGGTATCTGAGTATGGATAGAAAAATATCCTGCTGTGCACCGGCACCACCAATTGAAAGAAGAACTCTTCGTGGTTTCCTGCCCTGTATGCGCTTCAGGCGGGCCTGGCAGTCCTTTTCAATATTGTGTACCAGCTCGTGGTCGATGTAATGACCAGTATATTCGATACCTTGTGACGGCATGGGTGAAAGGACATCCCGTTTCTTGTCCATGTGTTTCAGGGTGCGGTACCCCATGTAGGCTGAAGGCGATTGTACTGTATGGACGGCTCCCTCGGAGAGGTGCAGACCCAGCGGCCAGTTATCCGGGATCATGTTGACGACCCGTTCCATGCCGGCATGCACGGCGGCCTGTGATGCCCATGCATGGGTTGCAACAAAGGGCAGTTCCCTGGGCAGGTCCCCGTAAATATCGGCCATCAGTTCGGCCGTTTTCTGGTCAGAGGCATTGAAATCAAGCTTCTTAAAACCTTCGGCAGTGAGGGGTTCCCAGTAGAACTTGTTGAACAGGGTGAATTTTTGCGAAAGTCGTGAACCCAGGTTGTAGAGTTTTTCCATGTGATGAATGATCTGCCTGCCGGTAGTATCAAATGACAACAGGTCAAACCAGTATGGCGTTATGCCCATGGAATGAGCGGCAGACGCGGCGGCCATGGCTATCCTGTAATGGCCAAATCCCATTCGTATGGTTCCCAGTGCGACACTATTATCAGCACTGACATCTTTGCCGCTTTCAGACGTTACAATATTCTCTACTCCCAGCGGGGGTCCGATTACCGGGTTTTTCTCTGCTTTAAGGGGATATGTAGCATCTGGATCATGATTGAATTTCTTTTCGAATTTTCTTTTTTGTTTTACGGCTTTCCTGTATGCCGAGGAAGATATGGCGTTCCCGAAAATTGTAGAAGACCTGTCACCTGAATGGTTCATTATTTACTCCCTGGTATGTTTCAAAATGTTGTACGTATGACTATTACTTAATGATATCTCCATTATACCGTATATGTCAATAGTTGATCTAGTTGATCTTTTAAGGAAAGACTGTTTACATTAATCTAAGCACCTAATATTTTCACATCCACTCTTTCCGGAATGAGCCATGTTTTTTAAGAAAATTTATCCATTTTTTCTGTTGACAGAACCATGATGTGATGTAATTAAGGTAGTCGGTTTATGACACGCCCAGGTGGTGGAATCTGGTAGACACGCATGGTTGAGGGCCATGTGGGAGAAATCCTGTGCGGGTTCAA
>CAYFSO010000090.1:0-11904 GCA_964345775.1 uncultured Leptospiraceae bacterium | reverse complement strand
GAAATATACTATGACCATTGACCGAAATATCACCATTGTAAGTGAAGAATTACAATTGAAACCGGCACAGGTTGAAGCTGTCAGGAAATTGCTTGCCGACGATGCTACCGTACCTTTTATCTCACGGTACAGGAAAGAAGCAACAGGTGGACTGGACGAGGTGGCGGTCATCTCCATACGTGACCGGCTTGCACAGCTTCAAGAGCTGGACAGGCGCAGGGAAGCCATCATAAAATCACTGCGTGAACAGGAAAAGCTTACCCCTGAACTTGAAGATGCCGTAAACAATGCTCAAACTCTGTCAAGGCTTGAGGACATCTATCTTCCTTACCGGCCCAAACGCCGTACAAAGGGAACAGTTGCAAAGGAAAAGGGGCTTGAGCCGCTTGCAGATCTTTTATTCAAGGGAAATATCACTGATATCCGACAGGCTGCATCTGAATATATAAGCGAAGAGAAGGGAGTCATCAGCGCCGAAGACGCACTTGAGGGTGCACGGCACATCATCTCCGAGTGGATCAACGAGGACGCCGGGTCCCGTGAAACCATGCGGGACTTCTTTGAAAAAAATGCTGCAATGACATCCAGTTTATCCGGGAAGGAGACTGATGAAGCAGTAAAATATAAAGACTACTTTGAATGGTCTGAAAAGGCGTCCCATGCCCCGTCACACAGGATCCTGGCCCTGCTTCGCGGGGCTGACGAGGGACATCTCACCGTCCACTTCATGCCGGATGAAGATGCGGCAGCAGGCATCCTGGAACAGAAATTCGTCATCGGTGAAGGTGCTTCTGCTGAACAGGTAAAGCTTGCCGCCCGTGACGCGTACAAGCGCCTCATGGGACCATCCATGGAGACTGAACTTCGTTCCCGGCTGAAAAAACAGGCAGACGAAGAGGCCATACACGTTTTTGCCGAAAACGTACGCGAACTGCTTCTCTCCTCACCCATGGGTGAAAAGGCAACCCTTGCCATTGACCCTGGCCTTAGAACAGGCTGCAAGGTGGTGACCCTCAGCAAACAGGGCAACCTTCTGCATACTACGACCATATACCCTCTTGAGCCGCAGAAGAAAACCGAAGAGTCCGGCAAGGTGATACGAGACCTGTGCCTGCAATACAGTATAGAGGCCATCGCCATCGGGAACGGGACTGGCGGACGTGAAGCGCTGGCATTCTGCAAAAGCCTGGGCCTGGATAACGTGATCATTACCATGGTGAACGAAAGCGGCGCCTCGGTATATTCGGCGTCAAAGGTGGCACGAAAAGAATTCCCAAAACATGATGTGACCGTACGGGGCGCCGTTTCCATAGGGCGCCGACTTATGGATCCGCTTGCAGAACTGGTAAAGATAGACCCGCGGTCCATTGGCGTTGGACAGTACCAGCATGATGTTGACCAGAAAGACCTGCAACGCTCGCTGGATGACGTGGTATCCATCTGCGTGAACGCGGTTGGCGTGGAGGTAAACACCGCCAGTGGTGAGCTGCTGCAATACGTGTCGGGCCTCTCGTCCCGGATAGCAGACGCGGTTGTAAAGTACCGAAACGAGAAAGGAGCCTTCACATCCCGTGATGATCTGCTCAACATTCCAGGCATGGGACCAAAGTCATTCCAGCAGTCTGCGGGGTTCCTTCGCATACGGAACGCCCAGCATCCCCTTGATGCCAGTGCCGTCCACCCGGAAAGTTATCATATCGTTGAGAAGATGGCAGATGACCTGGGATGCAGCGTCAGGGACCTCATGGACAAAGAAGAACTGCGTGAAAAGATCAATCTTTCAAGGTATGTGACCGACGAGGTTGGCATGCCCACACTACAGGATATTTACAATGAGCTTGCCAAACCCGGCCGGGACCCGCGAAAGGAATTCGAACTTTTCAATTTTAGGGAGGACGTGAATGCTATCAGCGATCTCGAGACGGGCATGGTACTTCCTGGTGTGATAACCAACGTCACTGCGTTCGGGGCTTTTGTTGACATGGGTGTACACCAGGACGGTCTGGTACATATCAGCCACATGTCGGACGATTACGTCAGCGACCCGCACCGGGCGGTAAAAGTAAACCAGCAGGTAACCGTAACCGTGCTCGACGTGGACGTTGAACGCAAACGTATTTCACTGTCAATGAAGCAGAACCCGTTTGAATCGAAGAAGAAGCCGGAGAAAAAGAGCGCTCCCCGCAAAAAAAACAACTCACGGGATAAACAACGAGCCAGTGAAAAACCTTCACCCAAACCGGAAAGCCCTTTTGCCGGCCTGAAAGACCTGCTGGACAAATAAATTCAACTTTCAATCTTGACACGTGACATGTAATATGTATAGAATTATCATCACTACAAATTGAAATAAAAAAAAGAGAGGATAATTGTATGGCTTCAAGAGAAGATCGTAAAAAGAACGTGATCGAGGTGTTGAATACGGCAAGGGCAATGGAACTTCATGCCATATCGCAATATATGAACCAGCATTACAACCTCGATGACATGGACTACGGTGAACTTGCGAAGAACATCAAGCTTGTTGCTATTGACGAAATGAGACACGCTGAAATGTTCGCGGAAAGGATCAAGGAGCTTGGCGGCGAACCCGTATCAAGCTATGACGAAAAGGTTGTCAAGGGCCAGAAGGTGGAACAGATGTTCGAACAGGATTCAGGCCTGGAAGACGAGACCATCGACAAGTACAACCAGTTCTGGAAGGTATGCCAGGACAACGGTGACAATGTTACCATGCGTCTTTTCGAACAGATCATCGAAGAAGAGCAGGAGCACCTGAACTACTTTGACAATGTTGGAGAACACCTTGAAAACCTTGGTCCAAACTACCTTGCACGTATCGCCGGCACATCAGCAAGCACCGGTGGTTACTCCAAGGGCTTCGTAGTACCAGGCGAAGGCGAATAATATTTGCTGGTGGATGGTTGATGGTTGATGGTGACTGGTTTTTTAACTGATTACCATTCACTATACACCATTCACTATCAACCAACCACTATCCACTATCAACCATCCACCAACAACCATTCACAATGCACTATTAATGGCCAGGCCGGCGATCCCTGACGCTATAATAATTGCAAACCCGATAAAGATCACCTTTCTCAATCCTTTTGAGCCGATAGATGCTGCAATAACTGCTTTCATGATGGTATTTGAAAAGGCCGCCAGGGTTATGGCAACCGTTGCCTGGTTCAGTTTGGACGGATCCTGTTTTGCAAGCTGGCTCATACTCAGTGTAATGGCGTCAACATCGGTAAGTCCTGAAAGTACGCTAACCACATATACCCCGCTGTCACCTGTCAGTTCACTCGTTACCCGTACCAGGAAGACAATGACGGCATAAAGAAAAGCGAACTGCAGAGCGGGTATAATACTGAAAGGATTCTTCAGTTTCATCTCTTCTGTTGGTTCGCGGCCGGCTTTCCTCCAGATGATTATGCTTATCACAAAACCGGTTATGGCCATCATCCCCATGGTAATGGAAAGTGATGGAACCAGCCTCGCATTTACCACCAGCACCTCCACCAGTACACGGGGAAACATTATAGTACATGCAAGCAGTATGGCCAGCGAAAACGGCAGGTACTGGCCCGCATTCTGGCTGCTTCTGCGGGAGAACTCCATGGTGGTGGCAGTACTGGAAACCAGTCCACCCATAAGGCCTGTGAGGCCTATACCCTTTCGATTGCCAAGCAGCTTAATGGCAAAATAACCGGTAAAGCTTATTGCCGAGATGAGTACCACCATGAGCCATACTGTGTGAGGGTTTAACAGTTCTATGGAGACCAGGCTCGGTGCATTCTTTTCCAGAATATTTTTCAGGGGTGCAATATCACCCAGCGACACGTAAAATTTCGGTTCAAATATGGGAAGTATCACGAAGGTGACAATGGCAAATTTCAATACAGCCCTGATGTCTTCGGCCTCAATACGTTTGGACAGGTTGTCGGTTGTCTTTTTCAGGTACAGGATAATGGCGACAATGATGGTAATAAAAGTTGCCACCTGTACGTTACCCATCTGCACCATGATACCTATGGCAAAACATATAAATATGCTTACCTCTGTGGTAATACCCCTGTCATTATGCTTAAAAAAGCTTATATAGTACGAAACGATGGTAATAAGGATTATGGCCGCGAAAGAAAGCAGCAAGATCCCTTTAAGATAATTACTGTCAATATACGCTGCAATGCAGCCAAGCAGGGCGATGAGTGAGAACGTGCGGATGCCGGCGAACACGTCCTCCTTGTTGTCTTCCATCTTCACGGAAAACGCCCGTTCAAATCCAAGCAACGCACCCAGGATAAGTGCCACCACGAATGGTTGAAAAACCTGTAGATTCAGCATCTTACGCTATTCCTCCAGTCACTCCTCACTTTTCACAGATCACTATCATCAAACCTATTCTCCATGCTTGAAAGATCCATGTCAATGTATTATTATGTGATACTAAAGGAGAAATCATATGCCAAACAAGTTAACAGAATGCAACAGCCTTTATCTACGCAAGCACGCGGATAATCCAATTGACTGGTGGTACTGGTGTGACGAAGCACTTGAAAAGGCTGAGAAAGAAGATAAACCGGTATTTCTTTCAATCGGGTATTCCAGCTGTCACTGGTGCACGGTTATGGAAGGAGAAGCCTTTACAGACCAGGCCATTGCCGAATACATGAACGCCCACTTCATACCCATCAAGGTGGACCGGGAGGAACGACCTGATATTGACAGCGTCTACATGCAGGCATTACAGGTGATGACAGGACAGGGAGGATGGCCGCTGAATATATTTCTCACACCGGGAGATCTTGTTCCCTTTTTCGGCGGTACGTATTTCCCGGTTGAACCTAAATACGGCAGGCCGGGATTTCTGCAGGTACTCCAGTCTGTTCGCAGCTTTTATGATAACGAAAAGGAGAAGCTCACCAGTTTTAAAAGTGAACTGATGGACATCCTTGAAAAGTCTGTCTCCCTTAAGTCACTTGAAGGATCGGAGCTGACTATGGAACTCCTTTTCATGGGGGTCAACCGGGCACTGGATGTCATATCTCCTGTTGAAAAAGCTGAAGGCCAGCCCCGTTTCCCAATGATGCCGCATGCCGCACTGGTATTGCGGGGAAGCAGGCTTGCACCTGATCGTTCTGCAGAGATGAGAGAAGCAGCATACCAGCGGGGTATGTCCCTTGCAACAGGGGGTATCTTTGATCACGTTGGTGGAGGATTTCATCGGTACACCGTTGATGGGAACTGGACGGTTCCCCATTTCGAGAAAATGCTGTACGATAACGGCCTTATCACCGGTTACCTTGCTGACCTCTGGAGCTTCGGAATGCATGAACCTGCATTCAAGCGTGCTGTACATTATACCGTTGACTGGTTAAGGAGAGAAATGACATCACCTGATGGATTTTTCTACAGTTCCCAGGACGCGGACAGCTTTGTAACCCCCGAAGACAGTGAACCCGTTGAAGGAGCATTCTATACATGGACATACCAGGAGCTGAAAAAGATACTCTCTACCAGGGAACTTGCAACCCTTGAAGAACATTTCCAGGTCAGCAAACCCGGGAACTTCGATGGAATCAACGTTCTTAAGCGTAACGCTGCCGGAAAGCTTTCGGGTGAAATTGATACCATACTGGCGGCGCTGTTTACACAAAGGTATGGAAGAACATTCTCTCACAGTGAAACCTTCCCTCCAGTACGGAATAATACCGATGCCAGGAAAAAAGAACACGAGGGCCGGATCCCCCCTGTCACCGATACCAAGATGATAGTCTCCTGGAATGCACTCATGATATCCGGACTCGTTCGTGCTGCACAGGTATTTGACGAAGAGCAGTATGCTGAAAGTGCATTGCGTGCCACACGTTTCATCCTTGAAAACCAGTTGAGCGATGGCAGGTTTTACCGTTTAAACTACGATGGACAGGTTACCACTTTTGCACGTTCAGATGATTACTCGTTTTTCATAAAGGCGTTGCTGGATATTCATAACATGGAACCCGGTAACAGTACCTGGCTTGAAAGCGCCCTGTACCTGCAATCTGAGTTTGATTCACTTTTCCTGGATAAAGAAAATGGCGGATACTTCGGCACTCCCTCGGATGACTCCATTGAAATTCCCTTACGGGAACGGGATTACATGGACCAGGCCACACCGTCTGCCAATGGAATAGCCGCATGCAACCTTGTACGTCTTGGCCTCTTAACATCTGAAGGACGGTATTTTGATGCCGCGGAAAATGTTTTACACGCATTCAGCCCGGTTCTGTCCAGGGTGCCCCACGCATCAGCTTCGTTGTTCGAGGGTCTTGACTGGTTTATCAATGGAGGCAGCATTGCCACTAGTATTAATACAATAACCATGCTGCAGGCGGAGTATTACCCGGCCAGCGTGTTCATACTCCAGGAAGATCTCCAGGAAGGCATTGCTGGTCACGTCTGCCGCGGACAGGCATGTTTACCCGCCGCGGATACCATTGAAAAGCTGGTTGCCCAGATGCGTAATGAAGGAAAGTAGTTCGGCTTTTCTAATAACCCCGATTCGAAGGGTTCTGTCCCAAATTCGTTCTTTACCAGGTTGACCTTGAGAACCTGGAACGGAAACCCCGTCCGTCAGTAAAATTGTACAGGTTTATTGCCCGTAACAACAGGCTCCCGGATGAGAAGTAATATGACAACCTCATGGGAAAAGAGTGAAAAAGCTGATTGTATACAATAAAAGCCGCGCACGGCGGCTTTCTGCTACACTCCTCAGGTTCCCCCGTATCCCACGGTAACATTGTCGCTTTCAACTATAACGGGCACCTGCCTCTTCCCACCTGAATGGCGCAGCATGTCTTCCATTCCTGCCTTATTTTTCTTTACATCAACATAAGTTGCCTTATCGCCATATGCCTCACGGGCACTGTCTGTATAAGGTCAACCGGATTTCCCGTAGATAATGATGTGACTCATAAAACCTCCTTTGTTTAACTCAGTTGCAGTTACCACTTATTATATTTCCATGCGTACTAACTGTCAATAGCTGGATTATATTTTCAGACTTACCTGGTCAGGCAACTGGTTGTCATGTGGACTATAAATTCGTAACTTGTAATATGGTTCATTATAAAACTTTTTCTGAAAAAACATCACCACATTATCGTTACATTGAATACCTTCCCCCTGGATACAGATCTAAAAGAAAGGGTCATTGGCCCTTGATAGTGTTTCTTCATGGAGCCGGCGAACGGGGCAATGACCTGGAAACTGTAAAAAGAGTGGGGCTTCCGCCCGTACTGGAAAAATACACCATTCCATTCGTGGTGATAGCACCACAATGCGGCTCACATGAAACCTGGGCTGTTGATAAAACGAGATCTTTCCTGGATTATATAATAAATCAGTACCGGGTTGACCGTTCCCGCCTTTACCTCACAGGTATCAGCATGGGAGGATATGCTACATGGTACCTGGCCGGGCATCTGCCGGATACCTTCACCGCAATAGCACCCATTTGCGGGGGCGGGAATATTGCGCAGGCAAAGAAGCTGGTTGATCTCCCTGTATGGGCATTCCATGGCGCGAAGGATAATGTCGTTCCAATGGAACGCAGCAAAAGGATGGTGGATGAATTAAAAAAACTCGGCGGCCAAGTCCGCTACACCGTGTACCCGGAAGCAGGCCACGATTCATGGACCAGGACATACAACAACATGGAACTGTACGAATGGTTTTTAGAACATAAGCGAAAGTAAACGATTCGCCAGGGCCTACGGGTCTTTCATTTCCTCACCCGGCCTGTATGCTTCTTCCAGGTGTTCCCTGATATTTTTTTTATCAAGCCATACCGGCTTCAACTGCCGCTTTACGAAAAGCGGCGACTGGTCGGCGTAATGAGGTGATCCCCTGTCCTTTGTGGCACTTCCATATTGATGAATACTTTCCGACTTGACGTTGCCCGATGAATCCCACTGTACCATGAGAACATATGAATCGCCTTTTCGACCTTTCAGCTGCGCATCACCATATGGTTCGCTGGCCACCGCGTGCAGCACGTGGGGCCCTCCCCCTATTCCAAGATCCACTTCACCCCGTACAAGCCGGTGCACCTTTTTCCATGGTACTGATATTGCACCATGGTGCTTTTCCAGTCTTTCCGCGGTATTCACAATTCTATCTACAAGCAAGGTATCGGGTATTATGCCGGGTTCGTGTTTCAACAGGGGCTCAAATGCCATTACCGGTAACGCGGCGTGAAGATTATCAGGGTCTGTATTGAGATCCCATTTCTCAAGTACTGCTTTCGCCTCTGCAAGCATCGTATTCTCATCGTCATTCATGGCAAGTACCCGTTTAACCAGCACCCCCATTCGTGATTTACTTTCATAGCGCATATCGTACTTGTACTGTTTGAATTCATCCCAGGTTATTGAGTTATCAGAGCCAAGTAATTTCAGAATGCGCATCGCACGGTTATTCATGTTAGTATCGATGCCCATGGATTTCCCGTATTTTGATGGATCCGGGTTACCGCTGCCAATTGTTGTATTGTATGGACTGCTGTTACAATTGATCACGAAACCCGATGGCGGGTTTATAACCATGGGCTGCTTTTCAAACGGGATATACTCGGTCCAGAGGGTTTCAGAGGTATTGCCGGGTACGGGTTTGCTCCAGTCATACTTTTCATTCCGTACGGGTATAAGGGCGTTATATAAATACATTATATTACCTTCACGGTCAGCGTAGCCGCAGTTAAAACAGGGAATTGACCTGATCTTCATTGCATCGATCCATTCCTTCATGTTTTTGGCACGATTCATCCGGTACCACTGTTCAACCTGCCGGATCTTTCCCATGGCGGCATACCGCAGGGCATATGTTCCATGGGGCCGCACGATCACCGGCCCGTGAACTGACCTGTACACCTTCTTTTTTACCGGTATGACAAATGGCCCGAGTATGCGCACATTCAGGGTTACCTCCCGCACCTCCAGGTCTTTCCATTCGCCATCAAAACGGTACTGTTCGCTGTTATCCGGGTTGATCTCCAGTTCATATACGTCAAGCAGGTCGGGCCTGTTCACGGTATGGGCCCAGCCAAGGTTCCTGTTATGACCATGCAGCACCATTGGAGTACCCGGGAACAGTCCGCCGACCGCTTCCCACCCTTCCTCGCTGTGCAGGTGTGCCTCGTACCAGCTTACGGGCCCTTCCCATGGCTGATGGGAATTAACGGCAAGGTAGGTGCTGCCATCGGATGTTCTTTTCGGGGATATCCCGAATGTATTTGAACCTTCCAGGGCATATTGCGATCTATTAAGTGACGCCTCCAGCTTCTCAACCGGGACATCTGTTTCAAGCGGTGCTTCGGAGCTGAAGATAAGTTTTAATGTCTTGTCCATGTCGAAGAACAGGGGAACCTTGTGCACGAACCCGGCGGCAACGTCCTTCCCCCTTGCCGGGTAAAGCTGTTCATTGGCCTGGTCAGGATGGAGGGAGGCATAATAATTGAGACCGTCTGCGTATGCCTGGCATATGGCCCGTGTTTCAGGGCTCAGTTCTTTATCGTATTTTTCGTTGATGGGGTCCCATATGTTCAGCAATTGTACCATGTAATCATTGGGTGCACCCTTCAGCCCCAGCTCGGTTGCAAGCATGGCGCGTGCGGCAAGCAGGGTTCCCTGTATGGTAACGAAATCATCCTCTGCATGTGCGTACGCGATACCAAAGGCGGTATCCGCGTCCGTTTTGCCGAATACGTGTGGAACACCCCATTTATCCCGCAGGATCTCCACGTCGTACTTCTTTCCAAGATCACTGAATGTTGCAAGATCCACGTGATCACGCGGCATGAAGAAAATAAATCCAACGAGAAAGACAACAACGATAAGACCTGCCAGCACGTACAACGTTTTCTTTATCATGGGGACACCTCCATATAATCCTTTAGCCGTATTATTACATTATTTCATGATTGTCAACAAAGTACTTTGTACCATAGATACACGCAGACTTGTGCTGAGCCTGTCGAAGTATAAACAAGGATAAATGAATAGTGAGAAGTGAAAAGCCACAAGTAATTTATACCGATTTGGAAAGGGCTCTTTCCCTGTACTGCACGATATCCTCAATGGTCAATACCACCATGTGGTGTTTGCATGCAAAGAATATGATCTGGGGCAGCCGGGCCATGGTACCGTCCTTATTGGTCAGTTCGCACAGTACGCCTGCCGGCGAATACCCCGAAAGCGCCATGAGATCTATGGTACCCTCGGTATGCCCCCTCCTGCTGAACACACCACCAGGCATGGCTCTCAGCGGGAACACGTGCCCCGGCCGCGTAAGATCATCGGGGATGCAGTCATGGGCTGCCGCTGTTCTAATAGTTGTAACCCTGTCGGCCGCGGAAACACCGGTGGTGACCCCGTGACGGGCCTCTATTGATACGGTAAACGCGGTTTGATTGGTTGACGTGTTGTGAGAGACCATCTGCGGCAGGTCAAGTTTCTTTATCTTTTCGTCTGTAAGACACAGGCATACGATGCCACTGCATTCCCGGATGAGTAATGCCATCTGCCGCTGCGTTATGGTTTCGGCTGGAAAAACAAGGTCACCTTCGTTTTCCCTGTCCTCGTCATCTACCAGGAGAACACCTTTACCGTTTTTCAAGTCATTTATTGCCCGTTCCACCCGTTCAATTGGATTTCCGAACAATGCTTCAAGTGATTCAGTCATTTTACAACTCCTCTCCCGTCCGGACTGTAACCGTCGGCCCCGGATTCTCACCGGATCTGCTGTCCCTGCCTGCACAGGCGCTCGCGGGCTTCCCAGTTTTTACTGGATCACCACCGGTGGGGAATTTCACCCCGCCCTGAGAATAAATTTGAAAATCAGCTTGTGACCTGAAATCTATTTGTCAATGAATTATTGATTTTTCCGAACGCCATTCAGTATTTTTATCAATTTATGATCTTTACCGTATTCTTCCGGGTAATGTATAGATCTCTGTACCGGGTTCGTGATAACGCCTGTAATAATGTGTCAGGGTAGTATACGTGAATAGTGCGTTCACAACCGGTATCCTGGTAAACAGCATAAACATCCAGTAACAGATGAACAGTGAAAGGAAATGAAGAAGGACAGCGGTGCCGTGACAATGAAGTACAAAACCCGCAGCCGTTACAGCTGTTGTTGGCAAAGAACAGCTTGGCCAAAAAGAAACGTCCCAGGAAGAGGTACGCCGCGGATATCCATGAAAGCAGAATTCCCCATGCGAACTCCCAGGCGGTATTCCTGTTTACCAGCACATGTTTGCCATGTACAATACTCTTTGTAAATTCGTAAGCCTGTCTCTTTGCTTTCACAATGATAGCTTGAACGATATCGGAACGAAGCCCCGAATGCAGGGACATCCAGTTGGATGGCATGTTGATACTTTTCATCCACCTGACCCGGTACCCTCTCATCCATAAGACCAGTGAAGCTATAAAAATAGAAGATCCTGCTATTCCAGGTGGATATCCCGGTATGGGCCCGTACTTTGCACCCGCACGGGTTGCGAAGACAAATGCTTTACGTTCTCGGCCGGACGGGAGATGCATGAGAAAACGCAGCATCATCCATGGTATTGTAAACCCATGAGCAGGCATACCTATACCAAGGGTTATCCGCGGATCAGTGGCAAGCTGCTTTGCCGGGAAGGCATATTCGATTGCAGCAGAATTAACCTTGTGGCCACGGCATTCGGCTTCTTCACGTATCCATTCTGCCACACGCCTTGTGTTACCCGTCCCGCTGAGGTAATATATGAGTATCCTGTCTATTGAATGGTTATTCATGTTTTTATAATTCTGTTTGCCATTTTATAGTATCATTTTCATAATGATCCCGTGTTTATGCAAATATATT
>CAYFSO010000089.1:0-12848 GCA_964345775.1 uncultured Leptospiraceae bacterium | reverse complement strand
GGTACGGCGCCCTGTATATACTTGCAGTTAGCTGGCGTGATAACCTCTATAGTAACGTACTTTTATATTGTCAACAAAAATATACAATAAGACTTGAACAGCGGCAAGCGAAAATAACAATGTTATCCTTGAGGTTGTGTTTATATTACTATATCATAATTTATAACGTATTTATAAAATTTTTTTTATGTTTTGTTATATATACCATAAAAAATTAAATTAATTACCCTCTTTTCATTATAAATATTGACAATTCTAATTATTATTTCACTATTGTCAGAGACTCTGAAACTGGATTTAATGTAAATCAGCAGTTTTAATTATTCTCTTATTACTAATTTTACGTAGGAGGTTCTTATGGTAAGAAGGATCGAAAAGGCAGCCGTCATAGGCTCCGGTATCATGGGTGGTGGTATCGCTGCTCTATTGGCTGATGCTGGTGTGGATACACTGCTACTCGACATCGTTCCTTTCGATTTAAAGGATGACGAGAAGAATGATCCTGCAGCACGGAACAGAATTGTACAGGCCGGTTTCGACGGCATGATGAAGGCTAAACCGGCTGCTATAATGGACAAGAAAAATGCTGCTCGAATCAGTCTCGGTAACCTTGACGATGACTTTGATAAACTCAAAGACTGTGACCTGATCGTTGAAGTTATTATCGAGAACTTGAAGATCAAGCAGGATCTTTTTTCCAAAATTGACAAGATCAGAAAGCCAACCGCAATTGTAACATCAAATACTTCTGGTCTCCCTCTTAAGGAAATGTCAAAACCCTGCGGCGATGCTTTTAAAGAGCATTTTCTTGGCACACACTTCTTTAATCCTGTTCGATACATGCACCTGCTGGAGCTTATCCCCGGCGAGCAGACAAAAGAAGAAGTACTTGATTTCATAGCTGATTTCGGCGAAAAGAGGCTTGGTAAAGGTATCGTATGGGCAAAAGATACACCAAACTTCATTGGTAACCGTATCGGTGTTCACGAGATCATGACAGTATTCAAGCTCATCGATGAGTTCGACATGAGCATTCCTGAAGTTGATGCCATCATGGGTCCTGCCATGGGTAGGCCAAAGACTGCAGTTTTCAAACTTTCTGACATGGTTGGTCTGGATACCATCCACCACCTTGCAGAAAACTCTTATGAACTGCTCACCGATGATGAGCGCAGGGAAGCTTACAAGACTCCCGAATGGTTCGAAAAAATGATCGAGAACAAGATGTTTGGCGACAAGACCAAGCAGGGCTTTTACAAGAAGGAAAAAACTCCCGAAGGTAAAAGGAAAAAACTTGTTATCGATCCCAAGACCCTTGAATACAAGGAAGACGAGAAGGTTGAGATCGACATAGCAAAAGAAGCAAAGAAGAAACCAACTGCTTCTGAAAAGATCAACACCATCGTATGGGGTGAAGGCAAGTATTCCGAATTCGCATGGAAGCTTTCCGCAATCGATGCAATTTATGCTGCCAACAGGATCCCCGAGATCGCAGAGAACATAACTGAAATTGACAACGCCATGACATGGGGTTACAACCTTGAGCTTGGTCCTTTCCAGGCATGGGATGCCATGGGAGTTGAAAAAGCAGTAAAAAGAATGGAAAAAGAAGGAATGGAAATACCTTCAAACGTCAAGAAGATGCTTGATTCAGGTGCAAAATCCTTCTACAAGATCGACAATGGTGTAGAATACTACTACGACCTGGTTCAAGGCGGCTACAAGAAGGTAGAGAAGAGTGACAAGGCAATCTCACTGTTCAACCTCAAGGGTGCCGGCAACAAGGTTAAAGGAAACGAATCAGTTACACTGGTTGACATCGAAGACGGCGTATTCTGTGTTGAATTCCATACCAAGATGAACGCCATCAACGGCCAGATCGTTGAATTTCTGCCCGAAGTCGTTGAATATGTAAAAGAAAACGGTGTTGGTGTCGTTATCGGTAACGAGGCCGGTGGAATGCCTGGCGCATTCTCAGCTGGTGGAGACCTTGGTTACATGGGCCAGCTTGCAAAAGACAAGAAGTGGTCAGACATCGACGCGTTCATCAAGAACGTGCACGAGAATCTCCTGACCCTTAAGTACTCCTCCATCCCGGTTGTTGCTGCACCATACGGCATGACCCTTGGCGGCGGTTGTGAAACATGCCTGGCATCAGACAGGATAGTTGCACATGCTGAACTTTTCATGGGTCTGGTTGAGATCGGTGCCGGTCTTCTTCCCGGTGGTCTTGGCATGCTGAACCTCTGGAGAAAGTTCCTTGCCGGAATACCCAAATCTGCCAACATAACTGACCTTGCAGGTATATTCCTGCCCTGTTTCATGAACGTGGCTCAGGCAAAGGTTTCCATGTCAGCAGCACAGGCAAGAACTCTTGGGTTCCTTGGTCAGGCAGACCGCATCGTCATGAACCGTGACCTCCTGATTGGCGAAGCCAAGAAAGAAGTACTCAAGATGGTTGACGACGGGTATGCAGCACCACTTAAAACAAAGATCAAGGTTATTGGCCGTGAAGCACAGGGTATGGTAGAAGCCGAAATGCTCAACATGAAGAGCGGTGGATACATTACTCCGCACATGGAATTCATAGCCAAGAAGATCGCAGGCGTTCTCTCAGGTGGAGAGGTTATCCAGGGATCCGAGATCACTGAAGAACAGTGGATGAACCAGGAACGTGAAGCGTTCGTAGATCTCTGGAAGACTGAAAACACCCAGAAGATGGCTGAGCATATGCTCAAGACAGGTAAGCCATTAATGATATAACACACGCATAGAATATTTATGCAACAGGAGGAGAAATTTATGAGAGATGCATATATTGTTCAGTCAGTAAGAACACCCGGATGCCGAAGGAAGAAAGGCGCTCTTGCTCAGACAAGACCGGAATCTCTTCTCGTTACAGCACTTAACGGCCTCATGGAAAGATCCAAGGTTGATAAAGCTGTAGTTGAAGATTTGATGGTCGGTTGTGCCTTCCCTGAAGCTGAACAGGGACTCAATATCGGACGGATCGCACCACTCATGGCTGGATTCCCGATAGATACCTGTGGCGCAACTGTAAACAGGTTCTGTTCATCCGGTCTTGAAGCTATTACCATTTCAGCCATGCGTGTTATGGCAGGATGGGCCGATGTAGCCATAGGCGGCGGTATAGAATCAATGTCAATCGTTCCCATGGGTGGAAACATGCCGCGTCCTAACCCGGACTGGGCACGTGAAGATCCAGATGTCTACATTTCAATGGGTATTACAGCAGAGAACGTTGCAAACAGGTACAAAATAAGCCGCGAGATGCAGGATGAGTTCGGTTTCCATTCACAGATGAAGGCTGTTGCTGCCCAGAAGAATGGTGAATACGATGAGATCGTGCCTACCCCTGCGGTTAGATACGTCACGAAGCCTGATGGAACTATCGAACAGGAAAACTTCACCCAGGATTTCGACGATGGTGTACGAGATAATACAACCGTTGAAGGGCTTGGGAAACTCAGACCAGCTTTCTCAGCAATGGGATCTGTAACTGCCGGTAACTCTTCACAGACCACTGACGGTGCCGCAGCTACCCTGATTATGAGCGAAGAAGCATGCCGAAAATACGGTGTAACACCAATTGCTAAAGTTAAAGCGTATACTGTAGCCGGTGTTGAACCTGATGAGATGGGTGTTGGACCTGCGTACGCGATACCAAAACTTATGAAGTTGACTCCGGATGTTGACATGAAGGACGTTGGCATTTTCGAGATCAACGAAGCGTTCGCGTCACAGGCCATCTACTGTGCACAACAGCTTGGACTTGACGACAAGAAAGAATGGTCATCAGAAAGCAAGGATCGCCGTGTAAACGTTAACGGTGGTGCTATTGCCCTTGGTCACCCTCTTGGATGTACAGGTGCAAAACTGTGCGCACAGATCATCAACCAGATGCAGAAAAAAGGCATCAAGTACGGCGTCGAGTCAATGTGTATCGGCGGTGGTATGGGTGCTGCTGCAATGTTCGAACTGGTTGAAAAATGGTAAGAAATAACTAACAAGACGTCATATAAAAAGGCTGCCACAAAAGTGGCGGCCTTTTTTTTACATCTATACACTTAATTTACATTCAAACCTTGACATTATTTTAATTTCTGTGTATAACGCTATTTATTTCTTTAAATTTTTTATTTCACAGGACAGTATACTGCGTCATGAGAAACATGATCAGCACATTGAGCCGTTTTTTAAAAAAATCCCACCCTGCCGAGATCATTCTGGCAATAGCGGCTTTGACTTTAATCGATTACTTTCTTTATCCCCATTCATTTGGATTTATCAACTACGTCTATAATCCTTATTTTCTTATCATACTTTTTTTTGCGGTCTTTTACGGAAAAGCACCTGGTGTGATTACCCTTCTCTTTTCAATCGTATCAGTTTGGGTTAGCTCATACATTTCAGATATGATCCGTTCCACTAACTATATACACACTTTTATAACTTCGGGACAATCCCTCCATCAAGCAATTCAATTTGTTTTCATTTCACTTTTAATGATCATTATACTTGGCGAAATAAGGGATAATCTTGGCGGCGTTATACGTGGTCTAAAGAACAAGAACCTGCTCCTGGATAACCAGATCACCAGGCTTAACCATGAAATTACCGCCCTTACCATGGTAAACGAGGAATACCAGGACCGTATACTGGGACAGCAAAACTCACTCATTTCATTGTATTCAAGTATTATTGCGTTGAATTCCCTTAACCTTGAAAGTATTTATCCAAATATTCTTGATGCCATAGTTAAATTTACCGGTGCAGAAAAATGTTCAATCTGGAAATATGAACGTGAAGATAACACCCTTGAGCTTCTTGCAGAACATGGCTGGGAAAATGCTGACAATACTGGAACGCCATTCAGAAAAAGCACTGAAAATATAACCGGATGGGTTGTTCGTAATAATGTTATATTTTCTATTAAAATGCTGCAGAAATATAAAAACCTGAGGGAACTTGATTCAAAAGAGAACATTCTTACAGTTCCCATTAATATTGACAACCAGGTCTGGGGTGCAATCAACATTGAGCAGATGCCTTTTATCAAGTACAACATGTATACCGAACAGCTCTTGATGATGATGGCAGACCTTGCCGCTCCTATTATACGAAACGCAATACGTTTTACAGAGCTTACCAGGGAGGGAGAAGTACACCCGGTAACGGGATTTCATTCCCTCGAAGAATTGTTCATTGTTCTTGAAGAAGAATTCAAACAATCAGTTTCGCAGAAAACCAATCTTTCATTATTGATAGTAGAAATTGCAAAAAGTGAAGACCTTCTCGAGATACATTACCAGGATGATATACTTATAGTGTTAAAGGAAATATCAGACCTTGTTATACAGCTGTCAAAAGGCCATGCCATGATATTTCAATATAAGGAAATGTTCCAGTTCGCCGCTATACTTCCCAATATGGATTATGACGGTACTGCCATGTTCAGTCTTTCGCTGGTTGAACAAAACAGCAGGAAGATGTATTCGGTCAAGGGGGAGATGGTCAACCCTGAATTGATAATCGGTTACAGCAGCCTGAGGCCAAATCATGAATCCCGTGATGACATGATTATGCTGGCTGAAAACTTACTACTAATGCAGAAAATATGATCATGTATAGCAGGAACAAGATATTCAGTGTGTTTTCATTAGATGATTTCAGTTCTTCAACTGCAAAAAACACACAGGATCCAGGATTTTTCACATTTGATGATCCCTTTGATTATTTCAGGCATGATCTACCCGATGACCAGTATATACCCATTACCCAGCATAAATGCCGCAAGGCTTTTACTGAAAACCTGGTTGGTATTGAATTCTACCTGGAAATGGCAACCTCCCTCCGTCCTCTCATCGATGAATCTCAGGACCTCGACGAGATCACACGTCTTTTTTCCCAGCATAAATTGACAATGCGACCTAATCCTCATTCTGTGAAAATACTCAGGAACATGATACAGGATCCAAGTCCCGAAATTGCACTGTACGCGGCAGAAGGATTAAACACCATCGAGAACAGTTTTATACAGAAAATACAGAGAATAAAAACGAGAATCGACAAAAATGACGGAAAACTCTTTATATTGCATTACCTTGCAGGCAAACTGTACCTTGAATTCTCCAGGCTTCTTGCCGGACAAAAAATGATACAGAAATTCTATATCAATGAATCTTTATTCCACCTGGAAACTGCATATAATGAACACCCGTCAAATTTGCGGATAAAGCGCGGCCTTGCGGAAGTATACATGCTCAATTCGGATTATTCACTGGCAATATCACTTTTTGCGAATATCTATTCTTACAACAATGACATTAATGCATTATTTCACATGGCACATTGCCATTACAATCTACATAATATCACAAGGGTCATCGATATCTGCAACAGTATCGCCAAACTTCATCCTGAACAGGAAGACATTATTCAATCAGTTATATATCAATGGATTCTATAGTAATAAACAAACCCGATCCGGCAAAGAAAACAATCTGCTTAATAGCAGAAGGATCTTATCCTTATATAACAGGTGGGGTGTCTACCTGGATACAGGATATTATATCAGGTCTAAAAAACTATAATTTTATCGTGTACGCCATCACAGCCGACAGCGATAACGAAGTTAAGTATCATTTCCCACCTAATGTTACAATGCTGGTAAATCGTATACTGGTTGACCCGGTAAAGAAACCCGGTACACGGATCAAGGACCAGTTCTTTGAACAGATCACCTCGTTTCATGATGAGATCATGAAAGAACAGGATTTTGGAAGACTCGACGAGATCGTTCATACCATGCAGAACCAGAGGTATTCCAACACGGCCATACAAAAACATATAAAAAGCTGGGAAATGACAAAACTGCTTGGCAACAGGAACAATCCATTGTATCCATTTTCAGATTATTACTGGGCATGGCTTGCTTCACATGAATACATGCTGAAAATACTAACCTGGGATATTCCTGAAGCGGATCTCTATCATACAATTTCAACCGGCTATGCGGGACTTACTGCTGCCGTTGCCAGAATTGTACATGATAAACCGGTTTTCCTTACTGAACATGGCTTATACAACAAGGAAAGAGAGATCGACATTAAGAGGGCTAAATGGGTACTGGGATACCAGCGTGACCTGTGGGTAAACATTTTCAACGATCTTGCAAGGATAACATACGAATATTCTGACCTTGTTATATCTCTCTTCGAAGTTAACCGGAATATACAGATCGCACAGGGAGCAAAACGGGATAAAACAATGGTCATCCCCAATGGTATTGAACTGTCCCGCTTTCTTGACCTGAAGAAAGGATCGCGTGAATCCTACTCTGTAGGTATTGTTGCCCGGGTAGTTCCCATCAAGGATATCAAGAACTTCATTATCGCCGCCAAAATAGTTACCGATTCAATACCTGATTCAAAATTTTATATCATAGGTCCAGATGACGAGGACCTGTCCTACTACAATGAATGTATACAGCTGGTTAAGAATTTCAAGATTGAAGATAATATCGTTTTTACCGGGAAAGCCGATGTGCGGGAGTACTATTCATTCCTGGATGTACTGGTGCTCTCAAGTATTCGCGAGGCGCAGCCTCTTGTAATTCTTGAAGCTTATGCTGCAGGAATACCCGTTGTGTCGACCAGGGTTGGGAATGTTCCAGAGATGCTTGACTACGATGAAAACCTTCTTGCCGACCCCAAGGACTCATTCAAACTTGCCGATGGAATAATAAAATTGTACCGTGACGAAGAATACAGGGCATCACTTGTAAAGGCAAACAGGGAAAAAGTTATAAAGTATTACAGTAAAAATGATCTCATAGCCACTTATGATTCACTTTACAATGAATACATTGATAAATCCCGCGAAAAAGTGAGCACATCATAACCATGGCTGGTATAGGATTTGAACTCTACAGGATATTACACAGGGGTACACTTTCATCAATTCTGAAAGCCTTCTTCCTGGGGATCGTAATCGTTGCCGGTCCATGGATACTCTCGGTTATTTCAATATATCTTATCCAAAAGTTCGCCTTCACGGCTATTTCTGAAAACCCTGCGTTGTTTACAGTTACCATTGTGTATGTATATGCATTTTCGCTTTTTCTGTTTGGTGGGATACATTATATTTTTTCAAGATATATAGCAGATATGCTCTATATAGAAGATCATGAATCAATTCCCCCTGCCCTTATCAGCATTGTTCTTGTGACGATAACAATTTCAACACTCATAAGCAGTATCTTTATCTATTTAAATGATTTCTCTTTTGTCAGAAACGAGACACTCTATGTCGGCTCACTTGTATTCCTCTTTGCAATAATCAACATACTCTGGATAATGCTGATATATGTTGCGCTTTTGAAAGAATATAACAAGATCTTCTTTACCTATCTTACCGGTACACTTGTCAGTATCGGGGGTGTGTTCTTTCTTGGAGAAAATTACGGTGTTGCGGGGGCCCTTTTTGGTTACAGTACCGGCCAGTTCCTCATAATACTTGTTTTATTCCTGATCTCGTTAAGATCATATCCTGTTAAGAAGTTTTCCGTTAACACCGATATGTTCAAGTATTTTTTCGAATTCAAGTATCTATTCTTTATGGGGCTTTTCTTCAACATGGCCATATGGGCAGACAAGATATTATACTGGTTCATAAATGGAGTCAACATTCACGGAACGCTGTTCTATTATTTCATACAGTACGATATTCCGGTGTTTTTGGCATACATAACAATGATACCGGGACTTGTATACTTCCTTGTAGTATCAGAAACCATCTTTCATCGTAAATACCTGGACTTTGTAAAAAATCTTCTTTCGGACACAATACGCGAAATGAATATGCGAAAGGACGCCATGCTATCGGCACTCAAGAAGGGGGGTTCCGGTCTGGTTCTCTTTCAGCTGGTATGGACAGCTGCCCTGATCCTCAATATCGACAGCGTTCTTGAATTCATGGGATACGCACACATAAACAAAACAATTATGATCATATTGCTTGTGGCTGTATTCTTTCACATGTGTGCACTGGTATTGCAGATCTATCTTCTTTACCTTGAATTGAGGAAGGAGGCCCTTCTCGCGGCTTTTATATACTTACTTGGGAACTCTATATTTACATTAACAAGTATATTGTACCTGCACCTTGTACCCGGAACCAGTTATCTGGCAGCATCACTTATCAGCTCATCATACTGCCTGTATCACCTTTACAAGAAGGCACCTGTTATTGACTTCATCCTGTTCACACGTGGATGACCCTACTCGAAAAGGTTGGTACTCATGATATACAGGTCATCCTTTTCAATTTCGCTCATGAATTTCTCATTGAGGTAATTATCAAGCTCAGGTTCAATATTCAGGCTTTTCATAAAAGCTTCTTTCAACTCCCTGTCATCATTGGTTATATTTTCACCGGCCAGGATTTTTGAGTAAATATTTGCAAGCCCTACAATGATTACTACATTTTTGTACCTTGAATCTACAAGTGCGTTGTGATGCATGTATGCCGTATCAATTAACTCTTCGGGAAAGTTCCACTTGTTCAAGACCATCTTACCAATTTCCTGGTGATTTAACCCGAATATACTTTCTTCAACGGCAAGTATATTTTTTTCTTTACCTCCCGAGATATCCTTCAGAAATTCATTGTACCGTTCCTGGTGATTGATCATTAATACTATTCTTCCAATATCATGCAGCAAACCTGCAATAAATATTTCTTCTTTCTTTTCGTTCTTGTTCAAGCGTGTTGCAAGCGTTCGTGCTACAAAAGCTGTAAGCACTGAATGCCGCCACATGGACATCTCCGATACCTTTGTGATGGTGTTTATATTAGCCTTTTCAAACGATGCTCTTTTTTTCCCGTACAGGTTAGAAGCACACACAAGAAGCACCAGGCTCTTTATTGTTTTAAATCCAAGAAGCGTTATGGCCTGTTGCAGGTTCGTTATCTCCCGCTGCCTTGCATAAAGTGCAGAATTTGCCACCTTGAGTATTTTGGCCGTGAGTGCAGGGTCTATCAGTATCAGTTGTTCCAGTTCCTTGAAGCTGATATGAAGATTGTCCTCCTGCATCTGCAGTATTTTTGTAGCCACCTGTGGAATAATTGGAATTTCTTTAATATCAATTTTTTCTTTATCTACCATTAAATGATCCACACAAACATAATATTGTTTCACTAGTTGTCTTTATAGTTAATATATCGGAAAATCATGAACAAAAATACATTTTTTGCTGTAAATAAACGTCTCAAGTCACAAGAGAAAATATTCCGATATAATAAATATACCAGCTAAAAAGCTTAATTAATTCACAGGGGGAAATAATGATCCATTCAGAAATTGAAATGAAAAAATGGAAAAGAGAACAGGTCAAGTATTTCAAGAAATACATGAAGTCTTTTCCTTCAGGCTCAAAGGAACATGACCTTCTCATGAAAGGGATCGAGGATCTGGAAAGTACCATTTAATGCCAGATGAAATTAAGAAATACGATGCGAAAATGCATCCCCGATGTCGGCAGTTGGGAAGCGAAATCCACTTTGGGTATTGCCGCGTGATGAACAACGGCCTGCCCTGCAACCAGGTTCTCAACTGCTGGTATCATCTTTTTGACATTGAAACTTTCATAGTAGAACATTACACCGAAGAAGAGATCAAAACCTTCCTGAAAGGCCAGTCACGACTGGCTATCATACTGGAAGCAGTAAAGAAGTACTCGTGACCGCCCTTGCTGTAAGGATTTTCCTACATGTTTTTGTTGCATAGTCTTACATTCCCCATCCTGTACATCCGTACGTACTTCTCGTGTTAAGTTGATATTATTTCTCCATACATCCTGAATATACATTTTTGTGTACCAGGAAATAAACACTTTGGAGAGTAATTAAAATGAAATGGTTCAGGAATCTAAAGGTAATCTACAAAATATTGCTCAGTTGTTTCATGTTCATCGCCCTTATAATGGGTCTGGTTGTATTGAATTATAATACAATTACATCAGGTGATGATGCATTCAAAACTTTTTACAATGATCGATTTGTTCCTGTAAGACAGATCAATACGGTCATGAAGAACATGCTGCAGATGCGAATTAACATGCTGCAGGAAATCATTGCCCTTGAGCAGGGTAACATGAAAGAGGTTCGCGAGAGGTTAGAATACAGCAAGGAGTTGGCCGAAGACACACAGAAGAATCTTGATGCATACCTTCAGACATATCTTACCACTGAAGAAAAAAAGTTAGCCGACAAAATGGTATCCGAAATGGAAGATACCGAAAAGATAAGAAAGCAGTTTCGTGCCGCCCTTGATGCAGGAGACATGCGAACCCTTAACCGTCTAAAAGAAGTATGGCTGGATGAATACAATGAATTACTTCCGGTCATTCGAGACCTCCTTGACCTGCAGAATAAAGTTGGTGCACAGATAAGAGATGTTCAGCATGAAGCAGGAGTGCGATCGATCAGGATAATGTACACAGTACTTGCAGTATCACTGATTATTGGAGCAATAATCACCCTGCTTCTCCTCTATACAATAGTCAAACCGGTGAATAAACTAAGCTTTCTTATGAAGGATATTGCCGAGGGAGAGGGGGACCTCACGAAAAGAGTAGATGTAGACTCTAACGATGAAATAGGTGAACTGGGATCGTGGTTCAACAAGTTTGCAGATAATATTCATGACTTAGTTGTTCAGGTACTTGTAGCTTCTGAAAATCTTGCACAAGCTGTACAACAGATCTCAAGCGGCAACGAAAACCTGTCCCAGAGAACATCGGAACAGGCTTCTTCTCTTGAAGAGATAGCAGCTACCATTGAAGAATCCAATGCCACAACAAAGCAGAACGCTGACAATGCCTTTGACGCCGACAAGCTTGCGAAAGACTCCTCATCTCTTGCCGAGGATGGCGGCCTGGTAGTAAAAGAGGCAGTAAGTTCAATAAATGATATCAACGAGTCAAGCAACAAGATAGGTGATATTACAAGCATGATCGATGAGATTGCCTTTCAGACCAACCTTCTCTCATTAAATGCGGCCGTAGAAGCTGCACGTGCTGGTGAACAAGGACGTGGTTTCGCCGTAGTTGCCGGCGAAGTTCGGAATCTTGCACAACGTGCCGGGAGCGCTGCAAAAGAGATCAGTGATCTGATAAGTGATTCTGTTGACAAGATCGGAAGAGGCAATGAACTGGTAAATAAGAGTGGTGAATCCCTTAACGAGATAATTGGTTCAATAAAGAAAGTTGGACAAATAGTGGGAGAAATATCAGCGGCCAGTGAAGAACAGAGACGTGGTATCGAGCAAATTAATACAGCCGTTACCGACCTTGATACAATGACACAGCAGAATGCAGCCCTGGTTGAAGAAACTGCATCGGCAAGTGAAGAAATGACAAACCAGGCACAGGAACTCCTGGGAATGATGACCAGGTTTACAGTTAATGAAAAACTGAGAAACCAGATGTACCAGCAGAACAGGAAGGATATGCACTTGCATGCTGCCGGGGAATCATCTAAAGCAGAATTCAGCGGTATCAATTCAGACTCGGGGAATGGTAATGGCAGGGACAAAAAGATTGAGTCACATAATAATAAAGCTGCATCTGACCAGTCAGTCGGCGATACCCTGATTTCTGATGGTTTTGAAGAATTTTAATAAAGCATGACCGGGAGTATTGCAAATGAAGGATTTTGAGATCATGATACAGTTGCTCAACCAGCTTGAAAACGAGATCGAAGGTAATACAAGTACAACTGTTAACCATGAGTTTTATGAAAAGTTCAATGAATCCCTTCTGTTC
>CAYFSO010000088.1:0-13077 GCA_964345775.1 uncultured Leptospiraceae bacterium | reverse complement strand
TGGGAAAGAATGGCTGAGCCGGATATAAACAGTGATACCTTTCTACTGGTATACGGCTATTCCCTGCTTGACAGGCTGGAGTTTTCAGTTGAAGTGCCATACGTGCGATCTGACCCTGATTACCATTCCCCCCGGCATGGCGTGGGTGATGTGTTGTTTTCGGGTAAATTTCTATTTCCTGGCTCAATGCCTGAAGACGGGAGCAACCCCCGGGGTTTCGTGGCATCACTGAAGGGGGCAGTAAAGACAAGAGGTGGTGATGATGAGAAGAATCTTGGTTCGGGAGAGAACGAACAGGAGGTATCCATGGCCATATCACGTTGTTTTGGCCCGGTAACCGCGCACCTGATGGCCGGCTACACGTGGGTCTCTCACAGGGCTCCCGGGACCGAATCCGATTATTACCTGTATGGATATGCCATGGATCTTGCCGTAAGTGAAAAGATACAGCTTGGGGGCGAAATAACCGGGCAGAAAGATATAAGCTGTAGTCAGCAAAGACAGGAAGTGGATTTGCTGGCCGGGATAATGGTTTCACCGGTTGACAGCGTTATACTGGATGTCTTCTTTCGAAGAAGCCTGGTTCACGGTAAAGACTTCAATTCATTTGGAATTGGCGGGACTATCGGATTTTAGAAAAGAAGGCATTTTTTTTATTGACTAAAGCCGCCTGGTGCTAAAATTTCAGTATTCTGGATTTGCGTAATACTATTAACGGTTTCTCAGTAACTGCGGAGGTAGAAAATGCCTACTTATGATTATAAGTGTAATGAATGCGGTCATCGCTTTGAATTCTTCCAGTCAATGAAGGATGATCCCATCCAGGAATGTGAAAAATGTGGTGGAAAGGTAAAAAGATTGATCGGTTCCGGCGCGGGTATTATTTTCAAGGGATCGGGTTTCTATGTAAACGACTATAAAAAGAATGATGGCAGCTCTCAAGGGACATCAAAAGATGCGCCATCTCCTTCATGCACCTCTTGCCCGTCTTCTGACAGTTGCGGTGTTGAATAAAGTATCTCAATCTTTTTTTCTCATCATGGCCTTACGCTGGCGATAAATCGTGTAGAGGTATTTTTCTATCGCCAGTATGCCTGGTGAGGGGATAATTTCATTGCGCAGTTTTCGTCCTACCAGTGAATTAGTGAATTCCGTGATGGTTTCCGGAGATTTTGCCGCTGATGGAGTTACCAGGAGATATTCCACGTCAGCCATAAGCAACTTGCTGCTTCGCCTGGGATAGAGTACTTTTCGCGCGTTATACACAGGTATAACGATCTTCAGGTTTGAGTTCCTCAGCTCTTCGATGATCTTTGTAATCTCTCCTTCGTTTTCAGGTGTGATCTCCACGTATTCTGACAGTGGTATTACCGGGCTGGGGTTCTCGCTGATAGTGTGATACAGGTTTCGTGTTTCCCTGCTGAGTGTTCTCGTGGCGGCCGAGACAGGTATCGCTGATGACTTTATTTTTGGTTTTTTACCCCTCCCGGAAAAAATGGAAAATATTGCCGAAAACAGCCTGGATAACAATGATCTTTTCTGTTTACGACCCGTTACCTGCCGGGCCTCCACCTGGGCCCTGGCTTCTTTTTGCTTTTCCTGGTCAGCAGTAAACCTTTTATAATCATTCAGTATTTTTGTTAAAGTATCCTTCTGGTTGCTGGAAAGAGATATGGTATCTTCAAATTCATTTTCTGATGAAAGGATCTTGCTGCCCAGGTGCGCCAAAAATTCCAGTTTTTTACGGGTCCTGTCCTTCTCTATGTACCCCATCTGGTTGAATTTTTCCGGCTGGTACAGTACCAGCTGGCTGGTATCAGAGAGTTGATCAATGAACCTGCTCCCATCAACGTAATGGTGTACTCCTTCGTCGTCCACGTGGGCAATTATTCCAGCCTGTTTCCTGTTCGGGGAAGTCTCCCACTTTATCAGCAGCTCCCTGTTCACCTCGGGAAGAGTCCCGGTTATATCACTTTCCGAACAGATGGTGTTTTCTTTTACGAATTCAACTATGTCATTATTCAGTGTTTCAATGGGGTCAAGGATCTTGTCCACCTTCAGCAGGCATGACCTGAGAGAATGCATGTTCTTTACTTCAGCCAGTTCCCTGGGTGGGAGTGTGGTGTTCAGGTCTTCAATCAGGATGTTGAAGATGTAGTCGAGTTTTGAGTCACGATAATCACTGAAGTCAACGGAGACAATGCCGAATTTCTTGAGGCGTCGAATTACCAGTTCAGGGTACTGGGAAATAATTGTTTTCAGGGTGTTGAGATCCAAAGAATCCTTCACCGCCTGGTAATTCTGGGCATGAAAGCAGAAGTCTTCTGCCCATTCTACCTGGTTATGGTCAATATTATAGTTTTTGAAGGTGAAGATGGATCTCCCGAGTTCCGCCTTGATGATCCTGCTCAGGTCATTCTTGAAGGTGGCCTTCTTTATCAGCTTGGAAAGGTTGAACAGCCTGTATTTTCTTAACAATGCAAGAAGGTTCTCCAGTGACCGTGTGTCACGAATTGACTGGATCCTTTTGTACTCGTCCTGTGGCAGAAGAACGGTCAACTCTTCGATTTCATCTATGTTCAGCTTTTTGGAGGTCTCGTCAACGTGGAATTCAAATGTGACGATCTTTTTTACATGCTCGGGGTAATTCTTTACCAGTGTATCAACTATGTATTCAACCTGGCTGTCCCTAGATGTTGTAAATGGTATGGGTATATTCCTTGATCGTTTCAGGTATCCCATGGTGGCGAGTTCTGTTTTGGCCTCGGGAAGGGCCATGTTCTGTATGCGCAGTATCTCGGCAAGAACATCATACACATAAGGTTCCTTCGCGATGCTGCCATTGACAAAGCTGAAAGTCTTGATCTTTTCGTCATTAGTCATGGGACTCATGTTCTTCTGCCATACCTGCCCAATTGAATTGATTTTTGATACTATAATTACCATCAAGGCCGTGTAAAGACATTTTTCACACGGCAGAAATTGTCATATGTGCAGGGTGATCTCTTCAAATGGTATCTTCTTCTGTTCTCCGGAATGCATATCCCTGAGCGTACAGGCTGCTTCCGCCAGCTCATCTTCTCCGATTATCACGGTGAAACGTGCATTTTCCCTGTCGGCCTTTTTAAACTGGCTTTTAAAACCTTTGCCGTTGGGATCTATGTCACAGGTATACCCTTTATCCCTTATGTTCTGTATAACCCGGCGTGCCTTTTCAAAAGTTTCACCACCCGTGTGAACAAAATATACATCCAGCGGCTGGGCGGCACACTCATCGTCTTCCATTAAAAGGTATATACGTTCTATGCCTGCGGCAAATCCAACGGCCGGTGTGGGCTTGCCGCCGAATGTTTCCACCAGGTTGTTGTATCTTCCGCCGGCGGCAAAGGCGTTCTGCCCGCCAAGTCGATCGGTGACAAACTCGAAGGTTGTCCGTGTGTAATAATCCAGACCCCTTACCAGGTAAGGATCTTCCACGTAGGTGATACCATCGTCATCCAGGTATTGTGTAACTGCTTTGAAATGATTGCTGCAATCATCACACAGGAAGCTGCGTATCATGGGTGCTGATTTCCGCAAAGTAATACATGATTCCTGTTTACAGTCAAGTAATCGCAGAGGATTGGTTTCCAGTCTCTTCCTGCAGTCATCGCAAAGTTGTTCACGGTGTTCCCGGTAAAAAGACTGCAACTTTTCAATATATGGTGCACGGCAATCAGGGCATCCAATGGAATTTAAAAGAAGGCTGTATCCCCTGATACCCAGGTTTCTTGAAATAGAATCCATTACGGCAATAACTTCAAAATCGTAATACGGGTGGTCGCTGCCGAACAGTTCAGCCCCGAACTGGTTGAACTGGCGCAGGCGGCCCCTCTGGGGGCGTTCGGCCCTGAACATGGGACCGCAATAGAAGAACTTGCAGGTTGCCAGCCTGTTGTAGTCACCGTTCTCGACGTACGCGCGTACCATGGGAGCAGTTCCCTCCGGTCGCAGAGTGAGACTTCGTTCTCCCCTGTCCTGGAAGGTGAACATTTCCTTGGTCACTATATCCGTCTGGTCACCAAGACCCCGGCTGAACACCTCTGTATATTCCATCACCGGAAGTATTACCTCCCTGTAGTTGTATATGTTGAACGTGTTCCTGGCAGTTCCAGTGATCCTGTTCCAGAGTTCTATCCTGTCTGGAAAAATGTCTTCAATTCCCGGAGGTTTGCGTATCATGTGTTGCTCCCGTCTTCATGTAATCTTCTTCGCAGTATGGCATTGGGATGTACTTCCCTGTCAAATCGCAGCAGGTATTCTTTGCCCGGCTGCGCCATCTCAACACTATTCTCGTCATCCCAGATGCTTTCAACAATTAATTCGCCGTCAAGCACGTCCGAACCCTTTATGGGGTAAATGGCTTCGAGCCTGTCTCCCCTGTACACGGGGTTGAATATCCTGGTGACCACTTCACGTGAAGGTTCTTCACCGGTTTTCCTGTAGCCAAGGAAAAGCACCTTCCTGGTATAGGGAAGGCCGGTAAAGGCATGGTCGCCAAATTCATTGAACAGGTCATCGGTATAGGGACGGTGGCTTATCAGGTCAAGCTCCTTTTTCCAGAAGGGAAGCCATTTTTCATAATCCCCCCCTTCAAAGGCAATACGCGCTGCATGGTCGTACACCCTGGCAGTGTTGGCGGTGTAATACAGCGATTTCATGCGTCCTTCGATCTTGAAGGCGTTCACCCCGGCGTCCATGTAAGGGGGAACATGGTCTATGAGACAAAGGTCTTTTGAAGACAATATTTCTGTTCCACTGGCGTGTTCTATAATGTCCATGTGATTGCCGGGGCGTTTTTCTTCAACCAGGGAGTATTTCCACCTGCATGGATGAGAACAGCTGCCCTGGTTGGCATCCCGTCCCGACAGGAAGCGGCTGAGCAGGCAACGTCCCGAATATGAGACGCAAAGGGCCCCGTGGATGAAGGTCTCTATGTCGGCATCGGTATGGTCCCTCATCTTCCGTATCTCGTCAAGGGTTACTTCCCTGGCCAGCACTATGCGTTCAATCCCCGCCTGCTCCCAGAACCGTACGGAAAGATGATTAAGGGTGGACATCTGCGTGGAAAGATGCAGTGGAACATTCAGGCCGCTTTCCCGCACCAGCATGATCATGCCGGGATCGGATACCATGATGCCGTCGAAGTCATATGACGATACTTCCTGTATATATGCCTTTGCCCCATCAATGTCATCCTCGTGCAGGTAGGAGTTCAGAAGAAATATCACCCTTGCCCCCGCGTCGTGGGCGTAGCGTATTCCCTGGTGAATGTCCTCGTGACTGAAATTACGGGTTTTCATGCGAAGGTTCAGTTCCTGCCCGCCGAAATACACCGCGTCTGCGCCGAAATCCACGGCGAATTTCAGTTTTTCAAGGTTCCCGGCGGGGGATACTATCTCGGTTCTCTTATTTCTGCCTGTCGATGAAGCCATTATCGATGCCTTTTTGATAATATTCTACCGCCTTATTATGCCGGGACAATGTTTTTGAAAAATAATGTGACCCGTCGTTCCGTGCAACGAAATACAGGTATGAGACGTCTGCAGGGTGCAGTGCCGCGTGTATTGAGCCCCTTCCCGGAGAACTAATGGGTGTGGGAGGATACCCCCTCCGAACATACGTGTTGAAGGGAGAATCTGCTTTAAGGTCATCGTATGTAAGCCTGCCGGTAAATTTCTTTACCGCGTATCGTACGGTGGGATCACAGTAAAGCTTCATGCCCAGTTTCATGCGGTTATGAAAGACCGCCGATATCAGTTTACGCTCATCCGCCACGGTGGCTTCTTCTTCTATGAGGGATGCCATGGTTAACAGGGTGTGCCTGTTCAGGTCCAGGTCCCGCATCCTTGAAAGGTCCATGCTGGAAAGCTCTTTCTGCAGCTGGTTATACATCCATTGAATGATATCCCTGGCATCGGATTCTTCAGGAAAGTTATACGTCTCCGGGAACATGTAGCCCTCCGCGGAAGGGGCATCAATGCCAATGGATTTCAGAAATGTTGTATCAAATGCATAATACAAAAAGGAGTCTTCTTCGGTAATTCCTTTTTTGTCAAGACGCTTTGCTACCTGGAAAAGGTTGTGCCCCTCGGGGATGGTGACTTTTTTTACCATCACGTGTCCACGGGTAAGCCGCCTGAGGATATCCAGGGATGACATTCCCCTGTATATGCGGTATTTTCCCGTTTTGATGGTAGTATTGCCTGATACTTTTGCCAGTACCAGGAAGAAGGTTTCACTGGTAATAAGGTTCCGGGATTTCAGGTTTTCCGTTGCTTCCCTGAGGGTGGTACCCCTGTCTATACGAATTACCTCGTCTGACATGAACCCCGGGGGACTGTTGAAGTACCAGGTGATAAGAGAGAGTAATAATATACATGCTATCGCAATGGATATGGCTGTTGCTGCCAGTTTGATGGATGTAGAATCTTTTCTTTTCATGCATTACCCTTTGTCATGAAGCCCCTTTCAGCTTTTAGTGAAGAATCTACTCAATCGCAAGTGGATTATTTTGTCAATTCCATATGGTATAATTATTTGTTGACTTTCTGCAAAAGAAGAAATATGAAGTGAGATAATGTGACAGAATATTCCCTGGGACAATACTGGTGATATGAAGAATATGAAAACGAACATTATTACCATCATACTCCTGCTGGTAACAATACCCCTTACCGTCCCCCTGTATTCAAAGAATGCGGTGTACCACAACAAGGAAGGCTGGGAACACCTTGAAAAGGGGGAGGTATATTCTGCAATAGTTTCTTTTCAGAGTGCGCTGCAGAAAAATCCACGGTACAGGGAAGCCCTTACCGGTCTTGCCCATTCATATGTTGAAACCGGGGGATACGACGAAGCCATATCACTGTACGAGCGGGTGCTGCAGCTGTACGAGAACGATGAAGATGCCCTCCTGGGAATGGCCAGGGCCATGACGGGGATAGGCAGGTTTAATGAAGCCATAAATATTTATGAGAAACTGAACAGGCTTTCCCTCGATAATAACCAGTCACGCTATGGAATGGCATACCTGTACTTCAGGATGGGTAAAATGTTATGGGCGAAGCGTTTGC
The DNA here is from genome assembly GCA_964345775.1 of uncultured Leptospiraceae bacterium. GTDB lineage: Bacteria > Spirochaetota > UBA4802 > UBA4802 > UB4802 > M55B154. The sequence goes on along the minus strand of CAYFSO010000088.1, from coordinate 5,962 downwards.
TGAACCGGGTGCTCACCGCCAACCCCTTCCATTATGATTCTCTTCTCCTGATGGGTGAGATAAAGAAAAGGGAAAAACGTTATGACGAGGCGGAGAAATATATCGCAAAGGCCATCGAGTCCCGCGGGGATTATCCCAGGGGATACGTTTCCTACGGGAACCTGCTTTTTACCAGGTTCACTGAAAGCGGCGAAAGCGATCTCGTTGCCCAGGCGGTAGATGAGTTCAAGAAGGCACTGAGTATCAGCCCCAATAACCTGGAGGCAAACAGGTTCCTTGGATATATATCTTATTATGCCGGTGACCTTGATGCGGCCATTTCCTATTACAAAAAAGTAGTAGGAACCTACCCTGAAATGAGTATCCCCCATTACAACCTTGCCCTTGCCAACGAGATGAACGGTGATAATGAAAAGGCCCTTTCAGGGTATACCAGGGCTGTTGACCAGCAATCACTGAACAGCCTGGTCTACGAGAAGAGAGCACAATTTCTTGTCCTTAATAATTACAAGACAGGACATCCTCTCAGGGTCAGACTGGCGAAAAACGAGTATGAACATGCGCAGGACTTCCGCAAGAAGAATCTGCCCGAGCATTCCCTCCTGCATCTTCGAAGATCTCTTTTCCTCAACCCCATGGCAGAGAAACCCCGTGAGGATCTTGCGGATTCATACCTGGTGCGTGATTATTACCGTTTCTATGTTGAGCAGTTGAAAAAACTGCATTCCATGAACACGTCAACCCGGTCACGGGACAGGCTGAATGTTGCAATTATTAAAAGACGTGATCACCTGTATCACAGGGTGGGGTATTCACAAGACCTGCCCGAAAGGGATATTCCGCGGGTTTTATTGCTTGACCTGGTCAGCATGAAAGGGATCCCTCCATATCCTGACGGGGGAGCCGTCCTCTCCAATGCCGTTAATTACGCGTTTTCCCAGTTTGGCCGTTATCGGAATGTTCCCACGAGAAGCCGCATGCAGGTAAATAACCGGGTTAAGGGAGGTACACGGCCCATAGATGAGGTACTCAGGGATGTACACAAGCTGATGAAAAAAGGTGATATACCGTCTTTTGATTTCCTGCTCTACGGGAATTACGAGGTATCGGGAAATTTCATACGAACAGGCATATCAGTGATGAACATGAAAACAGGTGTTGTTATCGGCAACCTGCAGGCGGAAGACCAGGGTAAATTTGCGGTATCAGGCATTTCGCTGAGTATTGCGCGGCAACTCTACGAGATGATACCCTACAGGGGAAGGATCCTGGAGTATGTTGATGATTCCGTACTGGTAAATCTTGGTAGTTACGATGGCATATCAACCGATGATCTCCTGGTCAGTTACGTGCCCGCATCTGATCCTGTACGACCGGAAAGGACTACCGAGAAGATCATCTTCAGGGTAACAGAGACTGACACACTACTGTCACTTGCCAGTCCCGTACGTGAAGAAGATCTTGAACGTGTATCAAAGAAAGAAACCGTGTACCCCGTCCAGAAACGCAGGGCAAAGCTCCTGGAGTAGAAGCGGCAATGTAATGCCTACTTCTTCATTTTTCCTGTCAGGTAATCAACGATAACGGTCAGTGCGCCGTCCCCGCTGACATTTGAGGCGGTCCCGAATGAATCCTGTGCCATGTGCAGGCTCAGGATCATGCCTTTCTGGAAATTGTTGAACATGAGCATCTCCTCAAGCAGCCCAAGCGCGGTCATCGCCCCTCCACCGGGTATACCCGGTGCGGCAATCATGGTAACAGATAGCAGAAGGATAAATGGGATATACTGCATGAGCTCAGGGGTTCCACCCTGCATGGTGACCAGTACCATGGATGACAGTGTTATCATTATCATGTCACCTACCAGGTGTATGGTGGCGCAAAGCGGTATGACGAAATCTATGATGTCTTCGGATATGTTATTCTTCCTGGCACTCTCAATGGTGACAGGGATGGTTGCGGCCGATGACTGTGTACCAAAGGCGGTAAGATAGGCGGGTATCATGTTCTTAATAAGATCCAGGGGATTTCTGCGGGTCAATGTGCCGGCGATGATGTACTCTATTACAACTATTCCTATTTGAAGCCCGATGATCACCCCGTATAGTTTTGCGAACGAGGTCAGGATAGGTATGATCTCACCCGTTGCACTCAGGGAGCAGAACAGGGATGCAATATAAAAGGGGAGCAGGGGGATAATGGCTTTTCGAATAATTATTTCTACTATGTCCTTCAGCTCATAAAATACGTTTCTGAAAGTCACCAGTGGTTTTGACGATAATACCAGGCCGAAAGTGAAGGCAAGTACAAGGGCAGTAAATACCGGTAAAGGAGGATCGATTACCAGCGTGAACAACGGCTCGATGGCCGTTGTCTCGGTACCTGCCCCCAGGTTGCCCACAAGGGATTCAAGGAAAACAGAGCCGGTTGTATATGCAACCAGGCCCCCGATGAGGGTTGATGAAACAGCGAGCAGGATGGTTATCGCAAGGGTTTTACCTGCCTTGCCTCCTATGTCAATTATGCCGGGTGGGACAAAACCTATAATGACAAGCGGGATAATGAATTTCAAGAAGGCACCGAAAAGCATCTCTGCCGTCTTGATGGTGCTGAGAAGAAAATGTATGTTAAAATGGCTCAGTGTTATTCCCAGCAGTATGCCGGTAAAAATACCCGCGAACAGTTTTACAATTAACGAGTTTTTCAGGTTCATTGGTGCATCCATGAAATGTATTTATTGTGACTGCAATAGTGGATCAGAAAAATAATATGTCAATGTAAATACTGTATAAAAAGGGCCTGCCATTGTACCGGCAGGCCCTTTTCCATGGAAAGCGATTGGTGCAGTAAAACGTGACTTTAAATATTCTTGAAACATTTATCCAGGTGCTCCTCCGGGAGCTTCTGTGTGAAAAATGAGACGATTACTGTGAGCAGCACAGAAACCGGTAACGCGATAAACATGGGATCTACTATGATCCATGGTTTACCAAAAAGAAAAGGTTTACCGAAAATCAGCTGGCTTAAGCCGATTACCGATGATTCCGTGGCATGAACGAAGAGCAGCCAGAACGCACTGGTGAGAAAACCACCTATCATACCCGTTATGGCGGCAGCCCTTGTTATCCGTTTGAAGAAAAGTCCTCCCACGTACGCTGGTAAGAAGCTTCCGGCACAGAGGCCGAAGAATATGGCCGTTCCCCTGGCGATTATGGCTTCCCCTTTCACGTATACCTTTGGCAGCATGTACGCCAGCAATACGCTGATAATGATGGTTAACCCTATTCCCAGCTTGCTTATGAATACACTGCGTTCTTCGGAGTATTCACGTCCTTTTTCCACCTGTTCGTAGAAGTCACGGCCAATGGCGGTTCCCATGGCATGGAACTGTGAACTCAGGGTTGACATGGCCGCTGCCAGCAGTGTCAGCATAAAAAGAACGGCAAACCATCTGGGCATGGCCTGCTTGATATACTGCGGGATAATGTTGGCCACCTTGCCGCCTGCCGCAACGATGGCTATGGAGCCGTCTGTAGTTATCTTGTGTGGCACGTTCTTGTGGATGTCAATAGTGTCCCCCGGCTGAATACCGGGATGAGCCTGCCGTAACTTGCCGAGATTATCTTTTGTGACATCCACCATTTTACTGCCCGGACAGGTTTCTGCTATGGCGCCTGTTATTTCGCAGAATTCAACCTGGTTCACGTTCTTGCTGAAGAATACGTTTGAAAGAGAACCGGATACGAACGCCACACCGGTCATAAGCAGAATGAATACACCTCCAATGAATACTGCCCGGTTCAGTTCCCGGTTGCTTTTGACGGTCATGAAACGTACTACCAGCTGTGGCTGTGCCAGAACGCCAATACCAACACCCATCACGATGGTGGAGACCAGTACCCACCAGAAATCAGATCCCAGGGCCGGCATGGAGGTCCATCCGGTATGTCCCTTGGCTACAAATGGCGGAGGTGGGGCCATTTCCGTGAGTGAGGAATGTGCCTCAACGATCCCTCCCATTGAATAATAGGTATATATGATCAAAATTGCCATACCAATGAACATGAGGGTTCCCTGGAAGGCGTCGGTGTACATGACCCCCTTAAGGCCGCCCATGATAACATAGACTGCCACAATGAGGGTAAAAAAGAACAGGGCTGTTGTGTAATCGATCACGAACTGCTGTTCGATGAACTTGGCGGCACCGATCAATACCACCCCGGCATAGAGGGGCATAAAGATGAATATAATGATACCGGCAAACTTCTGTAAAAACGGAGACTGGTATCTCCTCGATAAAAATTCAGGAAACGTGTGGGCATTCATGTGGTATCCCATGAGCCTTGTACGCTTGCCAAGAAAAATGAATGCGATAAAAATACCCACGAAAATATTCAGAAAGGTAAGCCACAGGATCCCCATCCCGAATATCCCCGCTGCGCCACCAAAACCAATTATGGCGGATGTACTTATAAAGGTGGCACCGTAAGAGAGTGCCATTACGTATGGATGTATGTCCCTTCCCGCAACCAGGTAATCAGATGCTCCGTGAGTTTTCCTGTATCCCAGGTAGCCAAGTGTTGCGATAACCAGAAGGTATAGTGCGACAAGAAAAATGGTCATTTCGCTTTTCCCCCTTGTTAGAGTGTTTTTTCTATCTTGATTTCTTCTTCAACCCATTGCTGCTGTTCCGGGCCGTCTGCATCACCATCGCTGTTCCACTTGATGATACCATAAACGGCACATAACAGGGCGCTGAGTATGCACAGCACGTACACCAGCAATACCCAGAAATCTCCAAGTCCCAGCATGATAGTCCCCCTTGAAAGTTTTTTAAGGCTGAACATAAATCCATAAATATTCACATGTCAAGAACAAATACATGTGAATATTTGTTATATTAGAATTGATTACCATGTGATTTTAAATAATTATATGTTTACAACGATGGTGGACGGGGTTCATTCCCCCAGTTCTTGCGCCCGGCGTAACGCTTCGGATGCCTGTACGTCGTTCCCCATGAACGAATGGATGTCATGCATGAGAAGCCAGGAGGTTTCGTTTTCGGGATTTATCGATACCGCCCGCTCAAGGTAACGCAGTGCCAGGTTTAGTTTTCGTTTCCGCTGTTTTAAGGGAAGCGAGGTGAAATACATGTGGGCCAGGGTGACCAGCGATCTCTCATCATCAGGCTTCACGTCAAGCAGGGTTTCCAGCACCTGTATGGCTTTTTCGATGTCTTTCTCCTGCCTGTACAGGTTGGCCAGCTGATAATACGCCCGGCGCGCTGCTGGATTTACCCCTGTGGCTTCCCGGTACTTGCGTATGGCAATGCCTGTCTTGCCCTGCTGATGGTGTTTCGCCGCTTCCCGTATTAGGGGATCACTTTTCGTTTTCCCGATCCTGTGACAGGTGTTAAAATGCTCTTCTGCCTTCAGACTGTCTTTCCTGAACACGTAATACCTGACCAGGTTGATATGGGCGGGGATATAATTCTCTTTCAGTTCGATGGCCTTCTGAAAGTGATAATATGCTTCGTCAATCTCCAGGTAGAACCAGTATAAAGACCCGGCCTTGTTGTGAATTTCATGCTGCGTGGGATCTATGGAAAGTGATCTTACGTAATAATCAAGGGCCTTCTTTTTCATATTATTGCGCATGTATATTTCGGCCATGAGGTTTGCTGCCTGGTATAATGAATCATTCAGCTTAAGGGCCCTTGACAGGTTTTCCACGGCGAAATCGTACATCTCGTTATTGAATTCTATGGTGCCCTTGCGGTAATAGTACTGCCATGTATCTTCACCGTGTGCAGGGTAACTGTACAAAACAAAAAATAAAAGGACTATATGGAATTTTATCATTGACTTTTCCATGTCAGATTTTATATGTGTTTTTGTTTTTAACGGTCAGGTAGCTCAGTCGGTAGAGCAGGGGACTGAAAATCCCCGTGTCGGCGGTT